>JAGRMT010000141.1:0-9107 GCA_020441125.1 Roseivivax sp.
TATTGCTTGCCCAACGCCTCGGTCGCGCGCTGCATCTCGCGCATCATCTCCAGCGTGTCGGCGCGGGTTGCGCCGGGGGCCATGGCAAAGTTGCCGCTGACCGAAGGCTGTTCGGGCGAGTTGAAGAAGCGCCAAGGCACGTCGCCCCGGATCAGCAGTGCGGCCTGGCTGGCCAGCAGCACAACCGCCGCCGCGATCACCGCGTAGCGCGCCGCAATCACGCCGCTGATCAGCGGACGGAACAGCCGGTCGCGCACCCAGCGAAAGCCGCGATTGACCGTTCGCGAGGGCCAATCGTACCACGGCCGCGCCTGGGCGTGGCGCAGCGAATGGGCCATGTGGTTGGGAAGGATGAAGAAACACTCCACCAGCGAGGCCAGCAGAACGGTGATCACGGTGAAGGGAATGTCGGCGATCATTTCGCCGAAACGTCCGCTGATCGCGGTCAACCCGAAGAAGGCGATCACCGTCGTCAGGGTGGCGCTGACCACCGGCAGGGCCATGCGCCGCGCCGCGTTTTCGGCCGCGGCAAACGGCTCTTCGCCCTTGCGTGCGCGGCTGTCGGCGTGTTCGCCCACCACGATGGCATCGTCGACCACGATGCCCAGGGTGATGATCAGCGCAAAGAGCGAGATCATGTTGATGGTGATCCCAAAGGCGTACATCAGCGCGATGGCCGCCAGCATCGAGGTGGGAATGCCCGCCGCCACCCATAGCGCCGTGCGCGCGTTCAGGAACAGAAACAGCAGCGCGACCACCATCAGCAGGCCCGAAAGGCCGTTTTCCATCAGGATGTTCAGCCGCCCGGTGATCGCCTCGGCACGGGTGCGGATCAGGTCGATGCTCACACCTTCGGGCAGGGTCGCCTGAAAGGCGCGGGCGACATCCTCGACATCGCGCTGAATGCCGATGGCATCGCCCTGGTCGCTGCGGTCGATGCGGATGGTCATCGCCGGGTTGTCGCCAACGAAAAAGCCGCTTTCGCGGTCCACGCCCTGCACCCGCACCTGCGCCACGTCGCCGACCCGCAGGGTCGATCCATCCGGATCGGAGCGCAGCACGATGGCCGCGATCTGGGCCGCGCTGCGCTTTTCGACGCCGGTGCGTACCCGTGCACCGCCACCGCTGACATCGCCTGCCGGGTCGGCGTCGACCTCCTCGGCGATCGCCTCGGCGATCTGCTGCATGGTCACGTCATGGGCAATCAGGTTGGCCGCGGGGACCTCGACCACCGTTTCAGGCGCGGCGACGCCGCTGATCGTGGCGCGGGTCACGCCGACGGCAAACAGGCGCACCACCAGCTCATCGGCAAACCGGGCCAGTTGGTCCACGGCCACCGGGCCGGTTACCACCACGTCAGTTACGCGGTCGCGCCAGGTGCCCCGCGTCACGCTGGGCGCGTCGGAATCCTCGGGCAAGGTGGTGACGGCATCGACGGCGCTTTGCACATCGTCGGCGGCGCGGCTCATGTCCCAGCCCGGCTCGAACTCCAGCCGGATGCGCGCCGAACCTTCGCGCGAGGTAGCCTGAGAGCTTTCCACCCCCTCGACCGCCAGCAGAACCGGGTCAAGCACCTGGACGATGGCCTTGTCGACATCCTCGGCCCCCGCGCCATCCCAGCGCACCCCGACCGAGACGTTGTCGACGATCACGTCAGGAAAGAACTGCGCCCGCATGTTGGGGATGGCCGCCAGACCGGCGACCAGCAGCAGCACCAACAGCAGGTTCGACACCGTCCCGTGACGGGTGAAGTAGGACAGGATGCCGCCAGCGGGCCGTGGTGTGCGCATCGCCATGGCTAGCTTCCCATCCGGGATTCAAGCCGCTGGATCGTGTCGGCAGGCACGCTGGGCTGTTCCAGCTGGGACAGCAGGCGCTGCTTGACCTCTTCCGGCATGCGGGTGTTGCCCTCGACAAAGGCGATCAGCCGGGCGCGGCGTTCATCGTCCAGCTCTACCATCTCGGGCTGGGCCGGTGCGGCGGCACGGCCCGGGCGCAGCGCGCGCACCTTGATGCCGGCACCCAGAAGCGGCGTACGCTCGGCAACCACCTCGCGCCCGGCCAGATCGGCGGCGCGCACGAGGATGTCGTCGCCCTGACGGCGCATCAGGGTTACGGGCAGGGCTTCCAGCCTGTCGTCCGCGCCGATCACCAGAACCTGCTGACGCGCGTCGATGGCGGCGGCAGGCAGGCGGATGACCCGCTCCAGCGGCGGCTCGGCGATGCTGACGGTGACGAAATCGCCCGGCTTGAAACCGACAGCCCCGTCAAGCGCGGCAAACAGCAGCCGGCCGGTCTGGCCCGCGCCCACGGCGGCGCCCTCGCGGGCCACCTGCCCCGGCGCGGACAGCGCGCCGCCAAACACGTCAAGCGTGACGGTCACCGCCGCGCGCAGAAGGCTGCCGGACTGGTCCAACAGGCGTGTGTATTCCTGGGTCGAGACCCGGAACGCGACCTCAAGCGCATTCGGGTCGATCAACACCGCCAGTTTTTCATTCGTAGACACCAGCCGTCCTTCGACCACGCCGACGTCCATCAGCGTGCCGTCAAAACCGGCGCGGATCTCGGTGTCGCGCAGGTCGCGCTCGGCTTCGGCCAGGGCGATGTTCTGCCGTGCGATGGCAGTGGCGGCCTGGTCGACGCGCGCCTCTGCCTGGGTCACCGCCCGGCGGCTGGACAGCACCGACTGGCGAGCCGAGCTTGCGGCCAGTTCCGCCGTTTCGACCGAAGCCGCCGTGCCCACGCCACGTTCGGACAAGTCCTGCTGACGGCGGAAAGCGCGCTCGCGCAGGTCTGCCTGCTCTTCGGCGGCGGCCAGCTCGTCGCGCGCAAGGTCCAGCGCTCGCGCGGCCTCGCGCGCTTCGGCCTCGGCATCCAGCAGGGTGGATTTGGCGCGGTCCAGCACCGCCTGCGCGTCTTCGGGATCGACCCGCGCCAACAGCTGCCCAGCCTTGACCTGTCCGCCTTCCTGAAAGCCGGGCGCCATGTCCATCAGCGCGCCGCCGGTCGCGGCGCGGATTTCCAACGTGCGGGCGCTTTGCACTTCGCCGAAGGCGGTGATGACGGGTGTTTCGGTGGTCTCGGTCGCCGCCACGACGTTGACGGCGAAGACCCGTTCAGTGGCCTGCGGGATCCTCGGTTCGTCCGACAGCCGCGCCTGCACCGCGTCCCTGACCAGCGATCCGGCATAGACCAGCAGGCCCAGCGTCACCGCCAGAAGAAAGAGCCCGGTCAGGCTTTGCCGCAGAAACCGCATCGGCACCGTCTCCCTGTCATGGGTCGTCAGAATAGTCGTTCGCGTGCCGGTTCTTGCCAAGCCGCCAGGCTGGTACGGGCCAGTCCGCTACTTCCGTCGCTTGTGCTCGTCCAGACGCGGGAAGATTTCCACAAAGTTGCAGGGACGATGGCGATAGTCGAGTTGCTTCACAAGAATTTCATCCCAAGCATCCTTGCAGGCTCCCGGGCTGCCCGGCAGCGCAAAGAGATAGGTGCCGTTGGCAACGCCGCCGGTGGCGCGGCTTTGGACGGCGCTGGTGCCGATCTTCTGCATCGACACGATGGTGAACACCGTACCGAAGGCGTCGATCTCCTTTTCGTACACATCGCGATGCGCCTCGACCGTCACGTCGCGCCCGGTCAGGCCGGTGCCGCCGGTAGAGATCACGACGTCGATCGCGGGATCGGCGCACCACTCACGCAATTGCGCGGCGATCTGGTCACGCTCGTCGGGCAGAATCTTGCGGTCGGCCAGCACATGGCCGGCGCCTTCGATCCGGGCGACCAGCGTGTCGCCAGAGCGGTCCTCGGCCAACGAGCGGGTGTCGCTGACCGTCAGCACCGCAATCCGTACCGGGATGAATTCCTTGTCGCTCATGTCCGCTCCATCACCGCCAACCGCACCGCCAGCGCGGCAAATACCCCGGCGCTTAGCCAGCCCAGCCCGCGCGCCACGCGGGCCGAACGTGCCATCCGCCGCCCCAACCCGCCGGCAAACACGCCGGCAAGGCCATTGATCACCAGTCCGCCCAGCGACAGGATGCCGGCAAAGACAAGGAACTGCGGTAGAACCGGCTGCGCCGGGTCCACGAACTGTGGTACGAAGGCCAGCGTGAAAAGGATCACCTTGGGGTTGGTCAGGTTGACCACCATCGCCTCGCGGAAGGCATGGCGGCCCGCCTTGGGCGCGTCGCCCATCGGACCGGCGCGCAGGCTTTGCACAGCCAGAACCAGCAGGTAGGCGACCCCGACCCAGCGGATCACATCGAACAGCCAGGGCGAATGCGCCACCAGTGCGCCCAGGCCCAGCCCGGCGACCAGTCCGTGCACCATGCCGCCCAGCGCGATGCCGGCGCTGGCCGCCCAGGCTGCGCCAGGTCCGCGCCGCAGACCCTGACCGATGCAGAACATCATGTCGGCACCGGGTGTCAGGTTCAGGGCCAGCGCCGCCGGGGCAAAGGCCAGCAGGACCCAGCCGTCAATCATCGCATCACCCGTGCCATGTCAGTTGCGGACAAAGGGGTGCCCCTTTGGCCCGATCAGGAAGCTGAACACCGTCAGAACGGCCCAGCCCAGCGGGAACCAGAAGCGTTCAGGCAGCACTTCGTCGACTTTCAGGAACAGCGGGCGCACCTCTTCTTCCAGCGGCGCCTCTGACAGGCCCATGTATATCGCCGCGCCCAGGATCAGCCACAGCGCACAGCCGCGGATCATGGCGTATGCCAGCCGGCCGCCGGTGCCGATCGGCACGGCGTGGCGATAGGCCGTCGCGCTCAGGAATACCATCACGCCTACCATGGCGGCTGTGAGGTCGGGCGTGCGGAACGGTCCGGCAACGCCCTCGGCAGTGAACAGCAGCACGCCCAGCAATAGCAGGTTGATCGGGGGTTCGGCCCCGCGGCGCGGTTTAAGCATCGGCAATCTTCCTCAGTCTGACTTTTAGCGAAAGCAGGTCTGCCCAGGCCTCGCGCTTGGCGTGAGGCTGGCGCAGCAAATAAGCGGGGTGGAACATCGGTAGCACCGGCCGGCCCAGCGCCTCTGTCCAGGTGCCGCGCAGCCGGGTGATGCCGCGCCGGCGCAGCACCGCCTGACAGCTGATGTTGCCCATCAGAACGATCGCCCTCGGCGCCGCCAGCGCGACGTGGCGCTCAAGGAACGGCAGGAACATGGCAATCTCCTCGGGCGAGGGATCGCGGTTTTGCGGCGGACGCCAGGGCAGAACGTTGGTGATGTAGACCGCGCGCGCGGGATCGTCCTGCGCAGACCGGTCCAGCCCGATTGCGCCCAGCATCCGGTCCAGCAACTGACCGGCGCGGCCGACGAAGGGCTTGCCCTGAATGTCCTCGTCCCGGCCCGGTGCCTCGCCGATGATCATGACCCGTGCGCCGGGGGTGCCGTCGGCAAACACCAGGCTGCGCGCGCCGCGCTTCAGGTCGCACAGATCGAAGGCATCCAGAGCCGCGCGCAGTGATGGCAAGTCGCGTGCTCCGGCGGCGGCGGCGCGGGCGGCTTCGACCGGGTCTCCGGTCGCCTGCGGCGCTGCGGCCTGGATCGCGGGGGCAGACTGCGCCGGGGGGCGTTCGGGCATGACGGTACGGTCGATTGGCGTCTCGCCAATCGCTTCAGTCGCACCCAGTTCGATCTGCCATTCCAGCAGAGCCTTGGCGCTATGCCAATCCCACCCCGATTCCATGCGGCAAACCGTAGTCTGCCGCTGCGGAAAATGGAACGCCGCGCCGCGACCCCTCTGGTCCTATGGCTCTGGACGCGACGGGGGCGGGTTTCTATAAGCTGCTCAACTTACAGGAGCACGTCCATGCGTTTCGACCAGCGCCACCTTCTGGGTATCGAACCCCTGCGCCCAGACGAGATCACGACGCTGCTGGACCTGGCGGACAAGTATGTCGAGCTGAACCGACGCCGCGAAAAGCACTCGAGCACGCTGTCGGGGCTGACGCAAATCAACATGTTCTTTGAAAATTCCACCCGCACGCAGGCCAGTTTCGAACTGGCGGGCAAGCGGCTGGGTGCCGACGTGATGAACATGGCCATGCAGGCCAGTTCGATCAAGAAAGGCGAGACGCTGATCGACACGGCGCTGACGCTGAACGCGATGCACCCCGACCTTCTGGTGGTGCGGCACCCGCATTCGGGCGCGGTGGACCTGTTGTCGCAGAAGGTGAATTGCGCGGTGATCAATGCCGGCGACGGGCGGCACGAACACCCCACGCAGGCGCTGCTGGACGGGCTGACAATCCGGCGCAAGAAGGGCCGTCTGCACCGGCTGAACATCGCCATCTGCGGCGACATCGCCCACAGCCGCGTTGCGCGGTCCAACATCCTGATGCTGCACAAGCTGGAGAACCGCATCCGTCTGATCGGTCCGCCGACACTGATGCCCTCGGGGATCGAGGCGTTTGGCGTCGAGGTCTATGACGACATGCGCCAGGGGCTGAAGGATGTCGACGTGGTGATGATGCTGCGGCTTCAGAAAGAGCGGATGGACGGCGGCTTCATCCCGTCCGAGCGGGAGTACTATCACCGTTACGGGCTGGATGCCGAGAAACTGGCCATCGCAGCGCCCGATGCCATCGTGATGCATCCCGGACCGATGAATCGCGGCGTGGAGATCGACGGCAGCATCGCCGACGACATCAACCGCAGCGTGATCCAGGAGCAGGTGGAAATGGGCGTGGCCGTGCGTATGGCAGCGATGGACCTGCTGGCCCGTAACCTGCGCGCCCGACCGAAGGAGATATTGGCATGAGCGTCACGATGGACATCCGCGAAAGCGAAACCGGCGTGGTGCGCGTGTTCCACCTGGACCTGCCGCCCGAAGCGATCGAACGGTACATCACCCAGGCCGGCACCGGTGAATGGCCGCTGATGTACGGGCTCGGCGCCAAGAAGCTGTCGAGCGCGTTTGTCGATGTGGTCGACATGCGCGACCTCGGCCAGATGCCGCTGACCACCTACCTGCACGAAGCCTATTCGGTTCCCGTAGAGGAGATGCGCGCCGATGCGCCGCGCCTGAACGCGCTGCGCGGACATGTCATCGTGCTGCCCAGCCAGGCCTTTGCCCGCACCGCGCAAAGCATCACCGCGCGCACGCCGCTGCGCTGGGTCGGCACCTATGCCGAGCCGCGCGGCCAGGCGATCACGCCGCCGCTTCGCAGCCAGGGGGCCAAGGGCGTGGTCGGCACCAAGCCTGGAAAGACCGCCGGCGGCGGCAGCGGGGCGGACCCGCGGTTGGTGCGCTGGCTGATCCTGGGTGTTCTGATCATCGTGCTGTCTTCGGTCATTACCGTGCTGTCCGGGGGCCGCTGACCTTGGCCGTGACCGAAACCACAGACGTTGCCGCTGGGTGGGAAGGTATCCTTGAACCCGGTGAAACGATCCTGTGGCAAGGGCGGCCCGACGGGGCGGTGGATCTTTCGCCAGCGATGCTGTTCACTGGCGCGTTCGGTTTGGTCTTTTCAGGTTTTGCGGTGTTCTGGATGGCGATGGCCGCGCGCGCGGGCGGGTTGTTCTGGATGTTCGGGCTGATCCACTTCTTTGTCGGGTTGGCGGTGGCTTTGGGGCCCGTGCTGGGCCGTCCGTTGGACAGGCGCCATACCTATTACACGCTGACAAATCGCCGGGCCTTCATTGCCAAGAACCGGCCGATACTGGGAAAGACGCTGGCCAGCTTCCCGATCACGGCCGACACGCCGCTGGATTACCGTGACGGCGATCCCGGTTCGTTGTACTTCGCGACCCGCCACAAACGCACTGCCTCTGGCAGTTCCAGGGTTCACATAGGGTTCGAACGGATTTTTGACGCAGCCGATGTGTTTGCCAAGGCAAGGGCGATTCAGCGGGGTGTGGTGAAATGATCTTTGCCCCGTCCAAGGCAGTCTATGTCAGGGCACATGTCACGATGGCCGCCGTATTCATGGCGCTGGGCATGGCGGTGCTATGGTACATGGGCAATCCCCACATCTGGACCGGCGCCATCGGCGGGATGGCCGCCGTTGCCTTGCGCGGCTGGTACCTGATGGACGAGGTGCTGACCGAGACCTGGACACTGACGCCGACGCGGCTGGAAGGGCCTGGCGGACGCCTTGTACCGCTGAACCAGATCAAGACCCTGCGCACGCTGGGCGGATCGGTACAGGTTGTCACCCAGTCGGGCGACAAGCACCTTATCAAGCATCAGGCCGATCCGCAGGCCGTCATCGCAACCATCGACACAGCACGACACTGAGACATGCCCATGCGCCCGACCCTCATTACCAATGCCCGCCTGATCGACCCCGAGGGACTTCGCGAATTCGCCGGCGCTGTGCTGATCGAAAACGGGGGCATTGCCGAAGTCTTCGACGTGCCCACGCCAGAAGTCGCAGCGGAACGGGTACCGGCCGAAGCGCGGATTGACGCGCGCGGGCGATGCCTGGCGCCGGGGATCGTCGATATCGGTGTCAAGGTGTGCGAACCGGGCGAACGGCACAAGGAAAGCTATGCCTCGGCCGGGCGGGCGGCTGCGGCGGGCGGGGTGACCACCATTGTCACCCGTCCCGATACCACGCCCACCATCGACACACCCGAAACGCTTGAGTTCATCCGCCGCCGCGCCACGACCGATTGCGCGGTGCATGTGCAGCACATGGCGGCGCTGACCAAGGGCCGCGACGGGCGCGAGATGACCGAGATCGGCTTTCTGCTGGACGCTGGTGCGGTGGCCTTCACCGATTGCGACCGCGTGGTCACCGACACCAAGGTGCTGAGCCGGGCCATGACCTATGCCCGGTCGCTGGGCGCGCTGATCGTTTCGCATCCGCAGGATCCGGGGCTTTCGGCCGGGGCCTGCGCCACCAGCGGCAAGTTTGCCAGCCTGCGCGGGCTGCCCGCTGTCTCGCCCATGGCAGAGCGCATGGCACTGGACCGCGACTTTGCCCTGATCGAGATGACGGGCGTGGCCTGGCATGCCGACCAGATCACCACCGCCCGCGCCTTGCCGGCGCTTGAGCGGGCAAAAAACAATGGCCTGGACGTGACCGCCGGCACCTCGATTCATCACCTGACGCTGAACGAGATGGACGTCGCGGACTATCGCACCTTCTTCAAGGTCA
>JAGRMT010000141.1:9190-13068 GCA_020441125.1 Roseivivax sp.
AGGACGAGGAATCCAAGCGCCTGCCGTTCGAAGAGGCCGCCTCGGGCGCGGTGGGGCTGGAAACAGCGCTGCCTGTGCTGATGCGCCTCTACCATGCTGACGCGCTGGACTTGCCGACGCTGTTCCGCGCTTTGTCGTTGAACCCGGCGCGGCGGCTGGGGCTGGCCTGCGGACGGATGGCCAAGGGCGCGCCAGCCGACCTGGTGTTGTTCGATCCGGACAAGCCCTTTGTGCTGGACCGGTTCAAGCTGCAATCGAAATCGAAGAACACTCCGTTTGACGGCGCGCGGCTGCAGGGTAAGGTTCTGGCGACCTATGTCGCCGGAAACGAAGTCTACCGGAGCGCCTGATGCCTGAGATCGTATCGAGCCTGTCGACCCTCGGCCTTTGGGCCGTGCTGGGCTATCTGCTGGGCTCGATCCCGTTCGGGATCGTGCTGACCCGTGCCCTGGGATTGGGCGATCTGCGCCAGATAGGCTCGGGCAACATCGGCGCGACCAATGTTCTGCGCACCGGCAACAAGGGCGCTGCGGCGGCGACACTGATCCTGGACGGGGCCAAGGGCGCGGTGGCGGTGCTGCTGGCGCGGGCCCTTGCGGGCGAGGACGCGGCGCAGCTGGCCGGCCTGGCCGCCTTCCTGGGCCATTGCTTTCCGGTCTGGCTGGGGTTTCGCGGCGGCAAGGGAGTGGCCACCTTCCTGGGCCTGATGCTGGCGCTGGCCTGGCCGGTGGGCCTGGCCTGCTGCGCTACCTGGCTGGCGGCGGCCTATGCCTCGCGCATTTCATCGGTCGGGGCGCTGGTTGCGGCGCTGTCTTCGCCGGTGTGGGCGGTGCTGTTGGGCGTGCCGCAGATCGTGGCGCTGGCCATTCTGGCGACGGCGCTGGTGTTTTACCGCCACGGCGCCAACATTCGCCGGCTGCGTGACGGGACAGAGCCAAAGATCGGCAAGGGCAAGAAGGCCTGACGGAACCGCCGCTACAGCCTGCCTTCCAGGTGGGCCTGCAGATGGTCCAGTCGGTCCTGGCCCCAGAATTTCTGCCCGGTATCGGTGACAATGTAGAAGGGAGAGCCGAAGACTCCCGCAGCGACGGCGTCCTCAAGGTTTCGGGCATAGGTTTCGGCACCAACCAGCAGGCCGCTGTCGGCCAGCGAAGGATCGAAACCCGCCTCTGACAGGCAGGCTCGGATCACGTCATCCTGGGCGATGTCGCGCTCCTCGGCCCAGCAGGCACGCAGAACGGCGCGCACCAGCGCGCCCACGTCGCCGCCACCGGCGCGCTGCGCCGCGATGATCGCATAGCCCGAAGGCGCGGCGTTCGTCGGGAAATGCGCCGGACGCAGGTTGAACGGCATGCCGGCCAGCTTGGCCAGGCGCGGCAGATCCTGGGCGCGGTACTCTTGCCGGCTGGGATGACGCTGCGCCAGAGGCAGCCCTCCGGTACGCGGGAAGGCCCCAACAATGTCGAAAGGTTTGTATGT
Organism: Roseivivax sp.; assembly: GCA_020441125.1. Taxonomy (GTDB): domain Bacteria; phylum Pseudomonadota; class Alphaproteobacteria; order Rhodobacterales; family Rhodobacteraceae; genus Mesobacterium_A. The sequence goes on from JAGRMT010000141.1 coordinate 10,670, forward strand.
GATAGTCGCGCCGGTTTCCTGCGCGATCCGTTCCAGCCGGTCGCCGGCCAGGTAGGTGAAGGGGGAAATAGTGGAGAAAAAATAATCTACCTGGGCCATTTGGTCCCGCCCTTTCTGCACGCGCTTTGCTGCACCGTAGCGGTGTGTTAGGCGGTGTCAACGTCACGAATCTGTCACCCAGACGCGCACCGGAGCCCATGCCATGCCCACAGTTGTCGAGCCCAAGCTGATCGCTGGGAACGCGAACCTGCCTCTTGCCCAAGCCATTGCACGGCGCATGTCACTGTATCGCGGCATGAGTGTCGGACTGGTCGATGCGCGGGTCGAACGGTTCAACGACCAGGAAATCTTTGTTGAGGTGTACGAGAACGTCCGCGGCGAGGACATGTTCATCCTTCAGTCGACCTCGCGCCCGGCGAACGACAACCTGATGGAACTGCTGATCATGGCTGATGCCCTGCGCCGGTCTTCGGCCGGGCGGATCACCGCGGTGATCCCGTATTTCGGCTATGCCCGTCAGGACCGCCGCACCAAGGCACGCACCCCGATCAGCGCCAAGCTGGTTGCCAACATGATGGTGACCGCCGGGATCGAGCGGGTGCTGACGATGGACCTGCACGCGGCGCAAATCCAGGGCTTCTTCGACATCCCGGTCGACAACCTCTATGCCAGCCCGATCTTTGCCATCGACATCCTGACCCAGTTCAAGGACGAGCGCGAAGACCTGATGGTCGTTTCGCCCGATGTGGGCGGCGTGGCGCGTGCGCGCGAACTGGCCAAGCGGATCAACGCGCCGTTGTCGATCGTCGACAAGCGGCGTGAAAAGCCGGGCGAAGTGGCCGAGATGACTGTCATCGGCGACGTGACCGGCAAGAACTGCATCATCGTCGACGACATCTGCGATACGGCCGGCACCCTGTGCAAGGCGGCCGAGGTGCTGATGGCACATGGCGCGAAAGAGGTTCACGCCTATATCACCCATGGCGTGCTATCGGGCCCCGCGGTTGAGCGGATCACCGGTTCGGTGATGAAATCGCTGGTGATCTCGGACTCGATCCAGGCGCCGGAACCGGTCCGCAAGGCAACCAACATCCGCGTGGTGCCCACTGCGCCGATGTTCGCCCAGGCGATCCTGAACATCTGGAACGGCACCAGCGTGTCCTCGCTGTTCGAGACCGATACCCTGGTCCCGATCTACGAAGGCATTCTCTGAGCGCCGCTCAGACGTCCCAATCGTCGCTGTTCGGCAACTCGCCGATGGCGATCCAAGACATGCGGATGCGCGCCACGCGGCTGTCTGACCATGTGCGGAACACCAGGTCAAAGCCGTGGCGCGTGACGTTTTCGGCACGCACGTCGGTGCGGAAGTTGGGGTTGGTGTCGACATCGATCAGCGCCAGCCCGACATGCACCGCCGGGCGCGACTTGTAAGCCGTGTCAAAGCGGACGGGCTTGCGCCGCTCGCGCTCTCCCTGCCCTGTCCACATCGTGCCGCCTTCGGCAAACTCCGAAAAGATGTCTTCCTCGCCTTGGGCGATCCCGACCGAGCCTGTAGCAATCCTGCGCATCGTCACCCTCTTGCCCGCAGGCCGAACGTAACACGGAACCCGGGCGCTTCATGCAAAAAGGCCGCGCTGTAGCGCGGCCTTTTGTGTCGGGGCCATAAGGCTCCGATCAGAGCGAGGGGCTCTTCGGGTCCAGCCCGATATGCGTTCCGATGGCAACCATGTCGGCCAGCAGCTTGGCTGCGTCGTCGACCGGGCCCGGCTCGTTCTTGAAGGTTTCCTTGGTCTGCTTGTAGGCGCTGTGCGCCTCTTCGACCATCGAGTCATACACCGACTGGTCCACGTCGCCCTTGTGCAGGGCGCGCTCTGCCAGAATGGTCAGGCCCTTCTCGTTGATCTCGGCGAAACCGCCGGTGACCACGAAATGCTCGGTGCCCGACTGGGTTTCCACCGTCAGGACACCGGGGCGCAGGGTGGTGATCAGCGGCGCGTGGTTGGGCATCGCCGTCAGGTCGCCATCGGCGCCAGGAATCTGGACCGACTTGACCTCAGCCGAGAAAAGGCTGCGCTCCGGGCTGACCAGATCGAATTGCATAGTGTCTGCCATAAGGGCTTCCTTTCAGGAGCTTGGCGCGGGACGGGCGAAACCGCCCATCCCGCTGGCGCAATCCGTTTAGGCGGCTTCCGCTGCCAGCTTTTCGGCCTTGGCCATCACTTCGTCGATGCCGCCAACCATGTAGAAGGCCGCTTCGGGCAGGTGGTCGTACTCGCCGTCCACCACAGCCTTGAACGAGCTGATGGTGTCTTCCAGCGGAACCTGCACACCGTCGGAGCCGGTGAACACCTTCGCCACGTCGAACGGCTGGGACAGGAAGCGCTGGATCTTCCGGGCGC
>JAGRMT010000141.1:13134-13403 GCA_020441125.1 Roseivivax sp.
TGTAGCGCTGAAGGATACCCTGAACCGAACGGGCGACGTTGTAGTGTTCTTCACCCACGATTGCCGGGTCCATCAGGCGCGACGTGGAGTCGAGCGGGTCCACGGCCGGGTAGATACCCAGTTCCGAGATCGCACGCGACAACACGGTGGTTGCGTCGAGGTGGGCAAAGGTGGTTGCCGGTGCCGGGTCGGTCAGGTCGTCGGCAGGCACGTACACGGCCTGGATCGACGTGATCGAGCCCGACTTGGTCGAGGTGATGCGTTCCTGC
>JAGRMT010000142.1 GCA_020441125.1 Roseivivax sp.
GCGCGGGCGATGCCGGGATCGGCAAGCTGCGTTTCAGTGAAGTTGGTCTGCATCAGGCCGCCGCCCCGGTTTTTCCGGTCATCCGACCGGGGTTGAGAATGCCGCGCGGATCGAACCGCGCCTTGATGCCCCGGGTCAGCTGCGCCACCGGGGTCGGCTCTGGCTGGAACACACCCAGCCGCGCACGGGTCTCGCCGCTGGCGCGCACCAGCGTGGCGTGTCCGGAAAAGCCACCCAGCCGTGCCCGCAAATCCGTACCCGGCGCGGTCTCTAGCCAGACCAGCCCGCCACCCCAGTCATAAAGCACGCGCTCTGCACCGGCGCGCGCCACCAGGCCGGGCGCGTCGGATGGCTTGACCGATAGTTTCCACACATCGCCGCCGGTGCCGTGCATGGGCGCGACGTCGCGAACCCAGGTCCAGCCCTTTGCCAGTTGCTCTGGGTCACGCTCTATCCGAACCGTGCCGAAGGCGCGCACCAAGTCAGCCAGCCTTCCGGCGCGATAGCCGACAGATTCGGCAAATCCCTCGATCCGCACCATGGTGACCGGTGCCCCATCCAGCCCCACAGGCACATGGGCCGCGCCGGTGACATCGAACGGAGAGCCCAGCGCCGCGGCCAGCGCCGCCACTGCGCTGGCATCGTCCAGCCCGTCGATCAGGATGCAGGCGGCGGCCTCGGGCCGGGGCAGCACCTTCAGCGAGACCTCGGTCAGTACGCCCAGGGTGCCCCAGCTTCCAGCCAGCAACTTGACCAGATCGTAGCCAGTGACGTTCTTCATCACCCGGCCACCGTTCTTGATCACCGTGCCCGCGCCGTCGACCAGCCGCACGCCCAGCAAGTAATCGCGGCAGGCGCCTGCCTGAATGCGCCGCGGGCCAGAGGCGTTGGCCGCGACCATGCCGCCCAGGGTAGAGCTGCCTTCGCCGCCCAGCAGGCCGCGCATGTCCACCGGTTCGAACGGCAGGCGCTGACCTTCGGCAGCCAGCGCGGCCTCTAGCTCTGCCAACGGTGTTCCGGCCTGCGCCACCACGGTCAGCGCGCCCGGTTCGTACAGCGTGATGCCAGACAGACCGCCCGTTTGCAGCACCGTGCCGGTCACCGGATGGCCAATCGAACGGGTACCGCCGCCCCGAATCGCCAGGGGCCCGTCGGCGGCGCGGATCATCTCGGCCAGCTCGGCCTCTGTCTCAGGTCGCATCATGTCGTTCGGTTCCAAGAGTATGAACGGGCAAAGCGCCCTATTCCGCCGCGATTGCGGCCCGGCGCCCGGCCGAAGCGGCCAGCGGAAATACCTTTGCGGGGTTCAGCAGCCACGCGGGGTCGAACACGTCCTTGACCGCCATCTGCGCCTCAAGGTCGGCCGGGGCGAATTGCGTCACCATCAGGTCGCGTTTCTCGATGCCCACGCCGTGCTCGCCGGTCAGGCAACCGCCAACCTCGACGCACAACTTCAGGATTTCGGCGCCGAAAGCCTCGCAGCGTTCCAGGTCGCCGGGCTTGTTGGCGTTGAACAGGATCAGCGGGTGCATGTTGNNGTTGCCGTCGCCGGCGTGAAACACGTTGGCAACATCCAGCCCGAATTCCTTGGACATCTCGCCGATGCGCCGCAGCACCAGCGGCAACTCGGTTACCGGGATCGTGCCATCCAGGCACATGTAATCGTTGATCTGCCCCATCGCGCCAAAGGCCGACTTGCGCCCCAGCCAAATCCGCGCCGCCTCGTCCGCCGATTGCGCTTCTCGCAGTTCGACCGGGTTGTGGCGCATGGCGATCTGCTTGATCAGGCCCAGCTGTTCGTCGATCTCGGCCGGACTTCCCTCGACCTCGACAATCAACAGCGCCTCGCACATCGGGTAACCGGCCTTGGCGAAGGCCTCGGTCGCCTCGATGCAGGGGCGGTCCATGAACTCGATCGCCACGGGCAGGATTCCGGCCTTGATGATGTCGGACACGCAGGCGCCCGCCACCTCGTTCGAGTCGAACCCCATCAGTACCGGGCGCGCGCCCTCGGGCTTGCGCAGGATGCGCAACGTCGCCTCTGTCACCACGCCCAACTGTCCTTCGGATCCGCAGATCAGGCCCAGAAGATCATAGCCCGGCGAATCCAGATGCGCGCCGCCGATCTGCATGATCGTGCCGTCCATCGTCACCAGGGTGACGCCCATCAGGTTGTTGGTGGTCACTCCGTATTTCAGGCAATGCGCCCCGCCAGAGTTCATCGCGATGTTCCCGGCGATGGCGCAGGCCAGCTGCGACGACGGGTCAGGCGCATAAAAGAAATCCTCGGCCTCGACCGCGCCGGTCACCGACAGGTTGGTGCGCCCGGTCTGCACCCGAATGAACCGGTTTTCGTAATCCGTCTCCAGCACCTGGTTCATCCGCGCCACGCCCAGGATCACGCTGTCGGCAGTGGGCAGTGCGCCCCCGGCCAACGAGGTGCCAGAGCCGCGCGGCACCACGGGAACGCCCAGCCGATGGCAGACCTTCAGCACCGCGGATACTTCCTCGGTCGATGACGGCAGGACAGCGGCCAGCGGCGGACACCGGTAGGCGGTCAGCGCATCGCATTCATAGGCGCGCGTCTCGGCCGGGTCGGAAATGACGGCAGAGGCGGGCAGCACCTTGCGCAGCGCGGCAACGATCTGATCCTTGCGGGCCAGAACGGCCGGATCGGGCAGCGGCATCTCCATGGCGTGTTCTCCCTTGAATTGGTCAGTTAATATAACCAAAACGGCCATCCGGCCAGAGTTTTTTCGCTGTAGCCCTTGCCATTTCCATGTTCTGACGATCCTGTCGCCACATGGACTGGGTCAAGATCATACATATTCTCTGCGTGATGGGGTGGATGACCTCCATCTTCGCGGTGCCGCGCGCGCTGATCTACTGGAAACGCGAACATCAGCGATTGGGCGAGTTCGGCCCGCTGGGCGATCTGACGATCCGGCTTTACCGTTTTTCCGCAGGGCTGGGTGTGATCGCGCTGATCACCGGGCTGTGGCTGGGATGGGCGGTCTGGAGCTTTGCGCCCTGGGTTCATCTCAAGCTGGCGCTGGTGGCGCTCTTGGCCGGCCACTATGTCTGGACAGGCGTCATGGTCATGCGGGCGCGGCGGGGCGAGTTTCGCGAAAGCGAACTTTTTTTGCGCATCTTCAACGAGATCAGCGTTTTCGGCGTGATCGCGATCCTTTGGGTCGTGGTCGTCAAGCCGTTCTAGACGATGGACGGCGCGACGCTCGCCTCGCTGTTCTCGGCCATGGATGTGGTGGCGCTGGCTGTTTTGCTGGTGGCATGGCTGGCCAGTTCCTGGATCATCGAGAATCCGCCAATGCGGCGACCGTCCACGACGGTGCTGATGGCGCAGTACCGGCGCGAGTGGATGCGGCAATTCCTGACGCGGCAGCCGCGGATGTTCGATTCGCAGATCATCGGCAACATGCGGCAGGGAACGGCTTTCTTTGCCTCGGGCAGCATGATCGCAATCGGCGGCGGATTTGCCCTGGTCGGCAACGCCGACCGTCTGCGCGGCGTGGCCAGCGACCTGACCCAAAGCGCTGACCCCGTCGTGGTGTGGGAGCTGAAGCTGCTGGTGATGCTGCTGTTCGCCGCCAATGCCTTTCTGAAATTCGTCTGGTCGCACCGGCTGTTCGGCTACTGCGCGGTGCTGATGGCAGCAGTCCCGAATGATCCGGAGGATCCGCTTGCGGTGCCGCGCGCCAACAAGGCCGCCGAGATCAATATCGCCGCGGCACGCGGCTATAACCGTGGCCTTCGGTCGGTCTATTTCGGCATCGCCTGCGGCGCGTGGCTGGTGGGGGCCTGGGCGCTGATGGCTGCGGTAGCGGTCACCCTGTTGGTGATCGGACGGCGCGAGTTCGCCTCGCACTCGCGCGCGGTTCTGCTCGACCCGGCGGACGGGATCCGCCCGGCGCCGCTTTAACGGCGGCCTTCGCGCAGCCAGGCACCCACAGTCAGCAGCGCCGCCAGTACCAGCACCAGCCAGGCGGGCATCAGCGGCGTCTTGCGCAGATCGACCGTTTCGAAAGCGCCGCGCGGGGTGATGCCCAGCCAACCGCGCCCGGCAGCAGGGCGGCCCTCGCGCACATCCCGGATCGCCGGCAGCCCATCCTCCAACGCGGCGACGCCGCCGCGCCGGGTATCAATCAGCGGCGACAGAACTTCGGCCGTAGCGATAGTCTGCTCGAATTCGCGCGGGGCGGTCGGGCCAAGGCCGATCACGGTTTCCTGCGTGCCTTCCTTCAATCTGTAAAGACCGATCTCGGGGCCGGCATACAATGCCTCAAACCGGCCGGGGCTGACCTCTTGCAGAGTCACCTCCTCGGTTCCGCCATCCGGGCGCGTCACCGTGACCGTGCCAACGTTATCACCCAGCGTGCGGCGGATGATGCGCATGGTCTGGCCGGTCGGTTCGGCCCACAGCGCCTCTTCCTCCAGTTCGGGTTCTTTCATCAGCCAATGCGCCAGCCGGCGCAGAAGTTCGAGCTGCGGTCCGCCGCCCTCGAACCCGCGCGACCAAAGCCAGGCGTGATCCGATGCCATCAGCGCGACGCGTCCTTCGCCGACCCGGTTCAGGATCAGCAAGGGCCGGTCACCCGCGCCTGACATGACGGTTTCGCCCTCGACATTGGTCACGTCGATCAGGCGCATCCAGCGGCCCCAGGTATCCTGGCCGGTCAAGCCGGCGGTTACCGGGTGACGTTGGCCCAGGTCGGTCACCTTGGGGCGGAAGCCCTCTTCGATCACCCGCGCCGTCGGCTCTGCCGGCAAGGCCGAGCCGAGCGGAGAGCGATACAGACTATCGGCGCTGGCATAGTCCGGCCCGGCGGCAATCAGCACTGCGCCGCCATTCTCGATATAATTTCGCACGTTGTCGAAATAGATCGGCGGCAGGATGCCCCGGCGCTTGTACCGGTCGAAGATGATCAGATCGAAATCGTCGATCTTTTCCAGGAACAGCTCTCTGGTCGGGAAGGCGATCAGCGACAGTTCCGTGACCGGCACACCGTCCTGCTTTTCCGGCGGGCGCAGGATGGTGAAGTGCACCAGGTCGACGGAGCTGTCCGACTTCAGCAGATTGCGCCAGGTGCGCCCGCCGGCGTGAGGCTCACCCGAGACCAGCAGCACGCGCAAGCGGTCGCGCACGCCGTTGATCTGCACCAGAGCGGTGTTGTTGCGGTCGGTGAGTTCGCCCTCGGCGGCGGGAACGGTGAACTCGATCACGTTCATGCCGCCGCGCGTCAGCGTCAGCGGCAGGTCAATGTCCTGGTTCATAGGAATTTCGACGGTACGCGGCTCTGCCCCGCCCAACGAGACAACCAGCGGGGAAGTCTCGGCGGCCGGCGCGGCGCCGTCGTCCTCGACCCGCAATGTCAGGGTGATTTCTTCGTCGAGAATGGCAAAGGCGGGGGCGTTCTTTACGATCAGGCGCCGGTCCCAGTCGGTTGCGTGGCCGGTGTGAAGCAGGTGCATCGGCGCGGGCAGGTCTGGGGCCAGTTCGGCGTCATGCACCCGACCGTCCGAGATGGCAAAGATTCCGGCAATGCGCGCGCGCGGCTCTTCGGCCAGGGCGGCGTTCAGGGCCCCAATCAACAGCGTGCCGGAATCCTCCTCGCCGTCAGCAACGGGGATACGACGCACTTCGGTATTTGGCCGAACCGACAGCAGCGCCTGCAACCTGTCGGCGGTGGCGGCGGTGACTTCGGCGCGGTCGCCCAGTTTCTGGCTGGCGGATTCGTCCTCTAGCACCAGCACGATATCGGACAGCGGCGCGCGGTCCTCTGTCTGCCATGCCGGTTGCGCCAATGCACCCAGCAACACCAGCGCGGCCAATGCGCGGATCGCCCAGCCAGCCAGGCCGCGCCACAGGGCCAGCACCACACCCAGCGCCGCCAGCGCGGCAAGCACGGCGATCGCGGGCCAGGGAAGCAGCGGGTCGAACAGGATGCTGCCGGTCATTGGCCGAGCCTGTCCAGAAGGGCGGGCACGTGCACCTGATCCGATTTGTAATTTCCGGTCAGCACATACATCACCAGGTTCACACCAAAACGGTAGGCGATCTCGCGCTGGCGCTCACCCGAGAAGCCGCGGCCGATCTGGATCAGCGGGTTGCCCTGCCCGTCGACAGCCCAGGCAGCGGCCCAGTCGTTGCCGCCGATCACAACCGGCGTGACGTTGTCATTGAGGTTGCGGAAGGGCATCCCCTCGATCAGTTCGGCATCTGGCGGGGCCGCCTCAACCCAGACATCGCGGCCCAGGTAGCGGCCCGGGAAATCTTGCAGCAGGTAGAAGGTGCGCGTCATCACGTGGTCTTCGGGCACGCGTTCCAGCGGCGGAATGTCCAGCGGCGCGGCCAGCTGCTGAAGCTTGCGGCCATTCGGGCTGGTGGCGCTGACCCCGGCGATATCGGCGTCACGGGTGTCAAACAGGATCATCCCGCCCGACCGCAGATAGGCGTTCAGCTTGGCATAGGCCGCAGCCGAGGGCACCGGCTGATCCGCCGTCACCGGCCAGTACAACATGGGAAAGAAGGCCAATTCGTCGGTTTCGAGGTTCACCGCGATCGGCTCCTCGGGTTCGACCGACGTGCGGAAGAACAGCGTTTCCGACAGGCCCAGCAGCCCGGCCTGGGCCAGATCATCCACCCGTTTGTCGCCGGTCAGCACATGCGCCAGATGCAGCTGGTCCGTGGCGGCGATGGCAGCGGCATCCCCTTGCTGGGCATGGCCCTGCCCCGGAACCGGCAGCAGCGGCAGCGCCGCCAGAACCAGCGCGGCGGCGCGGGTCAGACGCAGCCGGCCAGAAAGCGCCAGCGCGGCGACGACATCGGCCAGCAACAGCGCGATGGCGAGCGCCAGAAGAAAACCGCCCAAGGGCTGTTCCTGCGGGCGCTGCAGCCCGGTCACCGTCACATCGGCGGGCCAGCTTGCCGGGGTCAGCCGGGTTTGGGCTGTGATCACGTTGCGCGCGACGCTTCGGTCGCCCTCCTGGTAGATGCCCGGCGGCAACTCGGGGCCCAGCGCATCGCTCAGCAGCCGTTCACCCGGAATACCGGCAAGCTGGCCTGCGTCCTGCAAGCGCCCGAAGCCGTCGAGGATCGCCTCTGCCTGCCATACGGTTCCGGCCAGGTCCTGCGGTGCCATTTCGGTAACGCTGGCGGAAACGGCCAGCCGGTCCAGCATCTGCACGAACAGGCCCGACAGCGGCAGAGAGGACCACTCGGCATTGGCCGTGACGTGGAACAGAACGACTTGCCCCTGCCCGATCCGCTTGCGCGTGACCAGCGGCGTGCCATCGGTCAGCTGGGCAATCACCCGACCGGCCAGTGCCGGGTCGGGCTGGGCCATGACCTGCGCCGTAATCGTGACATCGGCAGGAACTTTCAGGCCGAAGAACGGGCTGTCGGCAGAGAAATCGGCCAATGTCTTGGGCTCGCCCCAGCTCATCGCGCCGCCCACGGTCCGGCCCCCGGCACGAAGGCGCACCGGCATCAGCGGATCCTCGGCATCGCGGCTGACATCGCTGGCAGCGACGCGCGGCCCGGCAAAGCGCAACAATGTGCCGCCCTTTTCGACCCAGGTCAGCAGCGCATCGGTTTCGGCGGGCGAGAGCGTGGCGACATCGGCCAGAACGACAGCATCGGGATTGGCCGGCAGAACGGTGTCCAGCGCGCCATCCAGCAGATCGGCCGAAGGCTCAAGTGCCTTGGACAGATAGTGCAGCGGCGCCAACAGCTCCAGCCCTTCGCGGTCTTCGCGCCCTGCGATCAGCGCCACTTCACGGCGGCGCAGGCTGTCGTCCGGCAAGGCCACGGCGCCGGCGCTGCGCTGGCCGTCGATCTCGAACCGGGTGACGCGGGCGCGCACTTCCGAAGGCAGCGTCAGAGTGATATCCGCCTCTGTCGCGCCAGAGGCAAAGCTGGCAGCGATCCGGGCCAGCGCGGCAGGGTTGCCCGCCGGATCGGTGCCCTGTGCGGTGACGCCCACATCGGCGGCGGGCCCGGGTTGCAGCCGGTGCAGGATCAAGTGCACCGCGCCGTCCTTCACCTGCGGCGGCGCCAGGGTGTAAAGCGCGCGCGGGCTTTCGAACACCGACACCTTGCCGTGTTCGCGCAGCGCCGACAGGACCGCGTCCCGGGCCGGGCGCGCCAGCCCGTCAGAGAACCAGAAAGTGTCAAAGCCGCCATCGGGCAGCGCCTGCACCAGCCGCTGGGCCATCGCCGGGGTCGGCTCCCATGCCTGCGGCTTCAGTCCGGGGATGCGCTGGGCCCAATCGCTGGCCGATTGGAACACCGGCGCGCCCGGCTCTGTCAGAAGCACCAGCGCGACAGGGCGTTCGCGACGGTTCGCCTCGGCCAGCAGACCGTCCAGCGCGCGGGTCCGCGCCGGCCAGTCCGACGCGCTGGCCCATGACGCATCCATCAGCACCAGCAGCGGATTGTTGCCCGCTGTTGCGCCCTCGTCCGGCTGCGGGTTCAGGATCGGCCCCGCCAGGCCGACGATCACCGCCGCCACCGCCAGCATCCGCAACAGCAGCAGCCACCAGGGGGTGCGGTCGCTGGTCTGGTCTTCGTCCTTCAGGCCAAGCAGTAGAACCACGCCGGGAAAAATGCGCCGGATCGGCGCCGGGGGCACGGCCCGCAGGATCAACCACAGCACAGGCAGGGCCAGAAGCCCCAGCAACAGGCCGGGCGCGGCAAATCCGATGGTGCCGAACAGGGTCATCCGTGGCTCCCGTCAAGGGCACGATAGATCCACAACAGCGCCGATTGCGCGCTGTCGCCGGTGTGATGGGTGTTGAACTGCCAGCCGGCCTGACGGCACAGGCGCGACAGGGTATCCTTGCGCTCGGCCAGCCGTCGCAGATAGGCGTCCTTCAGATCGGTCGCCTTGAGCGTTTCGTGGCTGACGGTCCGGCCAACCGAATCGAATATGGTCCGCCCGGCAAAGGGAAACGCCTCCTCGGCGGGGTCCAGAACTTGCAGCAGCACGCCGCGAACGCCCCGGTCTGCCGCCTTGGCCAGCGCTGCCTCGATCGGGGTCAGGTCACCCAGGAAATCCGACACGAAAACCGCGCGAGCATGCGGCAGCATCCCGCGCGCCTCCGGCTGGGCGTAATCCTCTGTGCTGTCGCTGGCAAAGGCCTCGGCCAGGCGCAGGATCTGCACGTCTCCGCGGCGCGGCGGCAACGACCAGCCGGTCAGGCCCACCCGCTCGCCCCCGCGCAACAGCAGGATCGCCGTCGCCAGGATCAGCAACCGCGCGCGGTCGGCCTTTTCCGGCAGCGTCTTGGCCGAGGAAAACCGCATCGAGGCACCACGGTCGAGCCACAGCAGGATGCTTTGCGCGATCTGCCATTCGCGTTCGCGCACGTATTGCGCATCGCCGCGCGCCGACCGGCGCCAGTCGATGCTGCGATAACTGTCGCCCGGACGCATCGCCCGATACTGCCAGAAATCGTCACCCAGACCGGATCGCCGGCGCCCATGCGTTCCGAGCAATACCGTCGCTGCCAAATGATCGGCCCGCGCCAGAAGCGCGGGCAGGCGCGCGGCCTCGGTCTCGGCCGCCTGGCGAAGGGCGACAACGGTCGTCAAGCGGCGGCCTCGGTCTTGGTCAGCGATGCGGTCACGCTGTCGATCAGCTCACCCAGATCCTCACCCCGTGCCTTGGCCGAGAAGCCCAGCGCCATCCGGTGTGACAGAACGGGGCGCGCCATGTTCAGCACATCCTCGGGCGACGGGGCCAACCGGCCCTGCAACATCGCGCGGGCGCGCACGGTCATCATCAACGCCTGTGCAGCGCGTGGCCCCGGGCCCCAGGCCACGGTTTCGCGTACCAGTGCCCCGGCCGAGGGGTCGTCGGGGCGGAAGGCGCGCACCAGATCGAGGATCATCTCGACCACCGCGTCACCCACGGGCATCTGCCGAAGCAGGCGCTGCGCTGCGATCAGCGAGGCAGGGTCGAACACCTGGTGCGCCTCTTCCTCTTCGGTGCCAGTGGTGGCCAGCAGGATTGCCCGCTCGGTGTCGCGGTCGGGATAGGCAACGTCGATCTGTACCAGGAACCGGTCCAGCTGCGCCTCGGGCAGTGGATAGGTGCCTTCCTGCTCGATCGGGTTCTGGGTTGCCAGCACGTGGAACGGCGCGGTCAAGGGACGGGTTTCGCCGCCGACTGTCACCGCCTTTTCCTGCATCGCCTGCAACAAAGCCGATTGCGTGCGCGGGCTGGCGCGGTTGATCTCGTCAGCCATCAGCAGCTGACAGAAAATCGGGCCGGGGATGAACTTGAAGGCGCGCGATCCGTCCGCCCCGGTTTCCAGAACTTCAGAGCCCAGGATATCGGCGGGCATCAGGTCAGGGGTGAACTGCACCCGCTTGCCGTTCAGGCCCATCACGGTTGACAGCGTTTCCACGAGCCGGGTCTTGCCCAGGCCGGGCAAGCCGATCAACAGGGCATGGCCGCCGCACAGAAGCGACGCCAGAGTCAGCTCTACAACCCTCTCCTGGCCAATGAAACGCTTGGTGATGGCCGCCTTGGCATCGGCCAGCTTTTCTTCCAGCGCCTCGATTTCGGCTATCGGGTTGTTGACCTGAGCCATGAAAACGCTCCCTTGCATGGTACGATCGGTGCAACGAGTGTATCGTGCGCAATGGAAATGGCAAAAGCTATGAGCACACAAAACAGTGTAACGCCCTCGGCTGACGGGCTGGCGCGCGCCGCCAAGGCAGCGGGCCGCAAGGGTCCGCCGCCGGTGCACCTTTGGAACCCGCCGTTTTGCGGCGATCTCGACATGCGGATCGCACGCGATGGCACCTGGTTCTACCTTGGAACCCCCATCGGCCGGTTTGAACTGGTCAAGCTGTTCTCTTCGATCCTGCGCAAGGATGGCGAGGATTACTTCCTGGTGACCCCGGTCGAGAAGGTCGGAATCACCGTCGATGACGCGCCTTTCGTCGCCACCGATTTCGAGGCGCAAGGAACCGGCCGCGACCAGGTGCTGACCTTCGTCACCCATGTCGGCGATCGGGCGGTAGCCGGTCCAGAGCATCCGATCCGCGTCATCCGCGACGACGCCACAGGCGAGCCGTCACCCTATGTGCTGGTGCGCGCCAACCTTGAGGCTCTGATCGACCGAAAAAGTTTCTACCGGCTGGTCGAACTGGGCGCGCATCACGATGTCGATGGCACCGGCTGGTTCGGGCTGTGGTCCTCGGGTGTGTTTTTTCCGATCATCCCATCGGCGGAACTGCCGAACTAGGCGCCATCGTCTGCGGTTTCCAGACAGTGCCGGCGAAAGGCGCGCTTGAGCATGTCCAGTTCGGCGCGCAACAGCGCGACCTCGGCGCGCAAATCGTCCTGAAACTGGGCACCCAGGTGCAGCGTCAGGCAGATCAGCGGATCCGCCGAATTCTCGGCGCTGACCACAAGCGTCTGCGTCCCTTCTCCGATGGCCTCGGACGGGACGCGCACCTGCAGCAACCACGCGCCCGGACCCTGGTGCGACAGCGCCGCATCTCCCAAGACGGCGCCGGCGTGTGTGACGGTCAGCACCGGATCGGGCGCGGCCTCGTCTCCTGCTATGGCGACGCGCCACAGCCCGTCTCTCAGGATCAGGTGATGGGCGGAATAGCTGGGCATGGCGGGCGCTCCTTTCAGAACTGGGCGCGCGTGCGACGGGACAGGGTCAGATCGCGCAGGATCACCTGGTTCATCTGTGGCCCTTCAAAGATCAGGTCCAGCCAGGCGCGATTCACCTTCACCGGGTTGATGGCGGTGCAAGCCAGGTCGAAATCGGCGCTGATTTCCTGTTCTGCCAAAGGCAGTTCCTGCACGATCTGATCGACGTTCGGCCCATGGCCAATGTTCAGCCGGGCAAAGATCTCCAGCGGGGTTTCCATCTCGACAGTGGTCTGGATGCGGAAAACGTGGTTCTTGCCCAATCCCGCCAGCGCCTCGGCCGGCAACTCGAGCGCCAATGACAGGTAGCTGCCGCCAAAGCGGAACACATCAAGTTGCAGCCCGAATGGGGCCAAGTCAGCCTCGCGCAGATTGCGTACCTGGGCGATGGTGATCTGAAGTAGCGGGCAATCGTGGAACAGCGCCACCTCTGCGCCCAGATGGGTGCCGCTGGTGACAGAGGCAAAGCCGCGCGAAGGTGCGGGCAGGCACCACAGATCAGGGCGCCAGGCCCAGTCTGCCCCCGGCGGGCGGGGAAAGGTGCGGCTGCCAACGCGTGGCAATGCCAACCGGCGGTCGGCGGCGTCAAGAAAAGCGCCCACCTCGCCGGCCTGGCGCCGGGCAATCGCGCGCATCTCGCGCAAGGCTTGCAGATCCATCGTGGCGGCGCGCGCCGCCAGACCCGCCCAGTCACGCGCCCGGCGCAAACCGCGCAGAAGGTCACGTCTGGGTGTTTGGGTCTTGGACATCGGACTTGTCCCTTGCCATGGTCAGGGCGCGGTCAGTCGCGACCAGAAGCCACCCAGGCCGGATTGCGCGCGCGGCGCCGCCGGTTGGGCGGCGGTGGCCTGTGGCTGCGGCACGCTGCCGGCCCGGATGCGGCGGACGGTTTCATTCAGGAAATCGGCCCCGGCCGGACCGGCGAGTGGGCTTCCGTCCGGTGCATAAAGGCCCAACCCGACGAGAAAGCCGTTGTGCACGAAAGCGCCGCGCCAGTGGCGTGGATCACCGTGATCCAGCGTGACATCCCCGCCAGAACCCAGATGTGCCAGAGTGACGGTCGCGTCACCCTTCTGGCCCAGCAGCGGAGCGTTTAGCAACTGGGCGAGCGCCTGCGCGCTGGGCAGGGACTGGCCATCCGAAGCCGCGGCGACGCTAAGCGTGATCATCGCCGGATCGACGGTAAACCCGGACTGGCCGCGGCTGAGAATCTGGCAACTGGCGATGACGGCAAAGCCGTGACCTGGGCCGGTCTTGATTGACAGCGGATCGACGCAATACCCTGGCGGGCCAGAGGCAACGATGGCCCCGCCCACCAGGCTGGCGCGTGGTAGCGGCGGATTGCCGGCTATCCCGGCAAAGAACCCGCGGGCGCTGCCGTCGGCCCCGCCGCCCGGCCCTGGCGTTTCGCACCCTGCAAGCAGCAGTGCCAGCGCCAGAAACCAGGTCAGCCGGGCCATGGATCACAGGTCCATATAGACGTGTTTTTCAGCCGCCGCGCCCGGGTGGGTTACGGCGCCCTTGTACGTTTCGCCCACCAGCTGGGCGTATTTCCACAGCGCGCCCGAGGCATAGATCGTGTCGCGCGGGCCTTTCCATTCGGCCTTGCGGGCCGCCAGATCGGCATCAGAAAGCGCCACGCTGATTTCACCCTTGATCGCATCAATGGTGATCATGTCGCCATCCTTCAGCAGCGCGATGGGCCCGCCTTGCGCCGCTTCGGGGCCGACATGGCCGACGCAGAAACCGCGCGTTGCGCCCGAGAAGCGCCCGTCGGTGATCAGCGCCACCTTCTTGCCCATACCCTGGCCGGACAGAGCCGCCGTGGTGGCCAGCATTTCGCGCATGCCCGGACCGCCAGCAGGGCCTTCGTTCCGGATCACCAGCACTTCACCTTCTTTGTAGGCGCGCTGCTTGACCGCCTCAAAGGCGTCTTCCTCGCACTCGAACACGCGGGCGGGGCCGGTGAAAACCTGCTGTTCCTTCTCCATCCCGGCGACCTTCACGATTGCGCCCTGCGGGGCGAGGTTGCCCTTCAGGCCGACGACGCCTCCAGTCTTGGTGATCGGGGTTTCGATCGGGTAAATCACCTGGCCATCGGCTTCGCGCTCGATCAGGTCCAGCTCTTCACCCATGGTGCGGCCGCTGGCGGTCATGCAGTCTTCGTGCAGCAGGCCGGCCTTGCGCAGCTCTTTCATCACCACCGGCACGCCGCCAACCTCGTAGAGGTCCTTGGCCACGTATTTGCCGCCGGGCTTGAGGTCGACGAAATAGGGCGTATCGCGGAAAATCTCGCACACGTCATCCAGGAAGAAGTCGATCCCCGCCTCATGCGCGATGGCCGGCAGGTGCAGGCCAGCGTTGGTCGATCCGCCGGTGCAGGCCACGACACGCGCGGCGTTCTGCAGAGATTTCAGCGTGACCACGTCGCGCGCGCGGATGTTCTTTTCCAGAAGGTTCATCACCGCGATGCCGGATGCGGTGGCGTACTGGTCGCGGCTTTCATAGGGCGCGGGCGCGCCCGACGAGTTCATCAGGGCCAAGCCGATCGCCTCGGAGACGCAAGCCATGGTGTTTGCGGTGAACTGGCCGCCGCAGGCACCAGCCGACGGGCAGGCGACTTTTTCCAGTGCGCGCAGCTCTTCGTCCGAGTTCTGGCCGGCCTGGTGGCGACCGACGGCCTCGAACACGTCCTGCACGGTCACGTCCTGGCCCTTGAACCGGCCCGGCATGATCGACCCGCCATAGATAAAGACCGAGGGCACGTTCAGGCGCACCATGGCCATCATCATGCCTGGCAGCGACTTGTCGCAACCGGCCAGGCCTACGATGGCGTCATAACAGTGGCCACGCATGGTCAGCTCGACCGTGTCGGCAATCGCCTCGCGCGACGCCAGCGACGAGCGCATCCCCTCGTGGCCCATGGCGATGCCATCGGTCACGGTGATGGTGGTGAATTCGCGGGGCGTGCCGAAGGCTTCCTTCACGCCCATTTTCACCGCTTGCGCCTGACGGTTCAGCGCGATGTTGCACGGCGCCGCCTCGTTCCAGCAGGTCGCCACGCCGATCAGAGGCTGGTGAATCTCTTCCTCGCTCATCCCCATGGCATAGTAGTACGACCGGTGCGGGGCCCTCGCGGGGCCCTCCGTCACATGGCGGCTGGGCAATTTCGACTTGTCGAATGGGCGCTTGAGCATCGTTGCTCCTCCGGTAGAGATCTCTGCATCGGAATACCCAAGCGACCACGGTGACACAAGAAAGAAGGCGTTGACCCCCCTGCCCCGGACGCCGCAGCCGCGAGCATCGTTGCATTCAACCGTCCATCGGCTTAAGTGGGGCAGCACAACATGTGCCACTTAAGCGGGTCCGAATGAACTGGATCACCAATTACGTCCGACCGACGATCAACTCGATCTTCTCTCGCCGGGAAGTCCCCGAGAACCTTTGGACCAAGTGCGACAGCTGCGGCACGATGCTGTTCCATCGCGAGCTGAGCGATAACCTGAACGTCTGCACCCAGTGCGGCAACCACATGGCGATCGGCGCGCGCGAGCGTCTGATCGCCCTGTTCGACGGCGGCGTGTTCGTCGAGGTGCAGGTGCCGGAACCGCTGGAAGATCCGCTGAAGTTCCGTGATCAGAAGAAGTACCCCGAGCGGATGCGCTCGGCGCAGAAGTCCACGGGCGAGAAGGACGCGATGATCGTCGCCGAGGGCGAGATCGGCCGCACCCCGATCGTTGCCGCAGTCCAGAACTTCGCGTTCATGGGCGGGTCGATGGGCATGTACGTCGGCAACGCATTCATTGCCGCCGCCCAGCGGGCGGTCGCGCTGAAGCGGCCGCTGGTGGTGTTCTCTGCCGCGGGCGGTGCGCGGATGCAGGAAGGTATCCTGAGCCTGATGCAGATGCCGCGGACCACGGTCGCTGTGCAAATGGTGCGCGAGGCGGGTCTGCCCTACATCGTGGTGCTGACGCACCCGACCACTGGCGGGGTTACCGCATCGTACGCGATGCTGGGTGACGTGCAGATCGCAGAACCGAACGCGCTGATCTGTTTCGCCGGGCCGCGCGTGATCGAACAGACGATCCGCGAGAAGCTGCCGGAAGGCTTCCAGCGGGCCGAATACCTGCTGGAGCATGGAATGCTGGACCGGGTGACCGACCGGCGCGCCCTGAAAGACGAGCTGGTGACCATCCTGCGGATGCTGATGCGCCTGCCCCCGGCCATCAAGGGCGAGCTGCCGGCACCCGAGCCGGAGCAGGCCAAGAAAAAATGACCACCGCCCGGTCGGATGTCATCCTGGACCGGATGATGTCGCTGCACCCGAAGATCATCGACCTGACGCTTGACCGTGTCTGGCGCCTGCTAGAGGCGCTGGGCAATCCGCAGGATCATCTGCCGCCGGTGATTCATGTCGCAGGCACCAATGGCAAGGGCAGCACCCAGGCGATGATCCGCGCCGGGCTGAACGGTGTCGGGCTTCGCGTGCACGCCTATACCTCGCCGCATCTTGTGCGATTCCACGAACGCATTCGCCTGGCTGACAGTCTGATCAGCGAAGCCGCACTGACCGAGGTGCTGGACGAGTGCTACAAGGCCAACAACGGCGAGCCGATCACCTATTTCGAGATCACGACTTGCGCCGCGTTGCTGGCGTTCTCGCGCGTGCCGGCGGACATGGTTCTGCTTGAAGTCGGGCTGGGCGGACGGCTGGACGCCACCAACGTGATCGCGCATCCCGCGCTGACGGTGATCACGCCGGTGTCGCTGGATCACCAGCAATACCTGGGCGACACGGTCGAAGCGATTGCAGGCGAAAAGGCCGGGATCATCAAGCGTGGCGTTCCCGTCGTGGTCGGCCCGCAAGAGCCAGGTGGGCTGGCGGTGATCGAGGACAAGGCGGCGAAACTCGGCGCGCCGGTCCTGGCCTATGGCCAGCATTGGCACGCCTGGGAAGAGCGCGGTCGCCTGGTCTATCAGGACGAAACCGGCCTTCTGGACCTGCCCCTGCCCGTCTTGCCCGGGGCCTATCAGATCCGCAACGCCGGCGCGGCGCTGGCCAGCCTGCGGCAACTTGGATTTGGTGAGGATGCGGCCGAGGCCGCGGTCACCCGGGTTGAATGGCCGGCGCGGATGCAACGGCTGCGTACCGGCCCGCTGACCGGCATCGCACCGGAGGCAGAGCTTTGGCTGGACGGCGGGCACAATCCTGATGCGGGCAATGCACTGTCAGCACATCTGGCCACCCTGCCCCGCCGGCCCACGCACCTGATCTGCGGCATGCTGAATACCAAGGATGTGGCCGGTTACCTGCGGCCTATGGCCAAGGTGGCCGACGGGCTGATCGCGGTGTCGATACCCGATCAGGCGGCAACTCTGCCGGCCGATGTGACAGCCGACACTGCCAGGCGTGCGGGACTGCCGGCGCAGACTGCCGACACTGTCGAGAATGCGTTGCGCTCCATCGTGGAAAAGACCCCGGCGGCGCGCGTGCTGATTTGCGGATCGCTTTACCTGGCCGGGCAAGTGCTGCGCGACAACGGCTGACGCAACAAAACTGCGAGTCGCGAATCACTTCATGTTGACTGATTCGAAGTGTTTCCCCTATAGCTGATGCAACGCGCGCCGCTGCCAGACGAAGCGCGTTCCGGGGGACAATCACTGAACAGCCACGCCCAGCGCGGCCTGTCGGCGTTTTCATGCGTCTTTCGGAAACCTGTGCCCGCTTGCGCGGGGACCGTTCCTGTCCGGCGTGTACGACCCAAGACAAGCAGGCAGAATTGCCGAAAGCGAGCAGACCTGAGGGGGCCAACCGGCCCCCAATTTTTTTCACTGCTTGGCGAAGTCGTCCCGGTAGGTCTCGCGCAGGGCCTTTTTCTGCACTTTGCCCATGGTGTTCCGCGGCAAGTCCTCAACGATGTGCCACACCCGTGGCTGCTTGAACCGGGCCAGGCTCTCTGCCACCAGAGACTGCAATTCCTCCTGGTCCAGGCCCGGCTGCGCAGGAACGACCACGGCCACAACACCTTCGCCCATGTCGGGATGCGGAACGCCGATCACCGCGCTTTCCTTCACCGCGGGATGCGCGTCGATCACCGCTTCCACCTCTTTGGGGTAGACGTTGAAGCCGCCGGAAATAATCATGTCCTTCTCGCGCCCAACGATCGTGACATAGCCGTCATCGTCGACAAAACCCTGATCGCCGGTGATGAACCATCCATCTGGGCGCAACTCCTCGGCTGTCTTCTCGGGCATCTGCCAATAACCCTGGAAAACGTTGTCGCCCCGCACCTCGATCACCCCGATCTCGTTCGCGGGCTGGGGTTGGCCGTCGCGCATCACGCGCAGCTCTACGCCCGGCAGGGGGAAGCCCACCGTGCCGGCGCGGCGGTCGCCGTCATAAGGGTTGGACGTATTCATGTTGGTTTCCGTCATCCCGTAGCGTTCCAGGATGCGGTGGCCGGTGCGCGCCTCCCAGTCTCGGTGCGTGCTGGCCAACAGTGGGGCAGAGCCGGAGACGAACAGGCGGAAGGCCCGCGTCAACTCGGGTGTCAGCCGCGGGTCGGCCAGCAGCCGGGTGTAGAACGTCGGCACACCCATCATCGCGGTCGAAACCGGCATCGCCGCGATCACTGCTTCGGCATCAAAGCGGGGCATGAAGCGGATCGACGCGCCGGCCATCAGGGCGACGTTTGTCGCCACGAACAGCCCGTGGGTGTGAAAAATCGGCAAGGCGTGGATCAACACATCGTCGCTGGTGAAACGCCAGTAGTCCTTCAGTGTCTGCGAGTTGGATGCCAGATTGCGATGGCTGAGCATCGCACCCTTGGACCGGCCGGTGGTGCCGGACGTGTACAGGATTGCGGCCAGATCGTTGGGCCCGCGCGCGACCGGCGCCAAGGCAGGCAGGTCGTGCCAGCCAAAATCGGTCTGCCCAGCGGCGTCCAGCGTCAGAACCCGCGCGCCCTGCGCGTGGGGCGACAGTGCCGCCTTGCGGGCAGGGTCACAAACCAGGATATCGGGCGTGGCATCGCCCAGGAAATAGGCCACTTCCTTGGGAGTATAAGCCACGTTCAGCGGAAGGAACACGCCACCGGCCATTACGGTGGCCAGGTAGAGTTGCAGCGCTTCCACCGTTTTTTCCACCTGCACCGCAACGCGTCCGCCCACAGTCAGGCCATTGGCGACCAGCGCCGAGGCCATGCGCCCCGCGCCGTCGAACAGTGCGCGGAAGGTCACGTCAGGCGAACCGGCGCGATAGGCAAAAACCTTGTTTGGCGTGGTTTTCAGACCCGTCGTGAGCGAGTCGATCAAATGGTTATCCGGCATGGCAAATCTCCCGTCAGGGGGTGAATTACCCGATCCCGATCCGCGCGCCAATGGGTGGCTCTTGGGCAAGCGGCTTACGGTTTGTAAAGCAATCGGCCGTATCCCAAAGCGCGAGGCAACAGGAGATCGGCAGAATGCTTCGAGCTGTGTTGGCCATGATGGCTTGCTTGGTGTCACAAGCGGCGGCGGGAACGGAAACCTCTCGTATCTGCGACGATGTCGCGATCCGCGCCGCGCAGCAGGAATTGATCCCACAAAACGTGATGCTGGCGGTGACGCGGCTGGAGACCGGCCGCACCTACCAGGGGGTAGTCAGGCCCTGGCCCTGGACGGTCAACGTTGCCGGCGTCGGGCGCTATTTCGACAGTCGTGAGTCTCTGCGCGCCTACCTGACCAAGATCACCGAGGAAGGAAGTACGAACTTCGATTCCGGGTGTTTTCAGATCAATTACCGATGGCACGGTGACGCCTTCGCCTCTCTCGACGAGATGATCGATCCGATGGCAAACGCCGTTTATGCGGCACAGTTCCTGCGGTCGTTATTTGAAGAAACCGGCGATTGGACGATGGCCGTTGGCCATTACCATTCGCGCACCGCCGTGCACGCCGACCGGTACAAACGCAAATACGCAGAGCTGCAACGCAGCCTTCAGGCCGGCCTGCCCGAAGCGCTGCCGGTTATGCCAAGGCGGGCGCCTCGGGAAAACACCTATGCCTTGCTGCAGCCCGGCGCCGCTCCGCATGTGAACGGATCACTGGTGCCGCTGGATTTGCAGGTGGCCGTATCTTTGCTGGGGCAGTGAATGGCGCAGGCAGCGGCACCGCGGGTGCGCATCAACGGTTCTATCGTCATTGCGCTGGCGTTGATGTCGGTCATCGTGATGATGATCCTGCCGATGCCGGC
>JAGRMT010000143.1 GCA_020441125.1 Roseivivax sp.
TCGACATGGCGGCCTTCCATGATGGCGACGCAATGCTCGCACCTGCCGCAGGGATCGGTTGTCGGCCCGCCGGTGCCATCGGTGCCGATGCAGTTCATTCCCTTGGCAATGATCCGCGCCGTGGTTGTCTTGCCGGTGCCGCGGATGCCGGTCATGATGAAGGCCTGCGCGATGCGGTCAGCCTTGAAGGCGTTGCGCAGGGTCCGCACCATCGCGTCCTGCCCGACGAGGTCGGCAAAGGTTTCCGGGCGGTACTTGCGGGCAAGAACCTGATAGGGGGCGTCGGTCATGCGGGGCTCCGCTTGCGGCTACCGGGCCAAGGTAAGGGGTGTTGCGGGCGGCGTCCACCGGCGGTGTGGTGCCGTTAGCGTTGGGCCAGCATTGCCAGGCGGACAAAGGCCCGTTCGACCTGCGCCATCGCCGGGGCGGTTTGCCCGGCCGAGCGCAGACCCAGATCGGTGTCCAGCACCAGCGCCAGCGCCTGTTCCAGCTTGAACATGCCCCAGCCCTGCGCCTGCCGCAGCATCCGGTCGCGGCGCGGGCCGAACACTGGCGGGCGCAGCCGGGCAATGCCCTGGGCCGCGCCGCCCGGATCGGCCGCGGCAGCGTGCAGCGCGCGGAAATGGCGGGTGGCCATGATGATCAGCGTCACCGGCGCGGCGCCCTGCGATTGCAACCGCGCCATCAGGGGGCCGATCTCGGCAACGCGCCCTTCGGCCACGACATGCAGGATGTCATCGACATCTGCTTCGGTCGAAGTTGGCCCGCACAGCGCCACCTCCTCGGCGGTCAGCGGCGTGTCGTCGCCCAGCTTGTAGAGCGCGACCTTTTCCACGGTCTGGCGAAAGTCGCCCGGGCCGATCTCGCGCGACAGTGCGGTCAGTGCATCGAGTCCGCTGCCGCCCTCTGCGCGCAGCCCGGCGCGGGCCAGCTCGGCCTCTATCTCGGCGCGGCTGGGCGGGTCGTTGTACAGACCGGCGGCATAGGCGTTGGGATGGCCCTCGAACAGCTTGCGCAGCGCCGACTTGGCAGTCAGCTGACCGGCGGTGACAACGATCTGGGCGTCGCCGTCGCGCCAGTCTTCCAGCGCGGCGGCAATCGCGGGGGCGACGCCGTCCGTCGCTGCCTCGACAAAGGCGACGCGCGGTCCGGGAAAGAAGCTCTGGGCGCGCATTGCATCGCCCAACGCAGCGGGGTCCTTGCGCAGGTCGGCCCCCTGAAGGCGGGTCAGGCGCATTTCCTCTTCGCCCTGCGGACCTACCAGCGCGGCGATCATCTCTTGCCGCTTCAGCGCGACGCGCATCGCGTCTTCGCCATAGATCAGCACACCGGTTCGGCCAGGATCGGGCCGGGCGAAATAGCCCGCGGCCTCGCGCCCCGAAAGTTTCATTGCGGCAGGTCGGCGGCGGCCAGCACCAGCCGATCAACGATCTGGTCCGCCAGGATGACCATCAGCCGTTCCTCGGCGTCACGGGCGGCGGCCAGCGTCGCCACGGTAGAGCCGGTGGTGGAATACCCGACGAACCCCTCGATCGTGTCGGTCAGAACCGTCGCGCCGTCCGCGCCGGTCAGCGTCAGCGCAACGCTGCCGCGCAGCTGCATCCGCGTGGTTCGCCCGTCGGTCGAGGTGCCAAGCCCCTGGTCGTTGATGCTCAGCTTGGTGCTCAGCCTCCAGACGGGCACCGCGGCGCGTCCCAGGCGTTCTTCCAGGCGCTGGGCCAGCAGGTATTCGGCCCGGCTGGCAGGTTCGGCCAGGGCGATGGTTCCCAGCAGGCGCTGCGCCGCGCCGTCAGGGGCATAGGCGGGGGTGAACCCGCAGGCCGACAGCGCCGTCAGAACGGCGCCGCCGAACAGAACGGTTCTGCGGTCAAACCACGACATTGACGATGCGGCCCGGCACGACGATCACCTTTTTCGGTTTTCCTCCGTCCAGTGCTTTTTGCACCGCTTCGTGCTCCATGACCAGCGCCTCGACATCTTCCTTGGCCATGTCCTTGGGCACTGCGATTTCGCCTCGGCGCTTGCCGTTAACCTGGATCGGCAGCGTCACGGTATCCTCGACCAGCATCGCCGGATCGGCCTTTGGCCAGGGCGCGTTGGCGATCAGCCCGGCGCCATCCAGCATCGACCAGACCTCTTCGGCCAGGTGCGGCGTCATCGGCGCCATCAGCTGCGCCAGGGTCATGGCCGCCTGCCGCTTGGCCGCCGTGCCTGCCTTGGACCGCGACAGCGTGTTGGTGAAGGCATAAAGCTTGGCGATGGCGGCGTTGAAGCCGAAGGATTCCACGCCCATCGTCACGTCATGGATCGCCTTGTGCATCTCGCGCAGCAGCGGCTCGTCCTCGGCAGTGGCCGGCTCATCGGCTTCCGCGATCTCGGCGGCGATGCGCCAGACCCGGCCCAGGTGCTTGTGCGCCGCCTCGGCGCCCGCCGCCGTCCACTCGACGTCCCGTTCCGGCGGGCTGTCCGACAGCACGAACCAGCGCGCGGTGTCGGCGCCGTGGTCGGCGATGATCTTTACCGGGTCGACCACGTTGTTCTTGGACTTGGACATCTTGGCCGAGGGGATGATCTCCACCTCGGTGCCGTCCTTCAGGAACCCCTTGCCGTCGCGCAGATCCACCGTCTCAGGATAGTGATAGACCGGCCGGCCATCAGCGCCCTTGGTCTGGAAGATCGCATGCGTCACCATCCCCTGCGTGAACAGCGCGTCGAACGGCTCGCGGCTCTTGGCGGGCAGGTGCCCTGTGATGTTCATCGCCCGCGCGAAGAAGCGCGAGTAAAGCAGGTGCAGAATCGCGTGCTCGATCCCGCCGATATACTGGTCGACGTTCATCCAGTATTCGGCTTCGGCCATATCGGTCGGCGTTGTGGCACGCGGCGCGGTGAAGCGGGCGAAGTACCACGAACTGTCGACGAACGTGTCCATCGTATCGGTTTCCCGCTTGGACGCCGCGCCGCATTTCGGGCAGGCGCAGTCGCGCCAGGTCGGGTGCCGGTCCAGCGGGTTGCCGGGCACGTCGAAGGTGACGTCGTCGGGCAGGCGGACAGGCAGGTTTTCCTTCTTCTCGGGTACCACGCCACAGGCCGGGCAATGAACAACCGGGATCGGGCAGCCCCAGTAGCGCTGGCGGGACAGCCCCCAGTCGCGCAGGCGGAACTTGGTCACGCCATGGCCGACGCCCTTGCTTTCGCAGAAGTCGATGGCGGCCTCGACGGCCTCGGCGCCGGTCTGCACCTCGTCCCCGGCGACCAGCCGCGTGTAACGCACCTTGTCCGTTTTCGGCGGCACGAAGGGCGCCTTGGCGATGTCGATCTCGCCTTCCATCGGCACGAAGGTGTCGACGATGGGCAGCCCGTATTTCACGCAGAAATCATGGTCCCGCTGGTCATGGCCGGGGCAGCCGAAGATCGCGCCCGTGCCGTAGTCCATCAGGATGAAGTTGGCGATGTAGACCGGCAGTTCCCACGCCGTGTCGAACGGGTGGCGCACGGTGAGCCCGGTGTCAAAACCCAGCTTCTCGGCCTTCTCCATGGCCTCTTCGGTGGTGCCTCCCTTGCGCGCCTCGGCGCAGAAGGCGGCGACCTTCGGGTCGGATTTCTCCAGCGTCTTGGCCAGCGGATGGTCGGGCGAAATGCCGACAAAGGACGCACCCAGCAGCGTGTCAGGGCGGGTGGTGTAGACCTCGATCCGGTCGAAGCCTTCCGGCGCGTCCACGGTCGAGAATGCAAATTGCAGCCCGCGCGACTTGCCGATCCAGTTGGCCTGCATCAGCTTGACCTTGGCGGGCCAGTTGTCGAGCGTGTCCAGAGCGTCCAGCAGCTCACCGGACATGTCGGAGATCTTGAAGAACCACTGCGTCAGCTCGCGCCGTTCCACCTCGGCGCCCGACCGCCAGCCCTTGCCGTCGA
>JAGRMT010000144.1:0-4200 GCA_020441125.1 Roseivivax sp.
GGCCTGATCATCTATTCGGACGAGCTGAACCACGCCTCGATGATCGAGGGGATCAAGCGGAACGGCGGCTCCAAGCGCATCTTCCGGCACAACGACGTCGAGCACCTGCGCGAGCTGCTGGCGGCCGACGATCCCGACGCGCCCAAGCTGATCGCCTTCGAATCGGTCTACTCGATGGACGGCGACTTTGGCCCGATCGAAGCGATCTGCGACCTGGCCGACGAGTTTGGCGCGCTGACCTATCTGGACGAAGTGCACGCCGTTGGCATGTACGGCCCCCGCGGCGGCGGCGTGGCCGAGCGTGACCGGCTGGCGCACCGCATCGACATCATCAACGGCACGCTGGGCAAGGCCTTCGGCGTCTTTGGCGGATACATCGCCTCCAGCGCCAAGATGTGCGACGCGATCCGCTCCTACGCGCCGGGCTTCATCTTTACCACTTCGATCCCGCCGGCGGTTGCCGCGGGCGCGGCCGCCTCGATTGCGCATCTCAAGAAGGATCAGGCGATCCGCGAGCGGCATCAGACCCAGGCCAGCATCCTGAAGCTGCGGCTCAAGGGGCTGGGGCTGCCCATCATCGACCACGGCAGCCATATCGTGCCGGTGATCGTCGGCAATCCCAAGCACACCAAGCTGCTGTCCGACATGCTGCTGGAAGGTTATGGAATCTACGTCCAGCCGATCAACTTCCCGACCGTGCCGCGCGGCACCGAACGTCTGCGATTCACCCCCTCTCCGGTACACGGCCCCAAGGAGATGGACGCACTTGTTCACGCGATGGACGAATTGTGGAGCCGCTGTGCGCTGAATCGTGCCGAACTGAGTGCCTGAGCCCGAGTCGGGTGCACAACGGCTTGCGCTATGCTAGCTTGCGATCAATAAGGGGTTGATCGAGTCGGGGGACAAAGACTCGATTTTTGTAAAAAATTCGCGAGAGTTGAGTCAGGGGCAGCCGAATGATCGGGCGTAAATCCCATCGCAAAGCCGATGCCAAAGAAGCCGTTGCACCACGCGGCTTCGATGCATTCGAGTTGCGCCTTGGGGATGTCATGCGGGGCGAACGGGCGACGCTGGGGAAGTCGCTCCTCGATGTGCAGCGCGAGCTGCGCATCAAGGCCAGCTACATCGCCGCGATCGAGAACTGCGACCCGTCCGCCTTTGAAACTCCGGGCTTCATCGCTGGTTACGTGCGCTCCTACGCGCGCTATCTCAACATGGATCCCGATGACACTTTCGCCGCTTTCTGCGCCGAAAGCGGGTTTTCCACCGCCCATGGCATGTCTGCGCAGGCATCGTCCCGTACCCGGGTCGAACAGGTCGCGGCGCGCAACCGCAATGCCGCCGCAGCGGCCGGTCCGCGCGATCTGTTCAACGAACCGCGCCTGCCTTTCGCCCCGGCCGGCGACAGCCTGCTGTCGCGCATCGAGCCGGCGGCCATCGGCTCGTCGCTGGTGTTGCTGGCGCTCATCGCCGGCATTGGCTACGGCGGCTGGACCGTTCTGAAAGAGGTGCAGCGCGTGCAGCTGGCACCGGTCGACCGTACCCCGGTCGTTCTGTCGGATCTCGACCCGTTGCAGGCCGCCACGGCCCCCGCTGCCGCCACGGCCGAGACCGAGGATGCAGCGACCCCCGCCATCGCCACGCTGGACGCGCCGGTGCGCAACGATTCGCTCGACCGGCTGTACCGCCCACAGGCACTGGACGTGCCGGTGCTGACCGCGCGCGACGCGCCGATCTCCACCCTCGATCCGAACGCCCAGGGTGCCTTCGCCTCGAACGAACCGCCCGCGCTGCCCGAGTTGGACACCGACAGCGCCGTGCAACAGGCGCTGGCCCAGCTTCTGGCCGAGGCCAAGGGCGAAACGCTGCAACTGGCCGATCTCGGCGAGGATGCCCAGAACCAGCCCAAGGTGCTGGAAGACGGCCGCCCCGGCGTGACCATTGTCGCCGCCCGCCCGGCTTGGGTGCGCGTCTCTTCCGCCGACGGATCGAGCCTGTTTGAGGCGACGCTGAACGCTGGCGACACCTACACCGTGCCGCAGCTGGCCGAGGCGCCGACGATCCGCATCGGTGAATCCGGTGCGATCTACTTCGCCGTCAACGGCCAGACCTATGGCCCTGCCGGCTCTCGCGGGCAGCTGACCAAGAACCTGGCCCTGTCGGTCGAGAATCTGACCAGCACCTATGCCGCCGCCGAGATCGGCCGCGACCCAGAGCTGGAACGCGCCGTCGCCGCGCTCGACGGTATCTACATGGGCGCCGGTCCGGCGGACTGAGCGGGCTGGCATTCCCGGCGCCAAGCGCCTAGATCAGCTGGCGAAGGCTGGTCAACGCACGGAACCCTGGCATGGATCATACTCACGTACGCCCCTGGCGCGCCATCGAGCGGCGCAAGTCCCGCCGCATCATGGTCGGTTCCGTCCCGGTTGGGGGCGACGCGCCGATTTCGGTCCAGACCATGACCAACACGCTGACCACCGACGTGGCCGCCACCGTCGACCAGGTTCAGCGCGCCGCAGAGGCAGGGGCCGATATCGTGCGCGTCTCCGTCCCGGACGAGGCCAGCGCCCGCGCGTTGAAACAGATCGTGCGCGAAAGCCCGGTGCCGATCGTCGCAGATATCCATTTCCACTACCGCCGCGGCATCGAGGCCGCCGAGGCCGGTGCCGCCTGCCTGCGCATCAACCCCGGCAATATCGGCAGCCCCGACCGTGTGCGCGAAGTGATCCGCGCCGCCCGTGACCATGGCTGCTCGATCCGCATCGGCGTCAACGCCGGCAGCCTGGAAAAGCACCTGCTCGACAAATACGGAGAGCCATGCCCCGAGGCGATGGTCGAAAGCGGCCTCGACCATATCCGCATCCTCGAGGACAACGATTTCCGGGACTACAAGATCAGCGTCAAGGCCTCTGACGTCTTCCTCGCCGCTGCTGCCTACCAGGGTATCGCCGAGGCGACCGACGCGCCGATCCATCTTGGCATCACCGAGGCGGGCGGGCTGATGTCCGGCACGATCAAGAGCGCGATCGGCCTCGGCAACCTGCTGTGGATGGGCATCGGCGACACGATCCGCGTCTCGCTTTCCGCCGACCCGGTCGAAGAGGTCAAGGTCGGATACGAGATCCTCAAATCGCTGGGACTGCGCCACCGCGGCGTCAACATCATCTCGTGCCCGTCCTGCGCGCGCCAGGGGTTCGACGTGATCAAGACCGTGGAAGCCCTTGAAAAGCGGCTGGAACACATCAAGACCCCGATGAGCCTGTCAATCATCGGCTGCGTGGTCAACGGCCCCGGCGAGGCGCTGATGACCGATGTCGGCTTCACTGGCGGCGGCGCCGGCAGCGGCATGGTCTATCTCGCGGGAAAGGCCAGCCACAAGATGTCCAACGCCCAGATGATCGACCATATCGTCGAACAGGTCGAACGCAAGGCGGCCGAGATCGACGCCGCCGAAGCGGCCGCTGAATAAGGCCCAGCGCGCGCTGTCCCTTGCTTTGGGAAAGCAGGCCGGCCAATCGCGCCGCGCCCCTGCCTTCTTCTTTGCGACAATACTCCGGGGGGCTTGCCCGCAGGGCGAGCGGGGGCAGCGCCCCCTTCAACCCCCGCCACCGGCACCCGCCGCTACCGCGCCAGGTATCCGTCCAGCACGAATACCGGCACATCGCCGCGCACCAGCATGTCAGGCAGCACGTAAGACGGCAGACTGTCCAGCCCCAACTCGGCGGCCAGTGCCGGCTCCTCGGTGATGTCCAGCAGACCGATCCGCAAGCCCCGCGCCGCGGCCAGCGCCGCCAGCTCGGGCTCTGTCGCGGCGCAAGCGGTGCAGCCCGGAGCGGTCAGCGCCACCATCGCCGGTGCGCCCGGCGGTCCCCAGCCGCGCCGCGCCGGGTCGAACAGCGCTGCGGCCAGCCCTTCCAGCAGGGCGTGGTCGGCGGCTTTTTCTTCGGCATAGGGATCGGGCGTCAGCGCACGGCCGACAAGCATCGGCTCATCGCGCAGCAGCGCGCGCACTTCGGCGCCGAAGGCGGCCCGCTCGGCATCGGTCATATCCAACCCGCCGGCCAGCGCCGGCGCGCACGCCAGCAAGGCTGGCATCAGCCAGGCCAGGGCCCGCGTGCGCAAGGCCGTCGCTCAGCCCGCTTCGCGCACGTCCTGCGCGATCTGGCGCATCGCCTCCAGCGGCACGTAACCGCGCAGCAT
>JAGRMT010000144.1:4258-24096 GCA_020441125.1 Roseivivax sp.
GCGCGCGTCTCGCCGATGATCCGGTCGATTTCGGGATCTTTCATCCCCGCCAGCACCGCCTCGGCATCCAGCCCCAGCGTCTCGGCCAGGCGGCGCAGCGCCGGCTCTGTGGCGTCGGCACTCAGGGTCATCAGCGCATCATGGGCGGCCTTGTAGGCATCGTCCCCCGCCACCGCGCGAACCGCCAGGGCAAAGCGCGACGAAACCAGCGAGTTCTCGCCCAGGATCGGGAATTCGCGCACGACAAAACGGATATTGCCGTCAGACGCGATCAGTTCCTCGACCTCTGCCTGCGCCTTGCGGCAATAGCCGCAGCGGTAGTCCATGAACTCGACCAGCACCAGATCGCCGTCCGGGTTGCCGCCGACCCAGGCGTCGGGGCTGTCGAAGATCGCGGCGGCATGGGTCTCGACCAGCGCCACGTCATTGGCGGCCTGCTGCTCGGCCTGCTTGGCCTCCAGCGTATTCACCGCCTCGATGATCACTTCGGGGTTTTCCATCAGGTAGGCCCGGACCTCGGCGCGGAACGCCTCGCGTTCGGCCTCGGACATCGCGGTGACGTCGAAAGCCAGCGCCGGGGTTGCGGCGCAGGCGGCCAGGGCCAGCGCGGAAAGGGTATGTTTCATCGGTCTCTCCGTTGAGTTTCGGTCAGCGGCGCTTGGCCTGTTGGGCCGCACTTAGCACATCTTGCGCCCGGTTCCACGGCCCAGAACCCTCTGGCAGGGTCGCAATCGCACGTTTTGCGTGGATCTCGGCGTCCTTCAGGCTGCCCAACAGCGCGTAACGCTCTGCCGTTACCACGCTGGCCAGGCCCATCTGCCCGGTCTTGGCATAGGCCACGGCCAGGTCGCGCAGGATACGCGGATCGCGGAAGTCGCGGGCGCGGGCGGCTTCCAGAACCTTCAGCGCTGCGTCGAACTGGCCGGTGGCCAGCAAAGCCCGGCCATAACCGCCCAGGATCAACGGGTCGTCCTTGGACAACTTCACCGCCTGGGCGTAGACACGCGCCGACTCGGCCGCCTTGCGGCTTTCCAGCAGGATCTCAGCCTTCAGATCGTACAGGAACGGGTCGGAGCCGCGCAGCGCGATCGCGCCGTCAACCGCCTTCAACGCCCGTGCAAGGTCGGACTGCCGGTGGTAGGACACCGCCTGGCGCAGCAAGGCGATATCCTGGCTATAGCTGTCGCCCGCACGCCGCTGGGTCCAGTTCGGCGCGCGTTTGTAGGCTGACAGCTTGCCCTGGAGGCGGGCGAACCAGTAATCCGCGGCGGGGTTCGGATCGAAGCTCTTGCCGACACCGGCGACCTGGCCCTGCAGCGCCCGGAAACGGTCGCGGCTGAACGGGTGGGTGCGCATGTACGGGTCCTGCCGCGTTTCGGCAAGAACCTCCTGGCCCTTGAACATTTCCTGCACGTCGACCGCGCCCTGTGGATCAATCCCGGCGCGGGCCAGGTAGCGGACCGAGGACAGATCGGCCGAGCTTTCCTCGGCCCGGGTATGGGCAAAAAGCAGCCGCAGCGCCGATGATTGCACCCCGATGCCCAACCCGATCGCCGCCTTGCCGTTGGCGCCCGAGGCCGCCGCAGCAGCCGCCAGCGCCATGCCCAGCCCGGCCGCGGTGCGCGCGCTGCGCATGTTGGCCAGGCGCCGGCTGATATGGCCGTTGGCGATATGCGCCGTCTCATGCGCCAGCACCGCCTGCATCGCCTCGGCGCTGTCCAGTTGCAGGATCAGCCCCGAGTTGACGAAGATGTGCTGGGTGTCGGTGACGAAGGCGTTCAGGGTCGGATCGTCGACGATCAGGATGCGCACCTGCGACGGCGACAGGTTGGCGGCGCGCAGCACCGGCGTGGCCAGCTGACGCAGGCCATATTCGAGATCGGCGTCGCGCAGGATCGTGACCGCACGCGCGGGCAGGGCGGCCAGCAACGACAGCGCCAGCCCCAACAGCAAAACCCGGATTGTCTGCATTGACGGCTTGCCCTCGTCGCCTCTAGGTCTCTTTCGGGCAGCAGCATAGGAAGACCGGCATGGAAAACTCAAGGCGCGGCGCCGTCGATCCCTTTATTGTGATGGATGTCATGGAGGCCGCCCGGCAGGCCGAGGCCGATGGCCGCTCGATCATCCACATGGAAGTGGGCCAGCCTGGCACGCCCGCGCCCGCCGCCGCGCGCGATGCGCTGGCACGCGCGATGGCGGCCGATGCGCTGGGTTATACCGTGGCACTGGGCCTGCCCGCATTACGCCAGCGCATCGCACGGATGTACGGCGAATGGTACGGCGTCGACCTCGATCCGGCGCGGGTGGTCATCACCCCCGGCTCCTCTGGCGGGTTCATCCTGGCCTTTACCGCGCTGTTCGATGCCGGCGACCGGGTGGCGATGGGGCGGCCGGGTTACCCGTCCTACCGGCAAATCCTGCGCGCGCTGGACCTCGTCCCGGTCGAGGTCGAGGCGCGGATGGAAAACCGTCTGCAACCGACACCGGCCGATCTCGACGGGGTCGATTACCATGGGTTGCTGGTGGCCTCGCCGGGCAACCCGACCGGCACCATGCTGGACCGCGACGCGATGGCGTCGCTGATCGGCCACGCCCAGTCGCGCGGCGCGGCCTTCCTGTCGGACGAAATCTATCACGGCATCGAGTACGAGCGCAAAGCCGTGACCGCGCTCCAGATCAGCGACGACGTCTGTGTGATCAATTCGTTTTCCAAGTATTTCTCGATGACAGGCTGGCGCATCGGCTGGCTGGTGGTGCCGCCCGGCCAGGTGCGCCAGGTGGAGCGTTTGGCGCAGAACCTGTTCATCTGCCCGCCCCATGCCAGCCAGGTTGCCGCGCTGGCGGCACTGGACTGCACCGAAGAATTGCAGGCCAACCTCGCCGTTTATGCCGAGAACCGCCGGCTGATGATCGAGGGGCTGCCCCGCGCCGGCTTCACCAACATCGCGCCGCCCGACGGGGCGTTCTACGTCTATGCCGATGTCGGCGACCTGACCGATGACAGCGTGGCCTTCGCCCGCCAAATTCTGGACGAGGCAGGGGTGGCCGTTACGCCCGGGCTGGACTTCGACCCCGAGCGCGGCGCCCGCACGCTTCGGTTTTCCTATGCCCGCTCCACCGCCGACATCGTCGAAGGGCTGGAACGGCTGACTCGCTTCATGAAGCACCGGGTGCGATAGGCGGGACGGCACCACCGGCCGCGGCCAAGGCTGGACGCGCAGGACCAGCGTAGTAGACTGTACCCATACCTGGGCTGGACCGAGGCGGCATGAGCAGGATCATCAAAGCGGGGCTGGCCCTTTTGTGGCTGTGCGCGGCGGCGCCGTTGGCGGCGCAGGATCGCGGCGTGCTGGCGCGCGTTCAGGCCGAGAAAAGCGGCATAGAAGACACCTGGAACGGCAATGCCGTGCTGCGCCTGGCGCTGAGCCAGGGCGTGCCCTATCGCGTGTTCACCCTGACCGCGCCGAACCGGCTGGTGCTGGATTTCCGCCAGGTTGACTGGCAGGGCGCAGAGCCCGCCGCGCTCGACCGTTCCGATGCTGTTGAAGGTCTGCGCTTTGGCACGGTGCGGCCGGGCTGGTCGCGTCTGGTGGCGCTTCTGGCGGCGCCGATGGCGGTCAAGACCGCCGGTCTGGCGGTCGATCCCGCTGGCGGCGCGGCCTTGCTCGACGTTGTGCTGACGCCGGTCGACCAGTCCGCTTTCGACGCCGCTGCGGGCGCGCCGCCTGATCCGGCCTGGGCCGAGCCAGCCATTCCCGAGGCCGCGCCGGCCGTGCCGCGCGCGCCGGACGGGCCGTTGGTGGTGGTCATCGACCCCGGCCACGGCGGCATTGACCCCGGTGCCCAGAACGGCGAGGTGCGCGAGGCCGTGTTGATGCTGGCGATGGCGCGCGAGTTGCGGGAAACGCTGTTGCGTGCCGGCGGTTACGACGTGTTCCTGACGCGCGAGGATGACGGCTTCGTCTCGCTCGAGGCGCGGGTGGCGCTGGCGCATGAACGCCGGGCCGACCTGTTCATCTCGCTGCACGCCGACGCGCTGGAGGCCGGACGGGCCAGCGGTTCGGCCGTCTATACCCTGGCCGCAGAGGCATCCGACGCCGCCTCTGCCGCGCTGGCCGAGCGGCACAATCGCGATGACCTGTTGTCGGGGCTCGACCTGTCGGGCGCCGACGACCGGGTCGCGGGGGTGCTGATGGACCTCGCCCGCCTCGACAATGCGCCGCGCAGCCAGGCGCTTGCGCGGCATCTGGTCGATGGCATCCGCAACGCAACGGGGCGGGTGCACAAGCATCCGCTGCGCCAGGCCGGGTTCTCGGTGCTGAAATCCGCCGATATTCCCTCGGTCCTGGTCGAGGTGGGTTTCCTGTCGACCGCGGCCGATCTCGACAAGCTGCGCGATCCGCTGTGGCGCGCCACGATGGCCGCCGGGATTCGCGACGGCATCGCCGCCTGGGCGCTGGAAGATGCCGCGCTGGCCAACTTGCGGCGCCATTGACCGGGCGTTCACGTCCGCGAGACCTTGCCGATGACCCGGCGTTTGCGGTTTTGACCGCGCGCAGGGAAGAGTATACTGGAGCCTCAGTTACACAATAAGGGTGCGCCGCTTGCTCCGCTTCGTGATGTCCTTCTTCGGCTCGATCTTCAGCGTGATCACGCTGGGTCTGCTCATGGTGGCGCTGTCGGTCGGCGCGGTCTTCTACGTCTATGGCCGCGACCTGCCCAGCCACGAGAGCCTGGCCCGCTACACTCCGCCGACGATCAGCCGGGTCTATTCATCCGAAGGCCTGATCATCGACGAATTCGCCCGCGAGCGGCGGCTTTACACCCCGGCCGAGGAAATCCCCGACCTGGTCAAGCAGGCCTTTGTCTCTGCCGAGGATGGCAGCTTCTACACCCACAAGGGCTATGACGTGGTCGGCATGATCTCTGCCGCCAAGGACTATGCCATGGGCAAGCGTCTGCGCGGCGCTTCGACCATCACCCAGCAGGTGATGAAGAACTTCCTGTTGTCCTCCGATCGCTCTGCCGAGCGCAAGATCAAGGAAATCATCCTGGCCTCGCGGCTGGAACAGTCGCTGTCCAAAGACGAAATCCTGGCGCTTTACCTGAACGAGATCGACCTGGGCGTGCGCAGTTTCGGCGTTGCCGCCGCGGCGCAATCCTATTTCAACAAGCCCCTGTCGCAGCTTTCGGTGGCCGAGGCTGCCTTCCTCGCCATCCACCCCAAGGCGCCGTACAAGTACAACCCCGCGGAAAACTACGAAGCGGCGCTGGACCGGCGCAACAACCTGGTGCTGCGCGAGATGTACGAAAACGGCTACATCACCCAGGCGCAGTACGAAGAGGCCAAGGCAGAACCCATCCGCACCGTCCAGCAGGGCGATTTCGAAAGCTATCGCGCCGCGATGCCGCCGCGCGACTATTTCACCGACGAGATCCGCCGCCAGCTGTCCAAGGACTTCGGCGAGGACGAGTTCTTCAACGGCGGCCTGGCGATCCGCGCCACCATCGACCCCGACATGCAGGTGCTGGCCGCCCATTCCCTGCAACGCGCGCTCGAGGATTTCGACCGCGAACTGGGCCGCTGGCGCGGCACCGGCGTCACGCTCGACGCCGCCCAGCTCGAATCCGAGACCGCCTGGCGTGCCGCCCTGGCCGAGGCCAAGGTGCCCCGCGACATCACGCTCGACGGGCGCTGGTACCCGGCCGTGGTGCTCGACATCGGCGACCAGCAGATGCAGCTGGGCATCGAGGACGTCCCCCAGACCGAGGCCGCCGCCACCGTGGTGCCGCGCAAGGACATCGACTGGATCAAGGGCAGCTTTGCCGACAACTTCACCCGCGGCGATGTCGTGCTGGTGCGCCGCATGACCAGCGGCGACAACGGCACCGGCGATTTCATCCGCTGGTCGCTGCGCCAGGTGCCGCAGGTGCAGGGCGCCTTCATGGCGATGGACGTCAACAACGGCCGCGTGATCTCGATGCAGGGTGGCTTCTCCTACCAGGCTTCGGTGTTCAACCGCGCCACCCAGGCCCAGCGCCAGCCCGGCTCCAGCTTCAAGCCCTTCGTCTATGCCGCCGCGCTCGACAGCGGCTATTCGCCGGCCACCATCGTGGTCGACGCCCCGATCGAGATCGACACGCCGCAAGGCATCTGGCGGCCCAAGAACGCCTCCAACCAGTATTACGGCCCGACCCCGTTGCGCACCGGCATCGAACGCTCGCGTAACCTGATGACGGTGCGTCTTGCGCAAGAGGTGGGCATGGATGTTGTCGGCAAATACGCGGAGAAATTCGGCGTCTACGACTATCTCTCGCCGGTGCTGGCCAACGCCCTGGGCAGCCAGGAAACCACGCTTTACAAGATGGTTGCCGCCTATGCGATGTTCGCCAACGGCGGTGAGCGGGTCGAGCCGACGCTGGTCGACAGGGTTCAGGACCGCTTTGGCAACACCATCTACCGGCACGACAAGCGCAGCTGCACCGACTGCGCCGACAGCGGCCTGCCGCGCAGCCTCAGCCCGCGCATCGTGTCCAACCGCGAACGGGTGATGGACCCGGTCACCGCCTACCAGCTGACCTCGATGATGCAGGGCGTGGTGCAGCGCGGCACCGCCGCCGGCACCGTCAACCTGCCGGTGCCCACCGCCGGCAAGACCGGTACCACCAATGACGCCAAGGACGTGTGGTTCATCGGCTTCACCTCCAACATCGTGGCGGGCTGCTACATCGGCTACGATCAGCCGCGCACCCTTGGCCGTGCCGCATCCGGCGGCGGCATCTGCGGCCCGGTGTTCCAGCGCTTCATGACCGAGGCGGTCCAGCGCTACGGCGGCGGCCGGTTCAAGGTCCCGACCCAGTGCATGTTCATCAACATCGACCGTTTCACCGGCGCGCGCCTGTCCGACGGCGCCACTGGCGACAACGTGGTCTCTGAATGCTTCCGCGAGGGTGAAGAGCCGATCTTCGGCATCCAGTTCGACGGCGGTTTCGCCATGGGCGGCAATTTCGACCTGATCGTGCCGGACGGGTCGGTCGAGGAAGAAGTCGTCACCTCCGAGGGCCGCAAGGTCCGCGTCGGCCCCAAGGCCAGCTTCGGCTCGCTCAGCTCGGGCGGTCTTTACTAGAACGGGCAAGCGCCGTCCTTGACCGTTCGGACAAGGGCCGCTCTTCGCGCCGCGCCCCTGGCTTCTTCTTGCGCAAAATACCCCCGGGGGGGCTTGCCCGCAGGGCAAGCGGGGGCAGCGCCCCCCAATATTCCGGCACTCCCGAAAACGCCGGCACCCGGGGAAACGCCCACAAAAAAACGGCCGGCAAGGATGCCGGCCGTTTTCGTTATCGCTCGGGGGGCGGACGGGTTATTCCCAGCAGCCCACCAGAACGGTCATCGCCGCGGCCCGGGCCTCAAGGTCCTCGGGGGCCAGCGGTCCGCCGCCGGCCGCATCGGCCGGAGCCACCCCGGCGCCGGTCAGGAAGGCGCGCAGCGTCTCGGCGCTGGCGGCAAAGCCGACGCCCGCGGGCAGTTGGCGCGCACCCTGGTCGCGCGGCAGCAGCAGGCCCAGCACGCCGCCGCTGGCGTCAAGCACCGGCCCGCCGACATCGCCCGGCAGCGCCTCGATCTCCAGCCGGTCGACGGCGGTGTCGCCGTCCAGGCCGCGCAGGTCGGCCAGCGTGCCATAGGTCAGGGTCGGACCAACCAGCGCGCCTTCGTAGGAATAGCCCGCGACAGCCAGTTCCGACTGCAGGCGCGGGCTGTAGCTGATCAGCCCGGCCACTTCCATAGGCGCCTGCGCGCTGCGCGGCCGCAGCAGCGCAAAGCGCGCGTCGCTGGCGGTCACATCGGCTTCGACCGTACCGCCCAGGGTGATCCGGCCGCAGCCCTGCACGGCCTCGGCGGCGGTCAGCACCGCGCCGGCCGCATCGACATAGAAGCCAGAGCGCGACAGGATCGGCTTGCGCACCTGCAACCCGGCCACCAGGTCGACACGCTGCTGGCTCTCCGCGCCCGTCGCCGGGTCCAGTACCGCGCCGGTGGTGGCAAAGCTCGCCTTCATCCGTTCCAGGATGCGGCTGCGCCGGGCCTCGTCACCCGCCGGCCAGATCAGGGTAAAGCCCTTGATCGCGCCATCGCGCAGCTGCGCCTGGGTATAAGAGACGATGCGCGTGTTGCGCCCTTCCAGGGTGAAGCCCTGGGCGCCGCGTTCGCGCGGGCCCTGCAGCGGTACGATTTCCAGCGTCTGCATGATCTCGTAAAGGCCGAACAGCGTGTCCTGGTCACCCGGCTGGCTGATCAGCAGCACGCGGGCGGGCAGATCGCCCGTCGGCTCGAAATGCACGAAAGGCGCGTCGTAGCGGTCGAAGGCCACAACGCCCAGCGGCACCTCCATCTCGATGCCGGCGCGGGCCTCGGCGACGCGGGTCAGGCCCATGCCGTCGAACACCGCGTTGTACTGGCGCAAGAGTTCGGCCCGTTGCAGCGTGGTCAGGATGCCTGTCGGCTCAAAGCCGTTGGCCTCTTGCCAGGCCGCCATCGAGGTGCGCGTACCGCGCCCGAATGCGCCGTCGATCGCCGAGTCGTAGTGCCCGGCCCATTTCAGTGCCACCTGCAGCGCCATGCGCTCTTCTGCGCTCAGCAGCGCTTCGGACTGTTGCGCCTCGCGCGGGGTCTCGTCGATCACCTGCGGCTCGGGCTCGGACACCGGCTGGGGTTGCGGCGCGGGTTCGGTTGCCGGGGCAGGGGCCGCGGTCTCGGCGGTGCCCGCCGGCGGCAGCGGCGCGGCGACGATGGCCGCCCCCCCCTGCGGGTAGATGCGCGCGCCGTAATCGCCCGGCTCGGCGATGTAGCTGTCGCCGGGAATGCGCCCCTGCGAGCGCAGCACGCGCAGCAGCGATTGCGCCTCGGTCCGGCTGAACGGGCCCAGCGCCACCGCCGACCAGCCGCCATTCAGTTCGAAGGCGTTCACCTGGTCCAGCGCCGTGTCGAAATCACGCGCTCGCGCGTTTGTCATCTCGGTGCTCGGGTGCGCCTCGATCTGGATGTAATAACTTTCCTGCGCCTCGGCGCGTTGCAGCGAAATCGCCAGCGAAAACAGAATAAAGAATGCCAATCTGACCATGAAACCTGTGCCAATCCTGTCCTTGGGTCTGCCCGTTTCACGCGGTTTTACCAAACTGGACCGGGGGCGCACCTGAAAATATGAACAGGGTGCGAATTGACCCCGATCCTGTGGCGCAATAGGTAGGCGGCACAGCGACACAAGGGCGCCACGATGGACCAGACACCGCAAAAACCCCGCAGTTTCCAGGAAATCATCCTGCGACTGCAGAGCTATTGGGCCGCCAAGGGCTGCGCCATCCTGCAACCCTATGACATGGAGGTCGGCGCCGGCACCTTTCACCCGGCCACCACGTTGCGCGCCCTCGGCACCCGGTCCTGGGCGGCGGCCTATGTCCAGCCGTCGCGCCGCCCGACCGACGGGCGCTATGGAGAGAACCCGAACCGTTTGCAGCACTATTATCAGTACCAGGTTCTGATCAAACCCAGTCCGCCCGACCTGCAGGCGCTCTATCTCGGTTCGCTCCAGGCGATCGGCATCGACATGGCGCTGCACGACATCCGCTTTGTCGAGGACGACTGGGAAAGCCCGACCCTGGGCGCCTGGGGCCTGGGCTGGGAAGTCTGGTGCGACGGCATGGAAGTCAGCCAGTTCACCTATTTCCAGCAGGTGGGCGGGCATGATTGCACGCCGGTCTCGGGCGAGTTGACCTATGGCCTGGAACGGCTGGCGATGTACGTGCTGGGCGTCGATCACGTGATGGACATGCCCTTCAACGATCCTGATGCGCCGATCCCGCTGCTGTATGGCGACGTGTTCCGCCAGACCGAGCAGGAATACAGCCGCTGGAACTTCGACATCGCCGATACCGAGGTACTGCTGCGGCACTTCGAGGAGGCCGAGGCGGAATGTGCCCGCATTCTCGACCAGCCGGCGCAGGATCCCAAGACCGGCCGGCGCATCGTGATGGCCCACCCGGCCTATGACCAGTGCATCCCAG
The DNA here is from genome assembly GCA_020441125.1 of Roseivivax sp. Taxonomy (GTDB): domain Bacteria; phylum Pseudomonadota; class Alphaproteobacteria; order Rhodobacterales; family Rhodobacteraceae; genus Mesobacterium_A. The sequence continues at coordinate 14,315 of JAGRMT010000144.1, forward strand.
CCATATCTTCAACCTGCTGGATGCGCGCGGGGTGATCTCGGTCACCGAGCGGCAAAGCTACATTGGCCGCGTGCGCGCGCTGGCCAAGCTTTGCGCCGACGCCTTCGTCACCACCGAGGCCGGAGGCGCCGCGGCCTGATGGCCCGCAAGGACACCCCGCTGCGGCGACTGAAATACCGGCTGCTGTCGCATTTGCCCGGCGCCCGTGGTCTGGAGTACAGCCGCAAGCTGCGCCGTTTGCTGTCGCCTGAGGCAAAGGCGCAATTTGGCGCCGCGCTGGCCGGGGCGCGCGGCAAGGTCTGCATCGACCTGGGCGCCAACATGGGCATCTACACCCGCCAGATGGCCGAGGCCGGCGCCCGCGTATACGCCTTCGAGCCCGACCCCTGGACCGCGGCCAAGCTGCGCCAGAACCTGGTCGGGCTGGATAATGTGACCGTGATCGAAGCCGCTGCCGCAACGCGCGAGGGCACGATGAGCCTTTACCGTCATCCCGGTTTTGACGACGATCCCGAGTTCGCTTCGCTGTCCTCTTCGACCGTGGCGGAAAAGCTGAACGTCGATACCGATACGGCGATTTCCGTGCGGGCGGTCGACTTCCCCGCCTTTCTGGCCGGGCTCGACGCGGATATCGCCGTCATCAAGATGGACATCGAAGGCGGCGAAGTGGCGCTGCTGGAGGCTCTGCTGGATCACCCGGTGCTTTCGCGCATCGGCGCGATCTTTGTCGAAACCCATGAAAACCGCGTTCCGGCGCTGGCGGCGCGCACGCGCGCGCTGCGCCGCCGCACCGCCGCGATGACGCGGCCGGTTATCAACATGAACTGGATCTGAGTGCGATGAACGGCAAACTGGTTGGTCTGATCGTCCTGGGCGTGGCGCTGCTTTTCGGTGCGGTCGTCTATTACACCCAAGTCTATTATTACTACACCGAACTGCCCGAGTCCGAAGCGCAGGTCTTGCTGACCCCGCTGGACGGCGCCGAGCCCGAGCCGCTGGCCATAGCGGCGTTCCAGGGCATTGACGCCACCAGTTCGCCGATCCGCTATCGCGCCTGCTTCACCACCGAGGAAACGCCGCAGGCACTGGCCCAGCGCTACGCACCCTATCCCGGCGCCGTGCCGCGCAACGCCCCGGGCTGGTTCGACTGTTTCGACGCCGCCGCCATCGGCGCGATGATCGACAGTGGCGAGGCCACGGTATTCACCGGCCAGCGGAATATCGAGTACGGCATCGACCGCGTGGTCGCGATTACCTCGGACGGGCGCGGTTTTGTCTGGGAAGAGATCAACGACTGCGGCGACAAGGCCTATGACGGCACCCCGCTTGGCGACGATTGCCCGCCGCAAGAATGATGCGCTAGGCTGACCGGACAGGCCGCTTGCCGGTTTCCGGAGGTTTTGCGCGTGGTTGCCATCCTCTCGCACCCAGTCTTTGCCCGGCTCTTTGCCGCGCAGATCGTTGCTCTGCTGGGCACCGGGCTGATGACCGTGGCGCTGGGCCTTCTGGCCTATGACATTGCCGGCGCGCAGGCCGGCGCGGTGCTGGGCGTGCTGGCGGCGGCGGGCGTCGTGGCCGCGCATCGGTTCCGGCCCGCGGCAGAGCCGGACGCGCTGCCGCACGAGCACCCGGACCTGCCGCCGGATCATCCGCACCTGCGCGCCCGCCATGGCGAGGCGCACGCCCATCCGGTGGTCATCGACGCGTTGCACCGCGCCTGGCCAACCCAGGGCTGACCCCTTATCCACTGGACGCCGCGCGCCCCTCCCGTTATCCCACCGCCAGATTGACCCGCCCCGTCCGGGGGCCAACGCTGGTGAGACGATGCCCGACCTGCTGATCGAACTGTTTTCCGAGGAAATCCCCGCCCGCATGCAGGCGCGCGCCTCTGAAGAGCTGCAGAGCCGTGTCACCAACGGCCTGGTCGAAGCCGGGCTGACCTACGCCGGGGCCGCCGCCTTCGCCACGCCGCGCCGCCTGGCGCTGACGGTGCACGGGCTGACCGGGCATTCGCCGACGCTGCGCGAAGAACGCAAAGGCCCGCGCGTCGATGCGCCCGACCAGGCGATCGAAGGCTTCCTGCGCGGTGCCGGTCTGACCCGCGACCAGCTGGAAGAGCGCGACGACAAGAAGGGCCGCGTGTACTTCGCCGTGATCGAGAAGCCGGGCCGCCCCGCCGCCGAGATCGTCGCCGAGGTTCTGGAGCAGGTGATCCGGAACTTCCCCTGGCCCAAGTCGATGCGCTGGGGTGCGGGCAATCTGCGCTGGGTTCGCCCGTTGCACCGCATCCTGTGCATCCTGACCGATGAGGCCGGCGCCGAAGTGGTGCCGATGGAGGTTGACGGCATTTCGGCCGCCAACGTGACCGAAGGTCACCGCTTCATGGCGCCTGGCGCGTTTTCCGTAAGTTCGTTCGAGGATTACACGGCCAAGCTGAAGCGCGCCCATGTCATCCTGGATCCCGCAGAGCGGGCCGAGGCGATCTGGCAGGCGGCCACCAACACCGCCTTTGCCGCCGGGCTGGAAGTGGTCGAGGACCGCGGCCTGCTGGCCGAGGTGGCCGGGCTGGTGGAATGGCCGGTCGTGCTGATGGGCCGCATCGGCGAGGCATTCCTGGGCCTGCCGGCCGAGGTGTTGCAGACCTCGATGAAAGAGCACCAGAAATTCTTCAGCGTCAGGAATGCCGCGACCGGCCGGATCGAGCGCTTTATCACCGTTGCCAACCGTGAAACCACCGATCATGGCGCCACCATCCTGGCCGGAAACCAGAAGGTGCTGTCTGCCCGGCTGTCGGACGCCAAGTTCTTCTGGGAAAACGACCTGCGTGTCGCAAAGGGGGCCGGGCTGACCGCCTGGACCGCGCGCCTTGCCAATGTCACCTTCCACAACCAGCTTGGCTCGCAGCAAGACCGGATCGTGCGGATTGCCGCGCTGGCGCGCGCCCTGGCACCGCGCGTCGGCGCCGATCCCGACCTGGCAGAGCAGGCGGCGCAGGTGGCCAAGGCTGATCTGTCGTCTGAAATGGTCTATGAATTCCCGGAACTTCAGGGGCTTATGGGGCGTTATTACGCCGAGGCCTCAGGTTTGCCGGCCGAAGTCGCCGCCGCGTGCCAGGCGCATTACTCGCCGCTGGGCCCTTCCGATGACGTGCCCACCGCGCCGGTCTCGGTTGCCGTGGCGCTGGCCGACAAGCTGGACACGCTTACCGGTTTCTGGGCCATCGACGAAAAGCCGACCGGCTCGAAAGACCCGTATGCCCTGCGCCGCGCCGCGCTGGGGGTGATCCGGCTGGTGCTGACCAACGATCTGCGCCTGCACCTTGACCGCTTCATCGACGCCCAGCTGCTGCTGCACGCCATCGACACGAAAGGCGACGCCAAGCAGGCCGCGCTGCGCGACGCGTTGCTGCACGAAGTGGCCCGCCACGGCGTGTTCGGCGCCGCGGTGCGCGCCATGGTCGACGGGATCGAGGGCGACGCCCCGGAATGGGTTGCCCAGATCACCGAACACACGCCCGACACCAGCGACGACCTGCTGGGGTTCCTGCATGACCGGCTGAAAGTGCACCTGCGCGACGAAGGCATTCGCCACGACGTGATCGACGCCTGCCTGGCCATGCCGGGCCGCGACGACCTGACGTTGCTGGTCAAGCGCGCCACCGCCCTGTCTGCGGTGCTGGCCACCGAGGATGGCGTCAACCTGGTGCAGGGCTTCAAGCGCGCCAACAACATCCTGACACAGGCCGAAGAGAAGGACGGCGTCGAATACTCGTTCGGCGCCGATCCCAAGTTCGCCGAGGATGCCACCGAAACCGCGCTGTTTGCCGCGCTGGACACTGCCGAGGCAGCGATCAAGCCGGCGATGCAGGCCGAAGACTTTGCCGCCGCGATGGCGGCCATGGCAGGGCTGCGCCCGGCGGTCGATGCCTTCTTCGAGGCAGTCCAGGTCAACACCGACAACCAGGTGGTGCGGCGCAACCGGCTGAACCTGCTGTCGCGCATCCGCGCAACGTGCCTTCAGGTCGCAGACCTGACCCGGATCGAAGGCTGAGGTCGGCGCCATGGCCCTGTTTCCCGGCTTTGCGGATACACGCCACCGGCTGGACAACGGGCTGACGCTGCGGGTGCGCAGCGCCGGGCAGGGGCCCGCTGTGCTGTTGTTGCACGGCTATCCTCAGACCGGGGCCTGCTGGCATCGCGTTGCGCCGCAGCTGGTGCAGGCCGGCTTTCGCGTGATCGTGCCCGATCTGCGCGGTTACGGCGGCTCTGACAAACCGGCTCCCGATGCCGGGCACGCGACCTATTCCAAGCGGGCCATGGCCGCCGACATGGTGGCGCTGATGCGCGATCTGGGCCACGACCGGTTCGCCATGGCCGGGCATGACCGGGGCGGCCGCGTCGCGCACCGTCTGGCACTGGATTGGCCAGACGCGCTGAGCCGTGTTGCCGTGCTGGACATCGCGCCCACGGCGACGATGTACGCCAGCACCGATATGGAATTTGCCACCGCCTATTATCACTGGTTTTTCCTGATCCAGCCGGCACCGTTTCCAGAGCGGATGATCGGCGCAGACCCGGAATACTACCTGCGCACCAAGCTGGGTTCTTGGGGCAAGAGCGGGATGACGATCTACGACCCCGAGGCGGTTGCCGAATATGTCGCGGCCTTCCGCGATCCGGCCTGCATTGCCGCCACCTGCGCCGATTACCGCGCCGCGGCCAGCATCGACCTGGAACACGACCGCGCCGACGCCGAGGCGCGCATCGCGGTGCCGCTGCTGGCGCTTTGGGGGGCGGCTGGCCTGGTCGGGCGCAAGTATGACGTGCTGCAAACCTGGCGTGACAAGGCGCTGGACGTGCGCGGCGGGCCGGTGACTGGCGGCCATTTCCTGCCCGAGGAATCGGCCGATGAAACCGCGCAGGCGCTGATCGACTTCTTCGCCGGAATGCCCGCGGAGTAACCCGCGCCAAAATGCAACTGCGGCGCCGCGCGTGGCTGTATACCATCTTGCGCGAGGGCGGAACCATCGTATGGTTCGAACACCAAAGAGGTGCCGCAGTGCAGAAACCAGAATTTCACGTCCCGGATGCCACGCTGATCACGCCCACGGCGCCGATCGCGACCCCGACCCATGGCGGCCGGGCGAAATGCCTGCAACGCCTTGTCCGGCTTGATCTTCCCGTGCCGCGCACGGTCTGTCTGTCATTCGATGCGGTGCACAATATTGCCGCCGGCCGGATGCCCGACCTGGACGCGATCCTGCGAGAGTTCGGCGAGTCGACGCTGCTGTGCGTGCGCCCCTCGTCCGAGGATCCGGACTGGGGCGGACCTGGCGCCGTGCTGAACATCGGCATGAATGACGCACGCTATGTCGAGCTGTCCGACCAGTTGGGGCAGGATGCCGCGGCGGCGGTCTATACCCGGTTCGTGCAATCCTACGCGGTGCACGTTGCCCGGCTGGATCCGGACGTCTTCGACGATATCGACGCCACCGGCCCGATCGGCCTGGGCGAGGCGCTGCGCGCCTACGAGGACGAGGCCGAAGAGGTCTTTCCGCAATCCCCCTCGGTCCAGCTGGCCGAGGTGCTGCGTTCGATGTCCCGCGCATGGGAGGGCACAACCGCCCGCCTGCTGCGGCAGGCCAAGGGCGCACCGGTCAACGCCGGGCTCGGGCTTGTGGTGCAGCAGATGGCGCTGGGGATCGGGCAGGGTGAAAGCGGCTCTGGCGTGCTGCAACTGGTCAACTCGCAGACCGGCATGCCGCAGATCACCGGCCGCTACCTCAGCCAGAGCCAGGGGCGTGAGGCGCTCGAAGGTGGCGCGGCCTCGCTCTATCTCGAATGTGACGACCGCGGCCCCTCGCTGCAGGAGCTGGCGCCCGAAGCCTTTGCCGCGCTCAAGGACTATGCCCGGCTGATGCGCCAGCGGCTGCGCGAAGAGATGCAGATCGAGTTCACCATCCAGAACGGATCGGTGCATATCCTGGATGGCGTGCGCGTGGCGCGCAGCCCGCGCGCCGCAGTGCGCATCGCGGTGCAGCTGGCCGAGGATGGCATCATCTCGCATCAGGACGCCGTGATGCGGGTCGAGCCGCGCGCCCTGTCCGAACTGCTGCATCGCCAGGTGGCCGGAACCGCCCGGCGTGACGTGATCGGGCGCGGCGTTGCCGCCAGCCCCGGCGCGGCAACGGGCAAGATCGTGTTTTCGGCCAACGAGGCGCAGGCCAGCGCCGCGCGGGGCGAACCCTGTATCCTGGTGCGGCGCGAAACCACGCCCGAGGATATCCGGGGCATGCATGCCTCGGCCGCGGTGCTGACAGAGCGGGGCGGCATGACGAGCCACGCCGCCGTGATCGGGCGCGGCATCGGCCTGCCCTGCGTGGTGGGCGCGGCGCGCATGGGTTTCATCCTGCCGCGCAAGCAGTTGGTGGCCGAGGATGGCCGCGTGTTCCGCGCCGGCGATACGATCACCGTCGACGGCACCAACGGCCAGATCCTGGCCGGCGCGCCCGACATGGTCGAGGCGTCGCTGGACGATACCTTCCAGACGTTGCTGGCCTGGGCCGACAAGGAGCGCGACATCGGTATTCGCGCCAATGCCGACACCCCGCGCGATGCGCAGACCGCGCGCAACTTTGCCGCGCAGGGCATCGGGCTGTGCCGGACCGAGCACATGTTCTTTGACGCTGACCGGCTGACGCCGATGCGCGAAATGATCTTTGCCGACGATCCCGAGGACCGGAAGGCGACGCTGGAACAGATCCTGCCGATGCAGCGCGCCGATTTCATCGAGCTGTTCCGCATCATGCAGGGCCAGCCGGTCTGCATCCGGCTGTTCGACCCACCCCTGCACGAGTTCCTGCCGCGCGACCGTGCCGGCTTGCGCGAGATGGCCGAAGCGCTGGACCTGCCGGTCAGCGACGTGACCCGCCGCGTCGAGGCGATGCAGGAATATAATCCCATGCTGGGGATGCGCGGCGTTCGCCTGGGTGTGACCGTGCCCGAGATCTATGACATGCAGGCCCGCGCCATCTTCGAGGCGACGATCGAAGCCAGCCGCGATGGCGATCCTGTGGTGCCCGAGGTGATGATCCCGCTGGTTTCGGCCAAGCGCGAAGTGGAACTGGTCCGCGCCCGGATCGACGCGGTCGCCGCCGCCGTGCGCAGCGAACGCGGGCAGACCTTTACCTATCGGCTGGGCGTGATGGTGGAAACGCCGCGCGCCTGCCTGCGCGCCGACGAGATCGCCCATCATGCCCACTTCCTGTCCTTCGGCACCAACGACCTGACGCAGATGACTTACGGTCTGTCGCGCGATGACGCAGGGCGTTTCATGTCCGATTATGTGCAGCAGGGCGTGTTCCGCGAGGATCCGTTCCACGTGCTGGACACCGAGGGCGTGGGCGAATTGCTCAAGCTTGGGGCCGAGCGCGGACGCGCCGCGCGGCCCGGGATCACACTGTCGGTCTGCGGCGAACATGGGGGCAACCCCGAATCCATCGCGTTTTGCCGCGAGGTGGGTCTGGACTACGTCAGCTGCTCACCTTTTCGCGTTCCGGTGGCCCGTTTGGCTGCGGCACAACTGGCGATTCGATCCAAGACCCGCTAGATAAGGGTCAGAAAACAGGGGGTGATTCTGCCCCCGGCAAAGCTTTGCCGACCGCGACGTTCCGGCGCTGGACGGCTTTGCCCATTTTCGGTAGAGACCGGGCATCGCCGCGGCAGTCTGGGGGCTGGCCGCGAATTGTTTTCGAAGGATCTGGAAACGATGCACCGTTTTGTGGTGGCGCTTTGCGTCCTAATGTTGGCTGCGCTCCCAGTACGCGCCGAACTCTCCAGCGAAGCGGCCGCGCGCCTGCTTCAGCAAGAACAAGGTGGCCTGCGCGGTGTGCGCGCGGCTCATTTCAACGGGCTCCTGGTGCCCGTCTCGGCCCGTGCGCGCACGGGCAAGATCACGTTCGACCAGCGCTGGCTGGCCGCGCAACCGGCCGCCAAGGGCGGCAAGGAATGGCAGTGCCTGGCAGAGGCGCTGTACTTCGAAGCGCGGGGCGAAACGGTCAAGGGCCAGTTCGCCGTCGCCGAAGTGATCATGAACCGCGTGGACAGCCCGCGCTTTCCAAACTCGGTCTGCGGAGTAGTGCATCAGGGCACCGGCCGGCGTCACGCCTGCCAGTTCTCTTACACCTGTGACGGCAAGCCCGACGTGATCGCCGAGCGTGACGCCTTCCAGCGTGTCGGCAAGGTTGCCCGCGCCATGCTGTCGGGCGCCCCGCGCGAACTGACCGATGGCGCCACGCATTATCACACCACGGCCGTACGCCCGAAATGGTCGCGGGTGTTCGCCCAGACCGCCTCGATCGGCGTGCACCGGTTCTATCGCCAGTTCACCCGCGTAAGCAGCAACTGATTGACACCGGCGGTCCCCGCGCCTAATGCCGCGGGGCCGCGCGCCTGCCGCGCCTGTCCGCGAAAGGACTGCCATGTCAAGCGAAGTCCGGCTGGCTTTTGCCCATCCCTCGGAGCGTGCCATCGCAACCGCGGGCGACGATCCGCGCGACCGCATCTCGCTGCGCGATCACATCCGCGAAGTCGAGATCGGCGCTTTCCAGCAGGAACGCGGAACGACCCAGCGGATCTGTTTCAACATCGTGGTCGAGGTGGCGCCGCAGGACGGCCCGGTTGACGACGATGTCGACCGCATCCTGTCTTACGACCGCGTGACAGAGGCCATCGCCCATGAACTGGCGGCCGAGCGGCTGAACCTGCTTGAAACCCTGGCCGAGCGGATCGCCACGCGCATCCTGCGCGAACCGCAGGCGATCCGCGTTTTCGTTCGGATCGAGAAGCTGGACCGTGGCCCCGGCGCCCTGGGGGTTGAGATCGTGCGATCGCGGCACAACATGGCCGGTCTGGCGGGACAGGCCGATGACGACGCGCCGCATCCGCGCGTGGTCTTCCTGCCCAACGCAGCGGTGAACGCATCCAATCTGTCCGCCTGGATCGACACCCTGGAGGCGGCGCCCGAGCCGGTGGTGCTGTGCGTCGGCCGGCCTGACGCAGCCGCGCCGCAGGCCGGCAGCGCGATGCCGCAACGGCGCATCGACCTGTTGGCGATCGAACAGAATGCCTGGGTCCTCGCCTCGCGCGATCCGCGCTGCGTCGTCGTCACGACCCGGACGGAGCTGGACTGGGCGATGAAGCACCGGCGTATTTCGGTCTGGGCGCCGTCCAAGATCGTGCTGGACTCGGTTGAAGGTCCGGGCGCGGCGCTGCGTGACCCGCTGGCGCTGGCCGATTGGTTTGCCCGCATCCTGGCCGCGCGCGAGCTTCTGGTGATCGGGCAGGAGGCACCGACCGCCGGCTCGGTGCCGCATCGTGCCTTGCCGCTGGACCGCCCCGGCCTGTGACGGCGGCCATGCCCCATTTCCGTCCCTTGGTCCGGTTCGATCTGACACGCTCGCCGGGCGCCCTGCCACTGGCTGGTGGAGCCGGCTGGTTCTGCGAGCTTGAGGCGCTGTCACGGGATGCCCCGCCCGTGGTCGTCCCCGTCGACGAGGCGCCGCAGGCCGTGCTCGACCGGCTGACCGCGCCGCGCCCGCCGATTGCCGGGCTGGCGATGGACCGGCCCCAGATCATGGGTATCCTCAACGTTACCCCCGACAGCTTCTCTGACGGTGGGCGCTTTGACGCCGCCGAAACCGCCCACGCACATGCTGCCGCCATGGTGGCGGCGGGGACCGGGATGCTGGATATCGGCGGCGAAAGCACCCGCCCCGGCGCCGC
>JAGRMT010000145.1:0-11682 GCA_020441125.1 Roseivivax sp.
TATTTCGTCGGCCACTTCGACGGCACAAGCTTTGTCAATGCCAACGCCGCCGAAGAAGTGCTCTGGCTCGACACCGGGCGGGACTTCTACGCGCCACAAAGCTTCTTCGACCCGGAGGGCGCGCCGACCATCATGGCCTGGGCCAGCAACTGGCGTTACGCGAGGCAGACGCCCACAACCGGTTTCCGGGGCGCGGCAAGCCTGCCGAGGCAGCTTTCGCTCACGGCGACCCCGGACGGGCTGCGTGTTGCACAGAAGGTGCCCGAAGCGGTCACGCAAGCCTTTTCAGAGCGCCGCGACCGCGCGACCTATCATCACCGCTTCCGGCTCGAACGGGGTGGGGCCGGCGATGTTTCCATCGCGCTGTTCGGCGAGGCTGCGCCGCAATATCGCCTGCGGCATGATCCCGAGGGGCGCGTCAGCATCACCTCGGTCCGCGCGCCCCATGCGGCAATGCCGGACTTTGGCTACAGCCTGACCCGCGGCATCGGATGGCCGCCGGACCGTCCGGTTTCGGTCGACCTCTACGTCGATCGCGGGCTGGTCGAGATCTTTGTCGCGGACGGCACGCTGTCGCTGACCGACCTGCATTTCCCGCAAGCGCCCGAAGGCCCTCTGACCCTGACCCATCACGCGCGAGCCGCCTTCCAGCACGCGCAGCAACCGCTTCTGAAAGGAGGCCACAATGGCTGACGTCCTCATCCAGTCCGTGACAAAACGTTACGGCACAGTCACAGTTGTCCCCTCGCTCGACCTTCACATTCCCGAAGGTTCTTTCACCGTCCTTGTAGGCCCCTCTGGTTGTGGCAAGTCCACCCTGCTGCGCATGATCGCGGGGCTTGAGTCCGTCTCGGATGGCAAGATCAGCATCGGCGGGCAGGACATCACCCACGTTGCCCCCTCGAAACGTGGCGTTGCGATGGTGTTCCAGAGTTATGCCCTTTATCCGCACATGACGGTGGCCGAAAACATCGGTTTCGGCCTGCGGCTCGCTGGAATACCGAAAGCCGATATGGATGAGCGCGTCCGCGAGGTCGCCGGTATCCTGCAACTCGGCCCGCTGCTCGAGCGCAGACCCAAACAGCTTTCCGGAGGTCAACGACAGCGCGTCGCTATCGGTCGGGCCATAGTGCGCAAGCCCAAGGTCTTCCTCTTTGACGAACCTCTTTCGAACCTCGATGCGGCCTTGCGCGCGCAGATGCGCGTCGAGCTTTCAGAACTGCACGAACGCCTCGGCTCCACCATGGTCTACGTCACGCACGACCAGGTGGAGGCAATGACCATGGCGGACCAGATTGTCGTGCTGAACAAGGGCAACATAGAGCAGGTCGGCGCGCCGATGGACCTTTACCGCCAACCCGCCACTCCCTTTGTGGCGGGCTTCATCGGTTCGCCAAAGATGAATTTCATTGATGGCGCAATCGCGCGGGAATTCGGCGGCGACCTCGTAGGCATCCGCCCCGAGCACGTCACACTCTCGCAACACGAGGGGCGCTGGCCCGCCACTGTCCGCCATGCAGAACACCTCGGCGGCGAGACCCTCGTCCACCTCGACAGCCCCGTTGCGGGGCGATTGACCGCCAAGGTCAGCGGCGACATCGACGCAGCGCCCGGCGCCAGCGTGTTCGCTACGCCCGGCGGAGCAGGCCTACATGTATTTGCAGATGGGCAACGTGTCCTTACCTGACAAATCTGCCGCGCAACGCTTTGAAAAGATGGCCGGCGCATGCGGCATCGACCGCCCGGTCCACGCGGCTCGCACCGGCTACCATACCCCCTAAATTCGTCAATTTAAGGGGATGGGCCCAAACTGAGCTGCGCCCTGTTCCATAGACAATTTCGGGCGGAACCCGCCCTGCCCGAACCTATCTTGATCCGCCATCAGGCGGGGTAGCACCGGTCACTGGCCCCACGCGCCCGATCCGCGGGTCTCAGGTCGCCTCGACTGTAACAAGTTCGGCAAAGCGCTCGAAGAACTGTGCCGACAGTTTGGACGCTGTGCTCTGGATAAGCCGGCTGCCAAGCTGCGCAATCTTGCCGCCGATCTCGACCTTTGCCGTATAGCGCAGAACGGTTTCCGTACCGCCTGCCGCTTCGGTCAGGGTAACATCAGCGCCGCCCTTGGCAAAACCAGCGACCCCCCCTTTGCCCTCACCCTCCAGGCTGAACGCATCGGGCGCACCGGCCCTGTCAAGGGTCACAGCGCCGGCGAACCGTGCCTTGACGGGACCGATCTTCAACACGACCTTCGCTTCCAGTTCGGTCGGTGACACCTGGTCCAGTTCCTCGCAGCCGGGAATGCACTGGCGCAGGATTTCAGGGTCGTTCAACGACCGGTAAACGTGATCTTTCGGCGCAGTGATGCGGATTTCGTCGGACAGTTCCATCAGGGGCCTCAGGGGTTCAGCAGCATTTGGGGTGGGAATTGAGCATCAGATCCAGCTTCTGCTCGGGTGTCATCGGGGGCATGGGCGGCCAGATACGGGCAAGAAGCCGGAGCCAGGCCCTATGCATGGTTTTCATTGGGGGTCTCCTTTGCCTTGCGGTCGGTGTTCTTCCAAAGCGCGATCTCGGCCATGACCGAAAGCGCGATGTCCTGCGGATCGATCCCGCCCAGGTCCAGACCGGCGGGCGATTTCAGACGCCCAATCAGGGATGCGTCCATGCCTTCGGCCACCAGCTTGCCGCTCAGGGTCGCGGCCTTGCGCCGCGAGGCGACCATCGACACCCGCCGCGCCGGGCTGGCCAGCGCCGCTCGCAAGGATGCCAGGTCGTTCGCCCCCTGGCTGGCTACCACGACGAAATCGTCCGCGCTTAACGATAGCGCTTCGAACTGTGCAGGGTCGAACTCTGCGGTGACGCCGGCAAACCCCGCATTCGCGGGTACAGCGACACGATAACCGGCCAGCATCGCATGGGCCGCAATCGCGCGGCCAATCGGCGTCGCGCCGAAAATCGCCACCATCGGCGGCGGGGAATAGGGTTCGATCAACACATCCACCGTCCCGCCCGAGGGGCAGCCGCTTTTGAACAGTTGCGCGCCGTCGTCATCGCGCAGGCTGACCACCTTGTCCGACGGCTTGACCCGAATCATCTGCGTCTCGCCGCTGCGGATTGCTTCGGCACCGGCGGTGCGGACGGCACGCTGCACGCATCCCCCGCCCAGATGCCCAAGGATTTCGCCAGTCTGGGTGATCGCGGCCTTGGCGCCAGCCTTGGCAGAGGTCACGTCGGCGGTGCGAACCACGGTCGCCACGCAGAACGGCTGCCCGGTCTTGCGCAGGCTGTCGATGGTGTCAAAAATATCGAACTTTCCCATCACTCTCTCCCTTCAGAGCTTGGCGAATTCGGCTTCGAGCGCGGCGAGTGCCTCGATCGTGTTGGCAGGCAGATGTGCGTCCAGATGCGGCGCGGCGGCCTTCATCGCGGCGGCCACAGGCGCGTGGTCACGCCAGCGGGCCAGCGGGTTCAGCCAGACGATGCGCCCGGCGCGGCGGTGGATCTTTTGCAGCGCCTCGGCCAGCGCGCCGGGGGTGCCGGTGCAATAGCCATCCGACAGGATCACCACAACGGTGCGGCGGTCGAACTGGCGTCCATAGCCGTCGTACAACTTGGCCAGCGACCCGCCGATATCGGTGCCACCGCCAAAGCCTTCAGCCATCAGGCTCAGCCGCCCGGCGGCGCGCAGCGTATCGGTGTCGCGCAGAGCGGGCGTCACGCGCAAGAGACGGGTGTGGAACAGGAACGCCTCGGCCCGCGCATCGGCGCCGACCAGGCCGCGCACGAATGCCAGGAAGGGCCGCGCGTAGATCGTCATTGATCCGCTGACGTCGGCCAGCGCCACTATGCGCACGGGGCGTTCGGGGCGGCGTTTGCGGAAAAGGTCCAGCGGTTCGCCGCCGCGCGCGACCGATGCGCGTAGCGTGCGGCGCAGGTCCAGCCGCGGCCCCTTGGTGGCCTGCCGCTGGCGTCGCGAGCGGCGGTCGCGGATCGCGCGGGCCAGACGCACGGCGGCCTGTTCGGCGGCGCGCAGGGTTTCATCGTCCATCAGCTCGCGCAGGTCGCGCCGGGTCAGGGCCTGGGTCTGGGTGGCGATCAGGCGGCCTTCGGTGCCCTCGGCGCTGTCGTCATCGCCTCGCGTGTCGGGCGTCTCGGGCGCGGCGCTTTCTTCGGCCCCCCCGTCAGGCCCCTTGTGGTCGTTCAGGTGCTTTTGCCAGATCAGCGGGCGGGCGGACTGGGTGCGCACATGGGCCTTGGCCTCGCTGTGGCGGATGGCCCCGGTGTTGAACCAATAGGCGTCAAAAAGCGGTTCGAACTGTTTCCAGCTGTCAGCGTCGGCGGCCAAGAGCGCGCGCAGAGCCATGCGCACCTGCCCCGGCTCGGTCGCGTCGACAGCCGCCATGGCCGACAAGGTCGCCGCCGTCTCGGCCGGACCCAGGACCCAGCCGTTCATGCGCAGATGGGCGATGAAACCGGCCACGCGGTCGGCCAGCCCTTCGGCACGAGCGGGGAACCGGGTGACGCGCATCACGCCACCTTGCCGATCAGACGCTCGACCATCTCGGGCGGGGCGGCATCGCGGTCGGCCGCGGTCTTCAGGATGCAGACCAGAGTGGCCTGCACGGCGGCACGATCCGTGCCCAGATCGTTGATCCCCAGCCCCGCCAGCGCGGCGGCCCAATCCAGCATCTCGGCCACGCCGGGTTTCTTTTCCAGATCCTCGGCACGCAGTGCCTGCACGACGGCGACGATCTGCTTGGCCAGCTTGGGCTCCAACCCCGGGTGGCGCGCCTTCAGGATCGCCAGTTCCGCCGCGCGATCGGGATAGTCCACATAGGAATACAGGCACCGCCGCCGCAGCGCATCCGACAGGTCGCGCGTGCCGTTGGCGGTCAGGATCACGCGCGGGCGCGATTGGGCTTTGATCGTGCCCAATTCCGGAATGGTGATCTGGAAATCGGACAGGATTTCCAACAGGTACGCCTCGAATTCCTCATCCGCGCGGTCGATCTCGTCGATCAGCAGGACAGGCGGTTCGGGCTGCGAGATCGCTTCCAGCAAGGGGCGACGCAGCAAGTATTTCTCGGAAAACAGCGCGTCTTCGCGCGCACCCTCGGCGCGGATCGCCAGAAGCTGGCGCTGATAGTTCCATTCATAAATCGCATGCGAGGCATCCAGCCCCTCGTAGCATTGCAGCCGGATCAGCCGCGCGTTCATCACCTGTGCCAGCGCCTTGGCGATCTCGGTCTTGCCGACGCCTGCAGGTCCTTCCAGCAGCAGCGGCCGGCCCAGCGCGCCGGACAGGTGCAGCGCCATCGCAACGCTTTCGTCGGCGACATAGCCGGTGAGTGCAAGCTGGGATTGAAGGTCGAGATGCGGGGTCATGGCTTGTTGCGCGGGGGGCGGGTGCGAACCCGCCCCCCGATTTCTCCTTACTCGGCGTGCAGGCCCAGATCCTCGGCGATCTTCCAGATCCGCCAGTGATCATGGGGCATGTGGCTTTGCACCAGGCCAAAGTGCCGGAAGGCATCGTGCACCGCGTTCGAGAAGCAGGGCACGGATCCCACGTTCGGGCTTTCGCCGACACCCTTGGCGCCGATCGGGTGATGCGGACTGGGGGTGACGGTAAAGTCGGTCGTGTAGGTCGGCGTCTCCCATGCGGTCGGCAGGAAGAAGTCCATCAGCGTCGCGGTCTTGTGGTTGCCCATTTCATCATAGGCAATTTCCTGACCCATCGCGATGGCATAGCCCTCGGTGCAACCACCGTGGACCTGGCCTTCGATGATCATCGGGTTGATCCGCGTGCCGCAGTCATCGAGCGCGTAGAACTGGCGGACGTCATGCTCGCCGGTGTCCACGTCGATGTCCATCACGCAGATATAGGCCCCGAAAGGGTAGGTCATGTTGGGCGGGTCATAATAGCTCACCGCCTCCAGACCCGGTTCCAGCCCCGGGATCGCCTTGTTATAGGCGGCAAAGGCCAGTTCCTTCATCGTCTTGAAGCGCGTTGCGTCGCCCTTGACCACGAACCGGTCGACGTCCCATTCCAGATCGTCGTCGTGCACTTCCAGCAGGTAGGCCGCGATCATCTGCGCCTTGGCGCGGATCTTGCGGGCCGCCATCGCGGTCGCCGCCCCTGCCACCGGGGTCGAGCGCGACCCGTAGGTGCCAAGGCCGTAGGGCGCGGTGTCGGTGTCGCCTTCCTCCAGCGTGATGTCATCGGCCGGCAAGCCGATTTCGGACGCGATGATCTGCGCAAAGGTCGTGGCATGGCCCTGACCCTGGCTGATCGTGCCCAGCCGCGCGATGGCCGATCCGGTCGGATGGATGCGGATTTCGCAGCTGTCGAACATGCCCAGTCCCAGGATGTCGCAGTTCTTGACCGGGCCCGCGCCGACGATTTCGGTGAAATGCGTCAGACCAATACCCATCAGCTTGCGCGTCTTGCCCGCCTTGAAGTCGGCAATCCGCTGGGCCTGTTCGGCGCGCAGGGCATCATACCCCACGGCTTTCAGGGCCTTGTCCCAGGCGGTGTGGTAATCGCCCGAGTCGTATTCCCAGCCAAGGGCCGAGTTATACGGGAACTGGTCCTTGCGGATGAAGTTGATCCGCCGGAGTTCGGCCGCGTCCATGTTCAGCTTGATCGCCAGAACCTCGATCATGCGTTCAATGAAGTAAGCCGCCTCGGTCACGCGGAACGAACAACGATAGGCCACGCCGCCCGGCGCCTTGTTGGTATAGACCCCGTCCACCGCCAGGTAGGCCGTGGGGATGTCATACGACCCGGTGCAGATGTTCATGAACCCGGCCGGGAACTTGGTGGGGTCGGCGCAGGCGTCGAACCCGCCGTGATCGGCGGTGGTGTGGCACCACAGGCCGGTGATCTTGCCGTCCTTGGTGGCCGCGATCTTGCCCTGCATCCAGTAGTCGCGGGCGAAGGCGGTGGACATCAGGTTGTCCATCCGGTCCTCGACCCACTTGACGGGTTTGCCGGTGACGATCGACGCCACGACCGAGCAGACATAGCCCGAATAGGCCCCCACCTTGTTGCCGAACCCGCCGCCGATATCGGGCGAGATGACGCGGATGTTGTGCTCGGCAATGCCCGAGATCAGCGCCACCACGGTGCGGATCGCGTGCGGCGCCTGGAAGGTTCCATACAGCGTCAGTTTGCCGGTGACCTTGTCCATGCTGGCGACACAGCCGCAGGTTTCCAGCGGGCATGGGTGTGTGCGGTGGTAATAGACCATCTCTTCGGCCACCACATCGGCACCGGAGAGCACCTTTTCCGTGGCATCCTTTTCACCAGCTTCCCAGGTGAAGATGTGGTTGTGATGCTTGCGCGGCCCGTGGGCGCCTTCCATCTTGCCGGCCAGGTCCTCGCGCAGCACGGGCGCGTCGGGTTCCATCGCCTTGAACGGATCGACGACGACCGGCAGTTCCTCGTAATCGACCTCGACCGCCTCGACGCCGTCGGCGGCGGCGTAACGATCGGTCGCCACGACGAACGCGACTTCCTGGCCCTGGAACAGCACCTTGCCGTCGGCCAGAACCATCTGCTTGTCACCGGCCAGCGTCGGCATCCAGTGCAGACCCAGCGGCGCCAGTTCCTTGGCGGTCAGAACGGCCAGAACGCCCGGCACTTTCATCGCTGCCGAGGTGTCGATGTTGACGACCTTGGCATGGGCATAGGGCGAGCGGACAAAATCGCCAAACAGCATGCCGTCCAGCTTGATGTCGTCGACGTAATTCCCCTTGCCTTGGGTGAAACGGACATCCTCGACACGCTTGCGCGAGGTGCCCATGCCCTTGAGACCGGCGGCGCGGTCCTTGCTTGTGACCTCGTCTTTCATTCCGCGGCCTCCTTTTGTCCCTTCAGCAGATCGGCCGAAGCCAAAATCGCCTTGACGATGTTCTGATAGCCCGTGCAGCGGCACAGGTTACCGGCCATGCCGAACCGCACTTCTTCCTCGGTCGGCGAGGGGTTTTCCTGCAGCAGGCGGTGCGCCCGGGTGATCATGCCCGGCGTGCAGAACCCGCACTGCAGGCCATGATGCTCGCGGAACATTTCCTGGATCACGCCCAGGCTGCCGTCGGCATTGACCAGGCCTTCGACCGTGGTCACGTCGGCGCCGTTGGCCTGCGCCACGAATACGGTGCAGGATTTCACCGACTTGCCGTTCATGTCGACCGTGCAGGCCCCGCAATGCGAGGTTTCGCAGCCGATGTGCGGGCCGGTAATGCGCAGGTTTTCACGCAGGAAGTGGATCAGCAGGGTGCGGGGTTCAGCCAGCCCTTCGACCTCTTGCCCGTTCACCTTCAGCTTTACGTGCATCTTGCTCATTTCGCGCGCTCCTGTGCTTTCGCGATGGCCCGGCGCAGGATCACCTCGGCCACGTGTTTCTTGAAGGCGATAGGCCCGCGCATGTCCTCGGACGGCGCGATCGCCCCCATCGCGGCGGCGACACAGCCCTCGACATCGCCCTTGGCCAGCGCCGCGCCCGCGGCTTCGGACCAGATCGGCGTGTCCGACAGGTTGGTCATCGCGACCGACGCCTTGCCGCCGCCGACCAGTACCGCGGCTGCGGCCGTGGCATAGTCACCGATCTTGCGCTTCTGCTTTTCGTAGGCGTAACCCTTCATCGCGGGCACCGGGATGGTGATGCGGGTCAGGATTTCCTCATCCCCACGGGCGGTGAAATAGGCGGCCTCGTAGAAGTCGCGCGCGGCGACATCGCGGGTGCCGTCGGGGCCGACCAGCGTGTAGGTTGCGTCCAGGCACTGCATCAGGCCGGGCATGTCGTTGCCGGGGTCACCGTTGGCGACGTTGCCGCCCACCGTGCCGACATAGCGCACCTGCGGATCGGCGATCTGCAAGGCCGCTTCGCGCAAGAGAGGGATCTTGGCGCCCAGAGCGGCATTGCCGATCAGTTCGGCCTGCGTGGTCATCGCGCCCAAAGTGACTTTTTCGGCGCCAACTTCGACACCCTTGAGCTCGCCGATCGCCTGCAGGTCGACCAGATGGCCAATATCCGTCATGCGCAGTTTCATCATCGGGATCAGGCTGTGCCCACCCGCAATCACGCGCGCGGCGTCGCCATGTTCCTGCAAAATGGAAATCGCCGAACGAATGTCGGCGGGTCGATGGTACTCAAACCCTGCTGGTATCATTGTGTCCTCCCTGATGGCGCATTGACAGCGCTTCGCTCACAACGCTGCGACGCGCCGGGTCGCCTGCGAAGCCGGAAGGCATGAGAAACATGCGTCTTTACATGAACTGCGACGGGCTTGCACGAACTGCGCCAGTTGCGCAGAGGGTCAGACCGACAGGGCCGCCCTGACTTCGGCCAGGCGGGTCCGGCTGACCGGAACCTTGCTGAGCGACTGGACACCTTCGAAATACAGAAGGCCGGAATCCTTGCCGCGCTTGAAGCTCGTCACCAGGCGCGGGTTGACGAGGTAACTGCGGTGGGCGCGGATGAACCCCTCTCGGGTCAGCCGATCCTCGGCCTCGGATATCGACCAAGGGCAGAACAGCTTGCCCTGCGAACTGTAGAGAATGGCATAGTGCCCTTCGGCCCTGACCGCCGCCACCGCAACGGCATCGATGAACTGGGGCCGCCCTTCGCGCTCGTAGGGCATCGACAGGGTCCGGGGTGCCGGTTCGGCCTGGGCAGCGGCAGCAGGGGCAGCGGCAGGAGCAGCAACAGTGGCAGCGGCAGGGGCTGCAATAGGGGCAGCTACAGGGGCTGGGGTCGAGATGATGGGGGCATCAGGCTCAGGCGCCTCTGCCTCCTCGGGCTCAAGGAAGGTCACCCCGGTCAGCAGGAAAAGGCCGCAGATGACAAAGGCAGCCACGGTGACACCCATCGCCATCACCTCGTTTGACAGCCTCGGCCCGGCGCTGGCGGCACCCGGCAGCTCGACAAAGCCGGTCCCCCACATGGCAATGAAATGCACCGCGCCAACCGACAGGCCAAGGGTGACGGTCCCAAGAACCAGATTGCCGCGCGTGCGATTGCCGTAGCTGACATGGATCGCCAGCACCGAAAGGCCGACCGCGGCGACGGCCGCAATCAGCACCCCGCCGGGGCTGAATACCGGCGCACAGAGTTCCATGCCCAGCATGCCGACATAATGCATCACGGCGATCCCGACCCCGACAAGCAATCCCGCAAGGGTCAAGCTCTGCCAGCCGCGCGGCAGGAAATGCAGGATCAACAGCGCCGAACCCACCAACAGCACCGCGATGAGGGCCGAGATCAGGGTATAGAGCGGATCGTAAAAGAACAGGATCGGCAGCCGAAGGCCAAGCATCGCGACGAAATGCATTGACCAGATGCCGCCGCCCAGCACGAGCGCGGCGAGAACCACCACGAGCTTGCGTTTTGCGGGTGCCAGCGCCGATGCGCCACGGGTCATGGACAGTCCGCTGAAGGCCGCCATGAGCGAAATCGCCAACGATGCCGCTACGAACAGGCCGTTGTGCGAGAATTCGAGCACGTCATCCCCCTCCTGCCCCGTGCGCCGATGATACAGCAAACCCTGAGATTCTCGATCTTCGAGCTTGCTTCGACCGCTCTTGGCGATCCCCCCATCCCTGCCGGCCAATCTAAGCTGGGATATGAGGACGGTCAAATGTCTGGGTTTGGGGGATTGGCCATGCGCCTTGACCTTGCCGGTCGGACTTACCTCGGTAATCAGTCTCTACATTCACCCCGAACAATCATAGAACGCCGCCGCGGCGGTCGTGCCGTTGTTCATGAAATTGCACGGGCTCAGGGGTTGCGTCGCGCCCGGGTTGTCGGTGTCGAGCAGGACCTAGACAACCACCCCGGCGACTACCTCGACCACCCGGACGCCAATCTCGCCGCTGTCCGGGGCGGCGAGGAGTGTGAGGGTAAGCACGTTGGTCGTGCTTCCTACCGGGAAACTGGCCCCGGGATCGGGCGGAAATAGGACACCCTGTATCATTCACACGCATCTGAAGGCCGGGGACCTTGAACGGTCAATTGCTTGCTGGCGGGTCGTGATTGGTATGGATCTGGTTCAACGTTACGGTGAACAGGCGGTGTTCCTGGCGTGGGGCGACTACGATCACGACATCGGGCTCAACACATGGCATAGCGCGGGCGGCGCTTCACCCGCCAAGCATCATACAGGACTTTTTCCGCCCTTCTCACCATCCATACCAACTGAAGATATCCGATACGCTTCAGAAGTCTCTCATTCAAATATCCAGAGGATGCCGGCGCAGGCCACAAGGGCAGCCACCAGATTCATCAGCACTCCGATTTTGACGAAATCGGTGAAACGGTAGTCACCGGCGCCGTAGACCAGGGTGTTGGTCTGGTAGCCGATTGGCGTGGCAAAGCTCGCCGACGCGCCGAACATGACCGCCACCACAAGGGAACGCGGATCAAGGCCGGTGCTCTGCGACAGCCCAATGGCGATGGGCGTGAACACCACGGCGACGGCGTTGTTGGTCACTGTCTCGGTCAGGGCCGAGGCAAGGAGGTAAACGGAAAGCAGGGCAAGAAACGGCGGCAGTCCGGCAATCGGGGGGGACAGCCACCCGACCAGAAGCGCCACGGCGCCCGTATTCTGCAACCCCAGCCCGACTACGAGCATGGCAAAGATCAGCACCAGGATTGACCCGTCGACCGCGCCCCAGGCCTCGTC
>JAGRMT010000145.1:11815-13708 GCA_020441125.1 Roseivivax sp.
GGACGGCTGACCGAGACCAGTTTCGCCTCGTCTTCCAGTGTCTGGAACGCACCTGGCGGGCCTTCGAGCAGCAGCTTGTCCGCCGGCCGCAAACGCACCTCGCCCAGGGTCGGCCCCGGGATGTGCCCGTGGCGGTGCGCCCCCAGGACCCGGACGCCATAGCGCCGTCCCAGGGACATGTTTCGAAGGGTGGCGCCGACCGACGACTTGCGGGGCGCCACGACAACCTCGACCGTGACCAGGTCGCCCGCCGCCCGCTCGCCGCGCCGCAGGCCGATGCGCAGGCCCGGATCGTCCCGCAGGGTCAGCAGTTCGGATGTTTCGGCGCGCAGCACAAGGACATCGCCCTCTTCCAGCACATGCGCCTCCAGGGGTTTCGGCAAGAGGCTTCCCTTGCGGCGCAGCGCCGACACCTTCACACCGCTCCGGTTCAGGGGCGCGACATCGGCCAGCGCCTTGCCGGCGTATTGCTCGCCATCAACCACGGCCTCGGACAGGAACTCGGTTTCGCCCATGATGTGTTCAGGATCGCTCGCCGTCCGGTTGGGCAGCAGCCACCGTCCGAGCAGGGCCAGCGTTGCCCCGCCCGAAATCGCCACCAGCACGCCGATTGGCGTGATCTCGAAGATGCGGAACGGCTCGAGCCCCTGCCCCTGCGCCACGCCGTCCACCAGCAGGTTGGTCGAAGTACCGATCAGCGTGCAGGTCCCCCCGAGGATCGCGATATATGACAACGGGATGAGCAACCGGGTCGGCGCAATGCCAAGAGATGCGGAAAGCTGGATCACCACGGGGATCAGAACCAGCACCACCGGCGTGTTGTTCACGAAGCCCGAAGCCACGAGGGCCACGCCAAGGATCGCCGCCAGTGCCAGCCTCGGGCGGACCTCTGCCTGGGCGATCACGCTGTCCGAGACCGCTTCGAGAACCCCGGTTCGCACCAGCGCGCCCGACAGGATGAACATGGCGCCGATGGTCAGCGGTGCCGGGTTCGAGAATACCGACAGCAATTCGCCCGGCGCGACATAGCCAAGCGCCACGAAGATCGCAGCAAGTCCCGCTGCGGGCACCTCGGGAGGATAGACCTCGGCCACGAACAGCCCGAAGAGCAAGACGATCCCGCCGAGCGCGATCGCCGCGTCGTAGGTCCTGATCAAGTCCGCTAGATCGTTCATGAAAACTTGCATATCCGACAATCACCAAAATCCACATCCTGGGCCACTGGACTGACCCGCGACCAAGATGCCGCGGCGCAGCTGCCACCGGTCAGCGCCAGTCCCAGACACCCACCTCCGGGGGCCCGATCGCGTCCCGCCTTCCTGTCAAGCGCCCGGCTCGTTGACAAACGTAGGCGCAGACCCGCCTTTCGGCGAGGAGAATTCCAGCAGGGATGGTTCGATACCAGATCCTTGTCGCCCGAAAGGACCCCACATCGAAATGATTGAGGAAGCGGCGGAAAACTGTTTTTGAACGGCTTTTTGGTGGCCCTACACCAAATCTGCGCAGTCATGAGATTCAGCGAATAGCCGGCTGCCAGAGACGGGTTTGGCCAGTGTCGCACCAACAGCGGCGCTCAGCCCGCCCCGCCTAGCTGCTGCGCTACCAGCGATCGGTCTAGGAGGTTAGCTCAACGGCTAGTTGTCGCCGCCACTCACCTCTCGCTGGTACGAACGTTCCTGCTCGGGCCAGCGGGATTTGAGCCATTCAAGCACAGCTCGCAGGTCCTCTTCGGAATAGGTACCCCCGAATCCGGGCGTGTTGCTCTCGCGGCCGCCGCCAACCACCGCCGCGGTTCCGCGCGTCATGGTAGCTAGCAAAATCCTGTCGAAATGGTGCCAGATGTGACCGGTTTCGTCATGCGGTGGCGTCGGCAGTCGGCCATCCGGTCCGGGC
>JAGRMT010000146.1 GCA_020441125.1 Roseivivax sp.
CCGATTTACGCGGGATGATGCCGGGGGCCTTCACGTCGGCCACGCGGCGCTCGGCTGCGGCGATTGCGCCCTTGCCGTCCAGCGGGTTGCCCAGACCGTCGACAACGCGGCCCAGCAGCGCGTCACCGGCGGGCACGTCCACGATGGAGTTCGTGCGCTTTACGGTGTCGCCTTCCTTGATGTCCCGGTCGGAACCGAAGATCACGATACCGACGTTGTCGCTTTCCAGGTTCAGCGCCATGCCCATGATGCCGCCCGGGAACTCGACCATCTCGCCGGCCTGGATGTTGTCGAGGCCGTAAACACGCGCAATACCGTCACCGACGGACAGCACGCGGCCAACTTCAGCAACTTCGGCTTCCTGACCGAAGTTCTTGATCTGGTCCTTTAGGATCGCAGAAATCTCGGCTGCTTGGATACCCATTTATCCGACCTCTTTCATTGCATTCTGGAGGGAATTGAGCTTGGAGCGGATCGAGGTGTCGATCATCTTCGAGCCCACCTTGACGACAAGACCGCCGATCAACGAGTCGTCGACGGTCGCTTTGATCTTCACGTCCTTGCCGACCTGCGCCTTCAGCGTCTCGGCCAGTTTCTTGGCCTGCGCATCGGTCAGCGGGGTGGCGGAGGTGACTTCGGCGGTGGCTTCGCCCTTTTCGTCGGCGATCATGTCGCGCAGCTGCGCGATCATCTGCGGCACGACGAACAGGCGACGCTTGCTGGCCATCAGGGACAGCACGTTCTTCATCGTCGCGCTAAGGCCCATCTTGGCGGCGACGGCTGCCAGCGCGGCGCCCTGCGCCTCGCGGCTGTGCACCGGCGACTGGATCAGATCGCGCAGATCGGCGCTGCCCGCCAGGGCTGCGCCCAGATCGTCGAGGTTGGATTCAAGTTGCGGCAGCTCACCCGCCTCTTTGGCGATGTCGAACACCGCGGTGGCATAGCGTTCAGCGATGCCGGAGGAAATCGAAGCTGATTCAGACACGTCCACCCTTCCGATATGAGGCCCCCGTGACGCACGGAAAAACCGGCATCCGGAGGCGTTTTCTAAACCCTGATGTGGCGTCAAGGCAGCAAAATCAGCGCGGATGTAGCAGAGGCGTTCCAACCCCGCAACAGACAAGGCAGGTTTTTCACCCCCGTCAAATACCCTTATTTAAGGGTGTTTGCGCTGCCTGCGACCTTACGCGCACCCTAGCCCCCGGAAAAAGGAGGGTTTTCGGCGCGACTTTGTCGAATCCCCCGATCTTTTCTCGGGAAATTGGCGGATGTCTATGATAGCGCCATCACGTTCCGGTGCGCTCTGGCGGGCCGGAAAGGGGCGTGCGCGGGGTGGCCTGGCAGTCTGCGCCGACACGCAGCGCCGGCTTCACCTTGGGCTTGGGGACCAGAGCGCCCAGCGGGTTCAGTACCTTGTCGCGCACTGCGTTGCCGCCTGGCATCTGCACCCGCTTCGACGCCTCGACCAGAATGACCCCGCCCGCGATCAGAGCCGAGACCCGGCGGCCCGTGCGCTCCCATACCGGGCCGGTCTTCATCCAGAAGCGGCGAGAGGACGGCGGTTGAAACAACGCGGTGCTGTGCCGTTCCAGCGCGAAATTGTGCCGCTTGAGCTGTGCCTCAAGCTGGGTCAGCGAATAGGGCCTGCCAAAGCCGAAGGGCGTGTGGTCGGAGCGCGCCCACAGGCCAGAGCGGTTGGGGACGATGAACAGTGCGCTGCCGCCCGGGCCCAGCACGCGCCAGCATTCTTCCAGCAGGGCCGAGGGGTTTTCGCTGGTTTCCAGCCCGTGCATCAGCACCAGCTTGTCAACATGCCCGGTTTCCACCGGCCAGCGGGTCTCGTCGCACAGCACGGCGACATTGGGCCGCCCTGAGGGCCAGGGCATCACCCCTTGCGGCGCCGGCATCAGCCCGATCACCCGGCGGGCGTCTTCGATGAACGGGCGTAGCAGGGGCACGGCAAAGCCGTAGCCGACCACCGTCTGGCTCTTGGCCTCGGGCCAGTAACCGCATACCTGGTCACGGATGATCTTCTGCGCGGCGCGGCCAAGCGCGCTGCGATAGTAGAAGTCACGCAGGACCGTTACATCCAGGTGCATTGCGAACCCGCCTCCGTTCCGCCAAGCTGGGGGTAGTCTGTCAAAGCCGGAGCGGAATGACCATGCCCCTGGAAATCGTCACCATCCCGTGTCTGTCCGACAATTATGCCTATCTGGTGAACGGGCCTGACGGGGTTTGCCTGATCGACGCGCCGGAAGCGGCACCGATCATTGCCGCGCTCGAAGCCCGGGGATGGACCCTGGGCAGCCTGCTGATCACCCATCACCACCACGACCACGTCGGCGGCGTCGCCGAACTGCGCGACCGCTACGGATGCAAGGTGATGGGCCCCGAGGCCGAACAGGACAAGCTGCCGCCGCTGGACCTGGCGCTGACCGACGGCGATGCCGGCGGCGAAGGCGACGCGCGGACCGTCGCGATCGCCGTGCCGGGCCACACGCTTGGCCACCTGGCCTATCATTTTCCCAATGCCGGCGTGGTCTTTACCGGCGACAGCCTGATGGCGCTGGGTTGCGGCAGGGTGTTCGAAGGCACCAAGGAAATGATGTGGGAAAGCCTGTGCAGGCTGAAGGCGCTGCCACCCGAAACGCTGGTTTATTCGGGCCATGAATACGCCCAGTCCAACGCCCGTTTCGCGCTGACGATCGAGCCAGAGAACGAGGCGCTGCAAACGCGCGTTCAGCACATCGGCGCGTTGCGGTCGGCCGGGCGGCCGACCGTTCCGGTCTCCCTGGCCGAGGAACTGGCCACCAATCCCTTCCTTCGGGCCGATCAACCCGAGGTGGCCGCCAATCTGGGGTTGTCCGGCGCGTCACCCGCCAAGGTGTTTGCCGAGATCCGGCAAAGAAAAGACACGTTCTGAGAGCCACATTTCAATGCAGGCGCCGCAAAACGAGGCAATGTGAAGAGTATAAGAAAAGAAAACCCTTGAAGACGCGGTCTGATCGACCAAACTTTAACTGTAAGAGGCAAAGTTGGGCACATCCGCGCCCGACGCAGAAAAGAGGAGCACGGCTGTGCCTTCATTCTCGAACACACTTGAGCAGGCAATCCACGCGGCACTGGCGCTGGCGAACGCGCGGTCGCACGAATTTGCGACGCTTGAACATCTATTGCTGGCGTTGATCGACGAGCCCGACGCCGTACGCGTGATGAAGGCGTGTTCGGTCGATACAGAGGAACTGCGCACCACGCTGGTGGAATTCATCGACGAGGACCTGTCCAATCTCGAGACCGACATCGAAGGTTCGGAGGCGGTTCCCACCGCCGCGTTCCAGCGCGTGATCCAGCGCGCCGCCATCCATGTCCAGAGCTCGGGCCGGACAGAGGTGACAGGCGCCAACGTGCTGGTCGCGATCTTTGCCGAGCGCGAGAGCAACGCCGCGTATTTCCTGCAGGAGCAGGACATGACCCGCTACGATGCGGTCAATTTCATTGCCCATGGCGTGGCCAAGGATCCGGCCTACGGCGAGAGCCGCCCGGTCTCCGGCACGACAGAGTCTGAGGAGGAAGCCACGCAAGCCCCGGAAACCGGCCCGGATCCCAAGGAATCCGCCCTGGCCAAATACTGCGTCGATCTCAACGCCAAGTCCCGCAAGGGCGATGTCGATCCGCTGATCGGACGCGAACACGAGGTGGAGCGCTGCATCCAGGTGCTGTGCCGCCGGCGCAAGAACAACCCCCTGCTGGTGGGCGACCCCGGCGTGGGCAAGACCGCAATCGCAGAAGGGCTGGCGCGCAAGATCGTGCAGGGCGACACGCCTGATGTGCTGAAGCATACCACCATCTACTCGCTCGACATGGGCGCGCTGCTGGCCGGCACCCGCTATCGCGGCGATTTCGAAGAGCGGCTGAAGGCCGTGGTGAACGAGTTGGAGGACCACCCCGACGCGGTGCTGTTCATCGACGAGATTCACACCGTGATCGGCGCTGGCGCGACCTCGGGCGGGGCGATGGACGCGTCAAACCTGCTGAAGCCCGCGTTGCAGGGCGGCAAGCTGCGCACCATGGGTTCGACCACCTACAAGGAATTCCGTCAGCACTTCGAGAAGGACCGCGCGCTGTCGCGCCGGTTCCAGAAGATCGATGTGAACGAGCCTTCGGTCGAAGACACGGTGAAAATCCTCAAGGGCCTGAAGCCCTATTTCGAGGAGCATCACAGCGTCAAGTACACCGCGGATGCGATCAAGTCAGCGGTAGAGCTGTCGGCCCGGTACATCAATGACCGCAAGCTGCCCGACAAGGCTATCGACGTGATCGACGAGGCCGGCGCCGCGCAGCACCTGGTAGCAGAGAGCAAGCGCCGCAAGACCATCGGCGCCAAGGAAATCGAGGACGTGGTCGCGAAAATCGCGCGCATCCCGCCGAAAAACGTCTCCAAGGACGACGCTGCGGTGCTGAAGGACCTGGAAGCCTCGCTCAAGCGCGTGGTCTTCGGGCAGGACGCGGCCATCGTCGCGCTGTCCTCGGCCATCAAGCTGGCCCGCGCGGGCCTGCGCGAGCCGGAAAAGCCGATTGGCAACTACCTGTTCGCAGGGCCTACCGGCGTCGGCAAGACCGAGGTTGCCAAGCAACTGGCAGACACGCTGGGCGTGGAACTGCTGCGCTTCGACATGTCGGAATACATGGAAAAGCACGCCGTTTCCCGCCTTATCGGCGCGCCCCCGGGCTATGTCGGCTTTGACCAGGGCGGCCAGCTGACCGATGGCGTCGACCAGCAC
>JAGRMT010000147.1:0-4576 GCA_020441125.1 Roseivivax sp.
GCAGGCCATGAAAGGCTATGCGCTGAACAAGATGTGCTACGATTTCAACAAGGCCGAGAACCGCGCCAGCTTTGCCGCCGACGAGGAAGGCTGGATGGCCAAGTACGGCCTGAACGACGCCCAGAAACAAGCGATCCGCGACCGCGACATCCTGAAGATGATCGAGGCGGGCGGCAACATCTACTATCTGGCCAAGCTGGCCGGCATCTTCAAGCTGACCGTGCAGGACGTCGGCGGCCTTCAGACCGGTCGCACCACCGAGGAATTCAAGGAATTCCTCAAGAGCCAGGCGTGAGGAGGACATAAAATGGCAACGGTACTTGGCGGCATCACCACCTCGCACATTCCGGCGGTGGGCAACGCGATCCAGAAAGAGCTGTATGACGATCCGTACTGGAAGCCGTTCTTTGACGGCTATCCCAAGGTTCACGCCTGGATCAAGGAACACAAGCCCGACTACGTGATCAACATCTACAATGACCACGGGCTGGGCTTCTTCCTGGACCGGATGCCGACGTTCGCCATCGGCGCAGCGGCGGAATACCGTAACGAGGACGAGGGTTGGGGCCTGCCCGCGCTCGACCCGTTCCCCGGCGCGCCCGAGCTGAGCTGGCACATCATCGAGTCGATGGTGGCCGACGAGTTCGACATCACCTCGTGCCAGGAACTGGCCGTCGATCACGGTTTTGTCGTGCCGATGCAGCTGTTCTGGCCCGGCGCGCCGCATCACCCCGACATGCCGCGCACCGTGCCGATCTCGGCCAATACGGTGCAGCACCCGATTCCGACGCTGAAGCGGGCGCTGGACTTCGGCCGTGCGCTGGGCAAGGCGCTGCGGTCCTTCCCCGAAGAGGCCAAGATCGTGGTGCTGGGCACTGGCGGGTTGTCGCACCAGCTGGACGGAGCGCGGGCCGGCTTCATCAACAAGGAATTCGACCAGTACTGCCTGGAAAACATCGTCTCCAACCCGGATGCGTTGACCAAGATCACCCGCATGGAGCTGGTGGAGAAGGCAGGCGCGCAGGGCACCGAATTCCTGANNTGTGGATGATGATGCGCGGCGCGCTGGGCGACGATGTGACCGAAATCACCCGCAACTATCACATTCCGATCTCGAACACGGCCGCTGGTACCTTGCTGCTGGAATGCGCCGCCTAGGGCCGATCGCCCCCTGAAACGAGCCCTCTCCCCCGCCTTGGGGAGAGGCTACCTGTCGCGGCGGCGGCGGCGCAAGTAAGCGGGCTAGGCCCGGTCCACCCGTGCGCGAAACGCCGAGGGCGCCATTCCGGTTGCCCGAGCGAATACTCGGCTGAAATAGGCCGGATCGTTGTATCCCAGCAGATAAGCGATCTCGGCTATGCTGAGGTTTGTGTAAAATAGCTGACGTCGGGCCTCGCGCAGCACCCGGTCCTCGATCGCACGCGAGGCGGGCAGACCGGTTGCTTGTCGCAGCACCCGGCTGAGATGGGTCGGCGAGACCGAAAGCGCGCGGGCGTAATCAGACACGCTCCAGTGCTGACGGAAGGTCTCCTCCAGCAGCCGCTCGAACCTGGCGCGCAGGGGAGCGTCGGGCAAAGCGGCGTCTGAATCGTCCAAGCGATGAAGCGCCCGCGCCACTTGCCCCAGCAATTGCGACGACAGCGCCCTTAGCATCTGCGCCCGGGCAAAGTCGCGCGCGGCATATTCTTCGAAGATCTGCGACACGACGCGGCGCAACCCGGCATCGGCATCGGCCAGCGCCGGGCGTGCCAGGATCGGGCGCAGCCCCTCGTCCGCCCGCAGCACCTCGTCCAGCAGCTCGGATGACAGGGTGACCACCCATCCCTGTGTTTTCTCATGGAAAACAAAGCCATGAACGCATCCCGTGGGCACGTTCAGAACGGCCCCGGGGCGCAGCGACAGGGTCTGTGTCTCGACCCGGGCAGTGCCGCCGCCGGCATCGACCAGCAGCACCTGGTGCAACCGGGCGTGGCGGTGAGGCTTGAATTCCCAGTTGTGCAGGATCGAGCGCGCCTCGATCGTTTCGCAATGCACCACGTCGGGCAGTTCGGCGGCCTCGCCGAACAGGTTGAAATTCTCGATCTGGCCCCGGCCTTGTGCGCTATCCATGTTCGATATGTACCAGAATTCGCCCGGCGCGTCCATTCCCCGGCGGCCCGGCCCGCGCTAGTCATGAGCAGGAACAGGAGGAGACGATTCATGAAAGTCCAGGTTGGAATCATCGGCGGCGGTCCCTCGGGCCTGCTGCTGTCGCAGTTGCTGCACCTGAAGGGCATCGACACGGTCGTTCTGGAAAAGCACAGCCGCGAATACGTGCTGGGCCGCATCCGCGCCGGCGTGCTGGAGCACGGCTTTGCCGAGCTGATGCGCGAGGCGCAATGCGGCGAGCGGATGGACCGCGAAGGCGAGATCCACGAGGGCTTCTTCATCGCCCATGACGGGGTCAAGGACCGGGTGGATCTGCACAAGTACACCGGCGGCAACTCGGTGGTGGTCTACGGCCAGACCGAACTGACGCGCGATCTGTACGATGCCCGCGAAAAGGCCGGCGGCAAGGTTATCCATAACGCCGAGAACGTGCAGCCGCACGACATCGACTCCGATGCACCCTACCTGACCTATCGCGAAGGCGACGAGACGCGCCGCATTGATTGCGATTACATCATCGGTGCAGACGGGTTCCACGGCGTCAGCCGCAAGTCGATTCCCAAGGACGTGCTGCGCGAGTACGAAAAGGTTTATCCCTTCGGCTGGCTGGGCATGCTGTCACGTACCAAGCCGGTCTCGCCCGAGCTGATCTATGCCAAGCACGAGCGGGGCTTTGCGCTGTGCTCGCTGCGCAGCCAGGTTCTGAGCCGCTATTACATCCAGGTGCCACTGACCGACACGGTCGAAGACTGGTCCGACGATGCCTTCTGGGACGAGTTGAAGCGCCGCCTGCCGGCCGAGGTCGCCGAAGGCCTGATCACCGGCCCGTCGATCGAGAAGTCTATCGCGCCGCTGCGCAGTTTCGTGGCCGAGCCGATGCGCTATGGAAACATGTTCCTGGCGGGCGACGCGGCGCATATCGTGCCGCCGACCGGTGCGCGCGGGCTGAACAGCGCCGCCTCAGACATCTATTACCTCTATCACGCGCTGGTCGACCACTATCAGAAAGGCGACGACGCCGGGTTGGACAACTACTCGGCCAAGGCGCTGGCGCGGGTGTGGAAGGCGCAGCGCTTCTCGTGGTGGATGACCACGCTGCTGCACACCTTTCCGGACAAGATCCCCTATGATCAGCGGCTGCAACAGACAGATCTGGAGTATCTGCTGTCCTCCGACGCGGCGATGGCCTCACTGGCCGAGAATTACGTCGGCCTGCCGTTCTGATCGCAGAACCTGCAACGACACGCCCGCCGGGACATGCCTGGCGGGCGATACGCCCTTTCCACCGGCGGCCCGCTGGTCTTAGGCTGCGGGCGAAGGCGGCCGGAACCCGGCCGACGCATGCCAGGAAAGGAGCGGCGCTTTGGCCAGGCCAAAGAACATCCTGTTCATCATGTTCGATCAGCTGCGCTGGGACTATCTCAGCTGCTACGGTCATCCGCACCTGCACACGCCGCATATCGACCGGCTGGCCAGCCGGGGCGTGCGGTTTACCCGCGCCTATATCCAGTCGCCTCTGTGCGGGCCGTCGCGCATGTCGACCTATACCGGCCGCTATGTGCGCAGCCATGGTGCCAGCTTCAACAACATCCCCCTGAAGGTGGGCGAAACCACGCTGGGCGACCATCTGCGCGCTCTGGGCATGGGGTGCTGGCTGGTGGGCAAGACGCATATGGCCGCCGATGCCGAGGGCATGCGGCGGCTGGGGCTGGAGCCCGACAGCGTGATCGGCGCGCGGGTCAGCGAATGCGGCTTCGACGTGTTCGAGCGCGACGACGGGATGCGTCCCGAGGGGCCCGATGGCTTCTACGACCCGGGCGGCGCGCTGAAGTACAACGAATACCTGCGCGCCCGCGGCTACGAGGGCGACAACCCGTGGCACGACCACGCCAATTCGGGTCTTGGTCCCGACGGCGCGGTGCTGTCGGGCTGGTTCCTGAACAACAGCGACCAGGCCGCCAACATCCGCGAGGAAGACAGCGAAACGCCCTATCTGACCCGGCGCGGGATGGAGTTCATCGCTGCGCAGGGCGACGCGCCCTGGTGCTGTCATCTGTCATACATCAAGCCGCACTGGCCCTATANNTATCGTGCCCGAACCCTATGCCAGCCTATACGGGCCGGAACACTTCTTGCCGGTGGTGCGCAGCCAGGCCGAGCGCGAGAGCGATCACCCTGTGTTCCGCGGCTTCCAGAACGCGCCGGTGGGCCGGGCGCTGTCGCGCGACGATGTGCGCGCCAAGGTGCTGGGGGCCTACATGGGCCTGATCAAGCAATGCGACGACCAGATGGGCGTGCTGCTGGACTGGCTGGAGCAAACAGGGCGCATGAACGATACGCTGATCGTGCTGACCTCGGACCACGGCGACTTTCTGGGCGATCACTGGCTGGGGGAAAAGACCTTCTTCCATGACGCCTCGGTCAAGGT
>JAGRMT010000147.1:4642-6317 GCA_020441125.1 Roseivivax sp.
TCGAAAGCATTGACCTGGTTCCGACCTTCGTACAGGCCGCCGGGGGCGATCCGGCCAGTCTCGACCATATCCTGGAAGGCCATTCGCTGTTGCCGTTGCTGCAAGGCGCAGACGCCCCGCTGCGCGACAGCGTGTTCTGCGAATACGACTATTCCGCCACGCCGCTGGCCGAACGGCTGGGCCTGCACCCGGCAGAGGCATGTATGGCGATGATCGCCGATACGCGCTGGAAGATGGTGCATTTCGACAGCGGCCACCGGCCGATGCTGTTCGACCTGACCGCGGATCCGGACGAGTTGAACGACCTGGGCGCCGATCCGGCCCATGCCGGCGTGATTGCATCGCTGCATGAGCGGCTGCTGGCCTGGGCACGCCGGCCATCGGCGCGCACCACGGTGTCGAACGCCGCGTTGATTGCGGGGCGCGGCAAATCCGGGCGCAAGGGCGTGATGATCGGCATCGTCGACGCCAGCGATCAGCCCGAGGAGCTGGTCGCGCGCTACATCAATCGCACCGCGCCCGACATGCGCCAGCAGCCGGGCCGCAAGCCCGTCAGCTAAGGCAGCCTTCGCGCTTTGTGTGCGCGCGTGCAGGTGGTACGCTTTGCCCTGCCGGACCGCCCGCGGGACCGGGCGCCCTGCCCGGCCGCTGGATATTTTTTCCGGTTTTATTTCTTGGGAGAGCGGTCATGGATTTCAGACCCAGAAAGCCCGACAGGTCGATCACGCAACGGATCAAGGAACTTGACCGGGCCGTTGCCACATCACGCAAGACCAAGGCCGATACCAAGGCGCTGAGCTCCGCCAGCAAAGAGCTGCAATCGGCCGACAAGGCGCTGGACAGCGCGATGACAGAGTTTCATTCGGTCTGCACCGATGCCTATGACAAGACCTGCGCCATGCTGAAGCCGTCGCCGGGCGGGGTGCCAGTGCCCTATCCGGTGATCGCCAAGTCCGAGAAATCGGCCAAGGAAGCCGTGGGCAAGCTGCGCAAGGTACAGAAAAAACACGACAAAGTCTGCACAAAGGCACGCCGCTTGATCGACAAGGAGGTGAAGGGGCTGGAACCCGCGGCACGCAGCGGCGGCGACGAGGCGGCGACGTTGAAAGGGCTGATCAGCGCCCGCAGTGCGCTGGACACCCGCATAAAGCTGGGCGCGGCCATGGTGATGATCGAGGGCAAGAACGTGGTGCGCCACTTCGACATGGTCACCCGCAACGCCAAGAAATAAGCCTCACTCGGCCGCCTGCGCCGGCTCGGCGCGGGTGTCCTGCTGTTCGCAGGACTGGCGGACCACCTCGGCGATGCGCAGCAGCTGGCTGGCCAGCGGGCTGCTGTTGCGCCAGACCATGCCCACCGTGCGCGTCGGCTGGGGCGCGGGGAAATGCGCGACCGCGACATCGGCTGAGCGCGTCTCGACCGGCACCGCCATTTCCGGGATCAGCGTCACCCCCAGCCCGGCTCCGACCATCTGAACCAGCGTCGAAAGCGAACTGCCATCCAGTCCGTCGCGCGGCAGGACCGCGCGCAGCTCGCAGAAATCCAGCGCCTGGTTGCGGAAGCAGTGCCCCTCTTCCAGCAGCAGCATCCGCATGCCGCGCAGGTCTTCGGGCGTGGGGACCGGTTGTGCCCCCTGATCGGCGGGGCGCACCAGCATCAGCCGTTCGGTGAACAG
>JAGRMT010000147.1:6452-7623 GCA_020441125.1 Roseivivax sp.
GATCGTCGGCAGCAGATAAGGCGCGATCGTGGGGATGATGCCGATCCGCAGGCGCCCGACCAGCTGGTCCTGCGCGGCGCGGGCCAGGTCGCCCAGTTCATCGACCGCGCGCAGGATTTCGCGCACACGCGGGGCGAATTGTTCGCCAAAGCCGGTCAGCCGCACATGGCGCGCGCCGCGCTCGAACAGGGCGGTGCCCAGCTCTTGTTCCAGTTCCTTGATCTGAACCGACAGGGCCGGTTGAGAGATGGCAGAGGCCGCTGCCGCCCGGCCAAAATGGCCGTGCCGCGCCAGGGCCTCGAAATAGCGCATTTGCTTGATAGTCAGGTTAGCCATAACCATAAATTATCGCAACGATCAGAAAAAGCAACTTTTGGCAATCGAATAGAGTTGTTAGAATGATTCCAGAGAACACGGGAGGAACGCGACCATGCTGCGGCGCCAATGGCGCCGGTGGGTATTGGTCGCTTTGTTTTCCGGACGCTCCTCACAACGACAAGGACGGAGAGACCCATGGACGGAAACGATATCGGCAAATGCCCGGTGATACATGGCGCGACCAGCGTTGCCATGCGTTCGAACAAGGACTGGTGGCCAAACGCGCTGAACCTGCGCATTCTCAGCCAGCACAGCGCCAAGTCGAACCCGATGGGGCCCGACTTCGACTATGCCGAAGCGTTCAAGACGCTGGATCTGAAGGCGCTGAAGCAGGACCTGTTCGCGCTGATGACCGACAGCCAGGATTGGTGGCCGGCAGACTATGGCCATTACGGCCCGCTGTTCATCCGCATGGCATGGCACGCTGCGGGCACCTACCGCACCGGCGACGGGCGCGGTGGCGGCGGAACCGGTCAGCAGCGCTTTGCCCCGCTGAACAGCTGGCCGGACAACGTCAACCTGGACAAGGCGCGGCGCCTGCTGTGGCCGATCAAGCAGAAGTACGGCAACAAGATCTCGTGGGCCGACCTCTATATCCTGGCAGGCAACTGCGCGATCGAGTCGATGGGCGGGCCGGTGTTCGGCTTTGCCGGCGGCCGCGCCGACACCTGGGAGCCCGAGGAAGACGTCTACTGGGGCGGCGAAGAAGAATGGCTGGCAACCTCCGACAAGGACAACAGCCGCTATTCGGGTGAGCGCGATCTGGAAAACCCGCTGGCCGCGGTGCAGATGG
>JAGRMT010000148.1:0-1215 GCA_020441125.1 Roseivivax sp.
CGGCGGCTATTACCACTACAGCTACTCGGTGGTGCGTGGCTGCGACCGGATCGTGCCGGTAGACGTCTACGTGCCCGGCTGCCCGCCGACGGCCGAGGCGCTGCTGTACGGGCTGCTGGCCCTGCAGCGCAAGATCCGCCGGACCGGAACGCTGGCGCGCTGAGGCGTGCGGAAGGATAGGATGCGATGACCGAAGCATTGAACGAACTGGGCGCCTATATCGAGCTCAAGCGTCCCGACAGCGTGCTGGGCTGGTCCGTGGCGCTGGGCGAGTTGACGGTGGATGTAACCCCGTCCTCGATCGTCGGGCTGGTGGAGTTCCTGTTGAAGGACCCGACCTGCCGGTTCTCGACGCTGGTCGATATCACCGGGGTGGATTACCCGCAGCGGGCCAAGCGGTTCGACGTGGTCTATCACTTCCTGTCGATGTATCAGAACCACCGCATCCGCCTGCGCGTCAGTGTGCGCGAGGATGAAAGCGTGCCGTCGCTGGTCTCGGTCCATCCCTCGGCCAACTGGTTCGAGCGCGAAGTTTTCGACATGTTCGGCATCCTGTTCTCGGGCCACCCGGACCTGCGCCGCATCCTGACCGACTACGGCTTCCGCGGTTATCCGCTGCGCAAGGACTTCCCCACCACGGGGTATACCGAGGTGCGCTATGACGAAGAGCTCAAGCGTGTGGTCTACGAACCGGTGAGCCTGGTGCAGGAATACCGGCAGTTCGATTTCATGTCCCCGTGGGAAGGCGCGAAATACGTGCTGCCGGGTGACGAGAAGCAGGGCGAGAAAGCTTGATGGAGCTGGGGCTGCATTTTCCTGTTCAGGGCAGCTTGTACGACATGGCGGTCTACGCCGTCGTGTCGCTTTTCTGGGTGTGTCCGACATGGATGGCGGCCAAGAAATTCAAGGTTTCGCGGTACTGGACGGTGGCGGCTTTCGTGTCGCCGGCGCTATTGCTACTTTTACTCTGGCACCTTGTGATGCCCCCGGCATGGCGGCCGGGTGAGGACCACCCCATGGAGGGTTTGGAAAGATGATGGACGGCTCTAAATTTGACGACGGCAGCGTGGACGCGCAGTCGGGCGAGCAGAAAATCCGCAACTTCAACATCAACTTCGGCCCGCAGCACCCTGCGGCCCATGGCGTGCTGCGCCTGGTGCTGGAGCTGGACGGCGAAATCGTCGAGCGTTGCGATCCGCATATCGGCCTGCTGCA
>JAGRMT010000148.1:1231-2862 GCA_020441125.1 Roseivivax sp.
CCGAAAAGCTGATGGAAAGCCGCACGTACCTGCAGAACCTGCCGTACCTGGACCGGCTCGACTATGTGGCGCCGATGAACCAGGAACACGCCTGGTGCCTGGCCATCGAGAAGCTGACCGGCACCGTGGTGCCGCGCCGCGCCAGCCTTATCCGGGTTCTGTACTCGGAAATCGGCCGAGTGCTGAACCACCTGCTGAACGTCACCACGCAGGCGATGGACGTGGGCGCGCTGACCCCGCCGCTTTGGGGCTTTGAAGAGCGCGAAAAGCTGATGATCTTCTACGAGCGGGCCTGCGGTGCGCGTCTGCACGCGGCCTATTTCCGGCCGGGCGGCGTTCACCAGGACCTGCCCGCGGCGCTGATCGACGATATCGAGACCTGGGCCAAGGAATTCCCCAAGGTGCTTGAGGACATCGACGGCCTGCTGACGGAGAACCGCATCTTCAAGCAGCGCAACGCCGACATCGGCGTCGTGACAGAGGACGACATCCTCAAATGGGGCTTCTCCGGCGTCATGGTGCGCGGCTCGGGCCTGGCCTGGGATCTGCGGCGGGCGCAGCCCTACGAGTGCTACGACGAGTTCGACTTCCAGATCCCCGTGGGCAAGAACGGCGACTGCTACGACCGTTACCTCGTCCGCATGGAAGAGATGCGCCAGTCGACCAGCATCATTTTGCAGGCAATCGCCAAGCTGCGCGCGCCTGAAGGGCAGGGCGACGTGCTGGCTCGCGGCAAGATCACCCCGCCCAAGCGTGGCGACATGAAGACGTCGATGGAATCGCTGATCCATCACTTCAAGCTGTACACCGAGGGTTTCCACGTCCCGGCTGGCGAGGTTTACGCCGCAGTCGAGGCGCCCAAGGGCGAGTTCGGCGTCTACATCGTGGCCGATGGCAGCAACAAGCCCTACCGTGCCAAGCTGCGCGCCCCGGGCTACCTGCATCTTCAGGCGATGGATCACATCGCTTCGGGCCACCAGCTGGCCGATGTGGCTGCCATCATCGGCACGATGGACATCGTGTTCGGGGAGATCGACCGTTGAGCCGTACGCTTGCCGGCCTGTCTGCCCTGGCCTTGCTGGCCGCCTGCGCGATGCCGCCGCAGGGTGTCGGGCCGCAGGATCTGAAGAACTTCGACGAGGCCGTCGCCTCTGTCGGCTGCACCCTGGTGACCGAAGCGGATTACCTGCCGGTCGAGTTGCAGACCGGCCTGACACTGGAGCAACTCCAGGAAATCGCCGCCTTCAAGGTTGCCGCCAAGGAAGCGGTCAAGCTTGAAAACGGCGGCATCAAACTGATTACAGGAGCATGTGCCTGATGCTGCGCCGCCTGCACCCCGAGCAACCCGAAAGCTTTGCCTTCACCGATGCCAACCTGGCCTGGGCCAAGGCCCAGATCACCAAGTATCCCGACGGGCGCCAGGCTTCGGCGATCATCCCGCTGCTGTGGCGCGCCCAGGAGCAGGAGGGCTGGCTGAGCCGCCCGGCCATCGAATACGTGGCAGACATGCTGGGCATGGCGTATATCCGGGCGCTGGAAGTGGCGACGTTCTACTTCATGTTCCAGCTGCAACCCGTTGGCACTGTTGCGCATATCCAGGTTTGCGGCACCACGTCCTGCATGATCTGCGG
>JAGRMT010000149.1 GCA_020441125.1 Roseivivax sp.
ATCTCGCCCTCGATTTCCGCGCGCGGCGTCAGCGCGGCGACGGAATCGATCACCAGCACGTCGATGGCGCCCGAGCGCACCAGCGTGTCGGCGATCTCTAGCGCCTGCTCGCCGGTGTCGGGCTGCGAGATCAGCAATTCGTCGATGTCGACGCCCAGCTTGCGCGCATATTGCGGGTCGAGCGCGTGTTCGGCGTCGACGAAGGCGCAGACGCCGCCCTTCTTCTGCTGCTCGGCGATGCAATGCAGCGTCAGCGTCGTCTTGCCCGAGCTTTCGGGGCCGTAGATCTCGATGATCCGCCCCATCGGCAGCCCGCCGATGCCCAGCGCGATATCCAGGCCCAGCGATCCCGTCGAGCTCGCCTCGATCTCCTGCAGCGCGCCGGGCGAGCCGAGTTTCATGATCGAGCCCTTGCCGAACTGCCTTTCGATCTGGGCCAGGGCACTGTCCAGCGCCTTCTGCTTGTCGGCATTCTTCCGGTTGTCCATCGAGAGTAGATCCGCCATGTCCTGTTCCCTTATCTTGTGTCACACCCCAATCATGGGGGCAATCGCTGCTTTGTTCGCCTCTTGTTCCAGTTAGGACCAAAAGGAGAACATTTCAATCGAATTCTTCCCTTCACAACCTTTTCCGGTCAGGGTTAAGGAGTGGTTTACGCCCGCGGGTCAGCCGCGGAAATTTCTTCGGGGAGCGGCGATGCTGGTCTTTTACGCCGAACGGCTGGTGTTCCTCTCGGTTCCGAAAACCGGCACCACGGCCTATGAAAGCGCGCTGCGCGGACGCGCCGACATCGTTGTCTCGGACCCGCCCGAGCTGAAGCACGCGCCGGTCTACCGCTACAACCGGTTCTTCCGCCCGATGTTCGAGAAAGCCTGCGGGGTCGAGATGGAGACGATGGCGGTGATGCGCGAGCCGGTCAGCTGGCTGGGCAGCTGGTATCGCTACCGGCGCCGTCCGTTCATGAACGGCAAGCCCAATTCGACGCAGAACATCTCGTTCGACGATTTCGTATCGGCCTATGCACAGGGCGACCGGCCCGGTTTCGCGAATGTGGGCAGCCAGGCGAAGTTCCTGGAGACGCGGCCCAATGGCACCGGCGTCACATATCTGTTCCGCCACGAAGACCCCAGGCGGCTGGACGATTTCCTCGAGGCGCGGCTCGGCACGCGCCCCGAGACGCGGCGCGAGAACGTGTCGCCCGAGATGGCGCTGGATCTGAGCCCGCAGACCGCCGCCAAACTGCGCCGCAAATGCGCCGAGGAGTTCGACCTCTACGCCTCGATCGCCTGAAGCGTGTCGCGCTCAACCGTCCTCGGCGACAGCCGCGAACGCGTTGTGCTTCGCAAACGCTGCCGCGCGGCCGTAGCCGAGGGCGTGACTCAACAGGAGCGCGACCCGCTTTGATCAGTGCAACTGCTGGTGGACCGTCTCGGTCAGCTGGTTCAACGAGAAGGGCTTGGACAGGAAGACCGAGTTCGGCACGGTGACGATGCCGCCGTCGAAAGCGCCTTCGGCATAGCCCGAGACGAAGATCACCCGGACGTCGGGCCGCGTCTTGCGCGCCTCGCGCACCCAGCTGGGGCCATCCATGCCGGGCATCACCACGTCGGTCACGAAGATGTCTACGTCCAGCGCCGGATCCTCGAGCGTGCGCAGCGCGTCTTCCGCCGACTCGGCCTCGAGCACGGTGTAGCCGCGCAGCCGCAGCGCGCGGCTGGCAAAGGCGCGGACCGGCGCCTCGTCCTCGACCAGCAGCACCACGCCTTCGCCCTGGCTGGTCGCCATGGTCCGGGCCGCGGCCTTTTCGATGGGGCGTGGCGCCGGTTCGCCCCGGTGAACCGGGAAATACATGATGAAGGTCGTCCCCTTGCCCAGCACGCTGTCGACGAAGATGTAGCCGCCGGTCTGCTTGACGATCCCGTAGGCGGTGGACAGGCCCAGCCCCGTCCCCTCGCCCGTGCGCTTGGTGGTGTAAAACGGCTCGAACACCTTGTTCAGCTTGTCCGGCGCGATGCCGATACCGCAGTCGATCACGCGGACGCAGACATAGTCGCCCGGCGGCACCGTGGCGCGGTCGCGGTGAATCGCACGGGCCAGCACGATAACCTCGGTCTCGATCCGGATCTCGCCCCCTTCGGGCATCGCGTCGCGGGCATTGACGACGAGGTTCATCAACACCTGTTCCAGCTGCCGCTTGTCCGCGCGGATCGGCGTCAGCACCGGGTCGTGGGTCAGCGTCAGCGTGACCCGTTCGCCGACGAGGCGGTTCAGCAGGTGGGTCAGGTCGGCCAGGGTGTCGCCCAGGTCGAGCACCTCGGGTTGCAGCGTCTGCTTGCGCGAAAAGGCGAGAAGCTGGCTGACCAGTGCCGCGGCGCGGTTGGCGTTCTGGTTGATCTGGACGAGATCGCCATAGTCCTGGTCGCCCTGGTCGTGGCGCAGCAACAGCAGGTCGCAATGCCCCGAGATCGCCGTCAGCAGGTTGTTGAAGTCATGCGCGACGCCGCCGGCCAATTGACCGATCGCCTGCATCTTCTGGCTTTGCACGAATTGCGCCTCCAGCGACTTCAGCGCGGTGGCATCGGACAGAACGGCCAGCAACTCGGCCCCGTCCGGCCCCTCCACCCGGCACAGCGTGGCCTGGATATAGGTTTCGTGGTCGGCGTGTTTCAGGCGCAGGAATTCCGATGGCGTGGACAGCGCCGCCGTCGCCTCGGCCAGCCAGTGTTCCAGCGGCCGGCTGAGCCCGACAAAATGCTGCGACAGGGTTTCGCCCTCGGGCGCGGTGGAATTAAGCAAGGTCCGCGCCGGGACGTTCGAGCTGTGTATCCGGCCGTTGCACGACAGGCGCAGCATCGGCACCGGCAGCCCGTCAAAGCGTACAAGGTCGCCGGCATCCGACAGGATCGCCCCCTCTGCCGGCAGCAGAACCAGTTCCTGCCGGCCGACGGTGTTATCAATGCGCGCCACGCGAAAGGCGCGCGCGCCGGCCGGGGTCTGGACTCGGCAGATCGCGCCGTCGCGCAGCGGCCGGTCTGTCTGCAACTCGTCGATGCTGCGCAGCCGGCCGCCGGCCAGCCCGCGGGCGGCGTCGTTCATGAACAACACCGTGCCGTGCCGGCCCAGCATGAAGGTCGGCGCAGAGAGCGAGGTGACCGGATCGCCCTGCCCTTCTTCCGCGATGCGCCACAGCAGGTGGCGCGGACCCAGACGGTGGGCGATGATGCGCCCTGGCCGGCCGGCCAGAACGACTTCTGTCTCGGCGATGTCGGCCTGTTCCAGGTCACGGCGCACACGAAGAAGAATCGCTCCGGGATCCGCGATCACATAGCGCAGCGCTGAACCTAGGGTTGTGTCATTCGACTGGTCGATACGGCTGCGACCGGCATCGTTGGCGGCCAGAATCAACCCTTCATCATCGGTGATGACGCAGATAGCGGGATCGTGCCGCAGAAAATCCGTGACCACATCCAGCGTGCCGCGCGACATCCGGCGCGCCACAAGGCGGACGCCAGCACCAATGAGGGCAACGAAAAGTGCCGTTAAACCAAAGCCTAAGAGTGCTGTGGCCAAGGGTGTATCAGCGGCCTGGGCCGACAGCAGGGCCATGCTGGCCAGAAGGACGAGCCAACGCAGACGGAACTGCGTGCGGGCGATGCGGTCAGGCGGAAAGCTGGCGGCAGTGTCTGTCACGGATACGCGCTATGGTTATTGGCAGGGTGAACAACCGGCGGCACCGGTCAGAGCATTTCACCACACTCAACCATAGCATGTAAACAGGTCGTTAACGCCGCCGGAACATGGCGAGGAAAAACCCGTCACCCAGCGCCGAGGGCACAGAGCGCTGGGTTGCGGTCTGCCGCCATTCGGGATGGGCGGCGACGAAACGCTGGGCCGCGTCCTCGTTCTCGGCCCTCAGCACCGAGCAGGTCACCAGCGCCAGGGTGCCCTCAGGGGCGGTCAGCGCGGCGGCGCGGTGCAGGATCTGCTGTTGCGTCTCAAGCAGGCTGGCCAGGTCCCCGTGCGTCAGCCGCCACTTGCCGTCGGGCGCGCGCCGCCAGGTGCCGCTGCCGGTGCAGGGCACATCGCAAAGCACCAGGTCGAACGCACCGCGGGGCTGGTCGGCGATCACCACCCGGGCCTCGGCCCGGCGGGCGCGCTCGGGCAGGTCAGCCATGCGCCGGGCAA
Organism: Roseivivax sp.; assembly: GCA_020441125.1. Classification (GTDB taxonomy): domain Bacteria; phylum Pseudomonadota; class Alphaproteobacteria; order Rhodobacterales; family Rhodobacteraceae; genus Mesobacterium_A. The sequence goes on from JAGRMT010000149.1 coordinate 4,186, forward strand.
AGGCATCATGCGCGGTGACCGGCGCGCGTGTGACCGCGGCCATGGCCAAAGCCTTGCCGCCGCCACCAGCGCAATAATCCAGCGCCGACATGCCCGCCTTCAGCGGCAGCGCCGCGATCACCGCCTGGCTCGATGCATCCTGCAATTCGACAAGCCCGTCGCGATAGGCCGCGCTGGACGACAGGCGGCGTTCGCCCTCGGTCACGCGCAACGCGCCGGGCACGGTGGGATGCGGTTCGGCAAGGATGCTGTCGAGCGCCAGCGTGTCCAGCGCCTGTTGTGGCGTGGCCTTCAAAGCGTTGACCCGCAGGAACACCGGCGCTCGGTGGCGCAGCGCCTCGCAATAGGCGTCGAATCCGTCGCCCAGGCTGTCACGCAGCGCATTTTCCAGGAACTCTGGCACATCCGGCTGCGTCGCGGCACCTGCGCGCGCCAGCGCCTCGTCCGCGCTCAGCGGTGCAGGAGCGTGGCCAGTGCCGGTAAAGATTTCAGACGGATCGCGGCCACCCAGCCGCAGCAGACCCAGCACCAGCGCCCGGCCCGTCTGGCCGCCACCCAGCGCGGCGCAGCTTCGGCGCGCGCGCAACACGTCGAAGACCACATCGCGCACGGCGGCGCGGTCCTTGGAGCCGGCATAGCGCGCGCCCCGTGCCCAACCGAGCAGCGCCTGCTCCGCTGCGTCGCCGCGCTGGATGGCATCCAGCACCTCGATCGCGGCCTGGTGTCGGGCAGCGGGGGTCACGGCGTCAGACCGGCTGCCGGCGGAACCCGGCCCCGTCGCGCACCAGGCGGGCGAACTTGTCCGGGCCCAGCATGTGACTGCCAGACCAGACCAAGCCACCGTCGGCGATTTCGGTCAGCGCGGCGGTGCAGCTTGCGGCCGCCTGTGCCGGATCGACGTCGAACATCGGGCGCAGCGCTGGCTGCGGCAATTGCAGCGCTTCGGAATGGACGATGTCACCGACCAGCACCAAATTGGACCCGATGCGCAGCCCGCAATGCCCCGGCGTATGCCCCGGCAGGTGCCACAGGCGAATGCCGTGGCCCAGGTCGGCGCCGTCCTCGACCAGGCGCACCCGGTCGTAGACAGCCAGCACCTGACCGCCGGGCTTGTCCTGGCCGCGCCAGTGCGCCGCCTCGGCGGAGTGCAGAACAATCTCGGCGTTGGGGAAGGCCGCGCCCTGCCCGTTCAGCGCGCCGCCGGCATGGTCGCCGTGCAGGTGGGTGAACAGGATGCGGTCAACGGTTTCGGGCGCGATTCCCATTTCCGCCAGCGCGCCGGTCAGTGCGCCGCCCTGATCGCCGAACTGCGTGCCGCAGCCGGTATCGACAAGATCGACCGAGCCATCGGCATGGCGCAGCACATAGGCGTTGAAGTCGGTCCTGACCGCATCCAGCCCCGCCGCAGCCAGCCGCGCCGCGCGTGTTTCGGTGTCAAGCGCGGCAAAGACCTTGTCGCCAAAGACCATGCCGCCATCACGCAGGCAGGAAACCTGCGTGCCGCCGACCTGCTGAGTGGTCACCGCCATCTCAGCCGATCCGGTAGTTGGGCGACTCGCGCGTGATCTGCACGTCGTGGACGTGGCTTTCGCTCAGCCCGGCGTTGGTGATGCGCACGAACTGGCAGTTGTGGCGCATCTGCTCGACATTGGCGCAGCCGGTATAGCCCATCGCGGCGCGCAGACCGCCCACCAGCTGGTGGATGACGGCCGAGGCCGGGCCCTTGTACGGCACCTGCCCCTCGATCCCTTCGGGCACCAGCTTGTCCGAGGCGGCATCCTTCTGGAAATACCGGTCGGCCGAACCGCGCGCCATCGCGCCCAGCGAGCCCATGCCGCGGTAGGACTTGAACGACCGGCCCTGGTACAGGATCACCTCGCCCGGCGCCTCGTCGGTGCCGGCGATCATGCTGCCGACCATCGCGCAGGACGCCCCGGCGGCAATCGCCTTGGCGAAATCGCCCGAGAACTTGATCCCGCCGTCGGCGATCACCGGCACGTCACCGGCGGCGCGGGCGCAATCCATGATCGCGGTCAGCTGCGGCACGCCAACGCCCGCCACCATCCGCGTGGTGCAGATGCTGCCGGGCCCGATGCCGACCTTCACCGCGTCGGCGCCGGCCTCGATCAGTGCCTGTGTCGCCGCCGCCGTGGCGACGTTGCCGGCAATCACCTGCACGTGGTTCGACAGCGCCTTGGCACGCCGGACCGCGGCGATCACCCCGTCGGAATGGCCATGCGCAGTGTCCACCACCACGATATCCACCCCGGCCTTGACCAGCGCCTCGGTCCGCTCGAACCCGGCATCGCCAACCGAGGTGGCGGCGGCGACGCGCAACCGGCCCAGCTCGTCCTTGCAGGCGGTCGGGTTCAGCACCGCCATCTCGGTGTCTTTCAGGGTCAGCAGGCCCGTCAGCTTGCCCTTGCCGTCATGCACCAACAGCTTCTCGATCCGCCGCGCCTTCATCAGCGACTTGGCCTCTTCCAGGTCGGCCGGCTCTGCCAGCATCGCCAGGTTGTCCGAGGTCATCATCACATGCACCGGCGTGTCGTCCGAAGTGGCAAAGCGCATGTCGCGGTTGGTCAGGATGCCGACCACGCGATTGTTCTCGTCCACCACCGGGAAGCCGGTGAAATTGTAGCGCTCGACCAGCACCTTGGCATCCGCCAGGGTCTGGTTGGCGCGCAGCGTCACCGGATTGTAGACGATGCCGGATTCAAACCGCTTGACGCGCCGCACTTCGCGCGCCTGCTGTTCGACGGTCAGGTTCTTGTGGATCACCCCGATGCCGCCGGCCTGCGCCATGGTGATGGCCATCCGGCTTTCGGTCACCGTGTCCATGGCCGAGCTCAGCAGCGGGATGTTCATCTTGATAGACCGGGTGACGCGGGTGCGCGTGTCCGCCGTGGACGGCAACACGCCAGAGGCCGCTGGAACCAGAAGAACGTCATCGAAGGTCAGAGCCTCGCGAATCTCCATGGGGGATCTCCTTGGGAGGGGTTCGGTTGGCGCTTCCCTATTGCATGGATGCAAAATGGGGGAAACCCCAATTTTGCGTTGCGCCAGAGCGCGTAAACGAACGCCGTAGCTGCACCGCCAATGACTTAGTGTAAGTATCAATCATGTTCTCTGCCCTTGGGATCCGCCCACGCAATCCCAACGAAAGCCATCGCGCAGCGACGCAGCTGGAACTGTTCTTCGACCTGGTCGCAGTCATTGGCATCGCCGCGACAACCGCCGCATTCCACCATGCCATCAGCGAAGCGCACGGTCTGCAGTACCTGCCGAATTTCCTGTTTGTTTTCGTTGGCATCTGGTGGGCCTGGATGAACCATGCCTGGTATTCATCGGCCTTTGACAACGACGATCCGGTGCATCGGGTCCTGACGTTTGTCATCATGCTGGGCTTTCCGGTGTTCACGGCCGGCGCCGAGTCGATCCTCGTCAGAGAAGGGCTGTTCAACGGTGTGATCGGTTGGACCATAATGCGGTTCGGCATGGTCGGGCTGTGGCTTCGCGCGGCAGCGGCGTCGACCGGACGCCTGCGGCGAACCGCGTTGACCTATGCCGTCGGCATCACCCTGACGCAAAGCCTTTGGTGGGTATTCTTTTTCATAATTCCAAAGTACGACGCGACGGTTTTTCTGGCTACCGGGTTGGCCATATACCTCGTCGAATTCGCTGTTCCGGTCGTGGCCGAGCGCGGCAGCCCGACGCCATGGCACCGTCATCACATGATCGAACGCTACGGTCTTCTGACCTTCATCATCCTGGGAGAGGTGCTTCTTTCGGTATCCATGATGCTCGGCACGCTATACGACGGCCACGCCGAGCCGGGACTGATCGGACAGCGCTGTCGGGCTTTGTCATCGTGGTCAGCCTCTGGTGGCTGTATTTCCAGCCCGAAGACCATCTGACAACCTCGGACCTGCCTCGTGCCTTGCTGTGGGGATACGGCCAATTCTTCGTGTTCGCCGGGGGCGCACTTGTCGCTGCCGGTTTGGGTGCATGGTTCGACCTGCTGACGCATCATTCCCAGATCGACAGTGCGACAGCCGTTTTGTATCTCAACCTGCCGGTCGCACTGTTTCTCGTGGCGTTGTTCGTGATCCGGGACATCTGGCACAGCCTTGGCGTTCGAATGGCCGTCTTGCCCTTGGCAACCGTCGCGGTCCTGGCCGCTGGGTTCGCGGGTTACGGGCCGCAGGTCACCGCGGCAATCCTTGCGGCGGCCGTCATCACGCGCCTGTCCCGCGGCAAAGGCCAAGCGTGAACGCCGCATCAAAGCCGGCACGTCACGCGCGCAATCGCACCTGATCGGCATGAAAAGTACCTCTGCGCTGCAGGCACAGGCGATGCGCCACGGAAATCCGGGCCGTTCGCGGGTGCGCCCTTGCGTTTACCGGTTGGTCGTAGCAGCACGGTAAGGCATGGCGAGCCAAGAGGAGAATTCCCGATGTCCCAACCCCTTGCCGGTCTGACGGTGCTGGACCTGACACATGTTCTGGCAGGCCCGTTCTGTTCGATGACGCTGTCAGACCTTGGCGCGCGCGTGATCAAGGTCGAACGCCCCGGCAGCGGCGACGACACCCGCGCCTTCCCGCCGTTCAAGGACGGCCGTTCGGCCTATTTCGCAGCCATCAACCACGGCAAGAAGTCGATCGCACTCGACCTGAAGAAGGATGAAGATCGCGCCATATTCGACAGGCTGCTGACCCGCGCCGACATCCTGCTGGAGAATTACCGCCCGGGCGTAATGGAAAAGCTCGGCTATGGCTGGGACGTGCTGCACAAGCGCCACCCGCGGCTGATCTACGGCGCGGTGTCCGGCTTTGGCCACACCGGCCCCGATGCCAAGCGCCCGGCCTATGACATGGTGGTGCAGGCGCGCGGCGGGGTGATGTCCATCACCGGCGAGAAGGACCGCGATCCGGTGCGCGTCGGCGCTTCGATCGGCGACATTGTCGCCGGCATGTTCCTCACCCAGGGCGTTCTGGCGGCACTTTACGACCTGGTGCGCACCGGCATTGGCCGCAAAATCGACGTGGCCATGCTCGACAGCCAGCTGGCGATCCTCGAACATGCCATCGCCCTGACCACCACCACCGGCACGCCGCCGGGTCCGTCGGGCGCACGCCATCCGTCCATCACCCCGTTCGAGACGTTCCACGCCTCCGACGGGCTGTTCGTCATCGCAGCCGGCAACGACACCCTGTTCGAGAAGTTGTGCCTCGCACTCGAACTTCCCCTGGCCGACGATCCGCGCTTCCGCACCAATCCCAAACGATGCGAGAACGCGCGCCTGCTCAAACGGCTGATCGAGGCGGTTACGCTGGGCAACACCCGCACCTTCTGGATCGAGAAGCTCAAGGCCGCGGGCATCCCCACCGGCCCGATCCAGAACGTCGCGCAGGTGCTCAAGGACCCGCAGATCGTGGCGCGCAACATGGTGGTCGACGTGCTCGACAAGAGCGGCCGCCAGGCTTTCAAGGCCGCCGGCAACCCGATCAAGATCACCGACATGACCGATCCCACCACGCGCGCACCGGCCCCCGATCTCGATGGCGACCGGGGCGAGATCCTGCGCTGGCTGGCACAGGAATAACTGCCGGTCGCCACGCGCTTTTGCACTTGCGGCGTCCTTGTCCGTTCGGACACGGCGTCCATGCCGCGCCGTCCCCCTGGTCTTCTCTTTTGCCGAAATACTCCGGGGGGAGGCCGCGCGCAGGCGCGGACGGGGGGCAGCGCCCCCCGAACCTTTTGCATGCCATCCATATCCGCCGGCCGCCTTGGACGCGCTGAAAAAGCCCGCCTCGGCGCGGCAGGTCTCATTTCGCCTTCGGAACGGCGCAACCTGCCTTTTCCTTCCCGTCTTGCGCGCTATGGTGCGCCCAATCACGGCAGGACAGGCAGGACATGACGAACGACGCACTGGTGATCTTCACGCCTTCGGGCAAGCGCGGACGTTTTGCACGCGGCACCCCGGTGCTGACCGCGGCGCGGCAACTTGGCGTCGATCTCGATTCCGTCTGCGGCGGACGCGGCATCTGTTCGAAGTGCCAGATCACCCCGTCGTACGGCGAGTTTCCCAAACACGGGGTCACCGTGGCAGAAGGCGCGCTTTCTGACTGGAACGCGGTGGAAGAGCGGTACGACCGCGTGCGCGGGCTGAAATCCGGCCGGCGGCTGGGCTGCCAGGCCACGGTACAGGGCGACGTGGTGATCGACGTCCCCCCCGAAAGCCAGGTGCACCGGCAGGTGGTGCGCAAGGCGGCTTCGGCCCGGCCGATCCAGATGGATCCGGCCACCCGCCCGTTTTATGTCGAGGTCGAAGAACCCGACATGCACGAGCCGACGGGCGATCTCGAACGGATCAAGCGCGCGCTGGCGGCGCAATGGGACATCCCCGCGATCAAGGCCGATGTCGCGGTTCTCGCCTCGCTTCAGCCGGTGCTGCGCAAGGGCGGCTGGAAGACCACTCTGGCGCTGCACAAGCCGCATGATGCCGAGGTTCCGCGCCTGGTGGCGCTATGGCCCGGTCTGCACGAGGGCGGCGTGTTCGGCCTGGCGATCGACCTTGGGTCGACCACCATCGCGGCGCATCTGACAAACCTGGAGACCGGACAGGTCGTCGCTTCCTCGGGGATCATGAACCCGCAGATCCGCTTTGGCGAGGATCTGATGAGCCGCGTCTCCTACGCGATGATGAACCCGGGCGGCTCGCTCGAGATGACCCGGGCGGTGCGCGAGGCGTTGGACGCACTGGCGGCCGAGATCGCGCGCGAGGCGCAGATCGACCCGGCGCTGATCCTTGAGCTGGTGTTCGTGTGCAACCCGGTCATGCACCACCTGCTGTTGGGGATCGACCCGGTGGAACTGGGCCAGGCGCCCTTCGCGCTGGCCACATCCGACAGCGTGTCGCTCTCGGCGCGCGAGCTGGGGCTGGCCTCGCTGCCGGCCACGGCACAGGTTTACGTCCTGCCCTGTATCGCCGGCCATGTCGGCGCCGACGCGGCGGCGGTCGCCCTGTCCGAGGAACCCGGCAAGCGTGAAGAGCTGTCGTTGGTGGTCGATGTCGGCACCAATGCCGAGATCCTGCTGGGCAATACCACGCGGGTCCTGGCCTGCTCCTCGCCCACCGGGCCGGCGTTTGAAGGCGCGCAGATCAGCTCTGGCCAACGTGCCGCGCCGGGCGCAATCGAGGCGATCCGCATCGACCCCGAAACCAAGGAACCGCGCTTCCGCGTCATCGGCTGCGAGCTCTGGTCGAACGAGCCCGGCTTTGCCGAGGCAACGGCGGCCACCGGTATCACCGGCATCTGCGGTTCGGGCATCATCGAGGCGGTGGCCGAAATGCGGATCGCCGGGCTTCTGGACCGCTCGGGCCTGATCGGTTCGGCCGAACAGACCGGAACCGAGCGTTGCCAGGCCGAGGGGCGCACCCATGCCTATCTCGTCCACGACGGCAGCGCCGAGGGCGGGCCGCGCATCACCGTTACCCAGGGCGACATCCGCGCGATCCAGCTGGCCAAGTCTGCGCTTTATGCCGGGGCGCGGCTGCTGATGGACGAGATGGGCGTCGACAAGGTCGACCGGGTGGTGCTGGCCGGCGCATTCGGCGCACATATCTCGCCGCTGCACGCGATGGTGCTGGGGATGATCCCCGACGTGCCGCTGGACCAGGTGACCAGCGCCGGCAACGCTGCCGGCACCGGGGCGCGCATTGCGTTGTGCAACGTCGGCGCCCGCGCCGAGGTAGAGCGGCTGGTGCGCCAGATTACCAAGGTGGAAACCGCGATCGAACCGCGTTTCCAAGAGCATTTCGTAGCCGCCAACGCGATCCCCCATGCCAGCGATCCGTTCCCCGAACTGTCGCAACTGGTTCAGCTGCCCGATGTCAGCTTCAACGCCGGGGGTGACCGCCAGGGCGGGCGGCGGCGGCGGCGTTGACGGGACGCTGGACAGGCCACGCCCCGCCACGCCAGACTGTGTTGCCAGCAGCAAAGGCCAAACCGTGACCGACCAGCCCGCAACCAGCCCCGCGCCCGATCCGAGGATCGAAGCGTTCTACGCCCGCCCGGGGCGCTGGCAGGCCGAGCTTTCGGCGCTGCGCGCGATCCTGCTGGAGGCCGGCCTGGGCGAGGAATTCAAGTGGCGCGGCCCCTGCTATACTGCCCATGGCGGCAATATCGGCCTGGCCGCCGGGTTCAAGGACCGCTGCGTGCTGAGTTTCTTCAAGGGCGCGCTGCTGAGCGATCCCGCGGGCATCCTGCGGCTCCCGGGCGATAACTCGCGCGCCGGGCGGGTGATCGAGGTGGCCGATGTGGCCCAGATCGCCGCGCTGCGTCCGACGATCCTGGCCTATCTGCACGAGGCGATAGAGAACGAACGGCTGGGCCGCAAGCTGACCCTGCCCAAGGACGATCTGGACATGCCCCCCGAACTGGCCGAGCGGCTGGCCGGGGACGCATCGCTGCGCGACGCCTTCGAGGCGTTGACTCCGGGGCGGCGGCGCAGCTGGATCATGCACGTGTCGATGGCCAAGCAGCCCGCCACTCGCCACGCCCGCATCGACAAGGCGGCGCCCAGCATCCATGCCGGCAAGGGTCTGAACGACCGCTGAGGATCAGTGCCGGGTCTTGCCCTGCGCCAGACCGTCCAGCACCGCCTCGGCGGCGCGTTCGCCCGGCGGCGGTCCGCCGGCGCCAAGTCGATCCATAGTCAGGCGCATCGCCTCGGACTGGGCCTGCGGGTTGGCCAGCACCTGCGCCACCGCGGGGGCGATCAGTTCGGGCCGGCAGCGCGCGCCAATGAATTCGGGCACCGTGCGGCTTTCGGCGACCAGGTTGACGAGCGTCACGGTATCGACGCGCAACATCCGCCCGATCACCTGGCGCGACAGCCAATTCATGTCATAGGCGATGACCATCGGCGTATCCGCCGCCGCCAGTTCCAGCGAAACGGTTCCCGAGGCGGCCAGCGCCACGTCGGCGGCGGCAAAGGCGGCACGCTTTTCGGCGGCGAAGGCGGCCGGGGTCAGCCCGCGCGGATCGACGATCAACGGGCGCACTGGCCAGTCCGCCACCTCCTCTTCGACGGCTTCGGCCACGGGCGCCGCCGCAACCAGGGCAAAACGCAGACCGGGCACCGTGGCCGCAAGCCTGCCCGCCACCTGCCCGAAGATCGGCGCCAGCCGCGATACCTCGCCCCGGCGCGAGCCCGGGAGGATCAGCATGAGCGGCGCATCGCCCACGCCGTGGCGCATCCGGAAGGCGGTCACGGCATCGGCATCGGCCTGTGTTTCTGTTGTAACCGGATGGCCGACGAAATCGCAGCGCATCCCCTCGGCCTCCATGTAGGGCGGTTCAAACGGGAACAGCGCCAGCACCTGGTCGATATGGGCGGCCATCTTGCGCGCCCGGCCCGGCCGCCAGGCCCAGACGGTGGGCGCAACGTAATGCACGGTGCGGATATCGCTGGCAGCCTTGACCAGCCGTGCCACCCGCAAGGAAAATTCGGGCAGATCGACGGTGATCAGCACATCGGGGCGCATCGCGATCACGGCTTCGGCAGTCTGACGGATGCGCGCCTTCAACTGGCTGTACTGGCTTAGAATTTCAGTGATCCCCATGATCGAGATCTCGTCCATGGGAAACAGGCTTTCCAGCCCTTCGGCCAGCATCTTGTCGCCGCCAATGCCGCGAAACTCGACCGCGCCCGCCTTCTTGCGCAGCCCCGCCATCAGCGCCGCGCCCAGCCTGTCGCCCGAAGGCTCTCCGGCCACGATGAACACCCGCATCAGCCCCTCCGCTCTCGCACCCACAGAACCCGGCCTGCGGCATCCAGCGTTTCAATCACCTGCGGCAGGTCCAGCACCATGACGCCGCCCGCTTCGACAATGATACCCTCCAGGCCCGCGTCCACGACACGGCGTGCGGTCTCGGGGCCGATTGTGGGCAGGTCGGCGCGGCGGTCCTGATCGGGCTTGGGCGCCTTGTAGAGCCAACCGGCGCCAGAGTGACCGGCGATCAGGGCGTCGGTTCCGGCGTCGGTCTCGGTCGCGGCGATGCCCTCTGCTGTGACGATCGCGGCCTGACCCAGGTCTCCGGCGCCCATTGCAGCTATTGCACGGTCGCCCCAGGCAGCGGCGGCTTCGGCCCCGGCGCCAGGCGCGGCGCGGGTTGGAACGCCGGCAGGCGGCAGCAGGCCCGGGGCCGCCTCATGCGCGGCTAGAACCGCCATGCCCGCCTCTTCGAACAGGGCGATGACGATGCGCAGCGCGCCGTCATCGCCCAACGCCAGCGCCTGCGCCAGGCGTGGCACCAGCGGCGCCGTGGCGGCGTCGATACGGGCGGGGTCGATCTGCGGCCGGCGAATGCGTCCGCACAGGCAAACCTGCGTCACGCCGCGTGCCTTCAGTGCCGCCAGCGCGCTGCCCAGGGTTTCCAGGCGAAATTCGGCGTCGGGGGTCAGCCCGTCCGGGGCAAACCCCTCAAGCGCCCAGACCAAGGGCGGCACGTCCTGCGCGCGCGCCACAGCCAGGGGCAAGGCGCCCTGCCCTGCGATCAGCGCCAGCACGGCGCTCAGCCCGGGGTCAGGAACGACCGGTCGCTGTCGCCCAGGATGAAATCGGTGATCTGACGGACGTATTCCGATCCGGTTTCCTCGGCCAGGCGTTCGGCGCGCTGATGGAAGGTGCCCTCGCCTTGCGCCAGCATCTGGAACGCGGCCCGAAGCGCGGTGATATCCTCACGCGCGACGCCGCGACGCTTCAGCCCGACCAGGTTCAGCCCGTCCAGCTGCCCGCGCGGCGCCTGCACCAGACCGTAGGGAATGACATCGTTGGTGACCATGGTCACCGCGCCGATGATCGCGCCGCGCCCGATGCGCACGAACTGGTGCACACCGCACAGACCGCCGACCAAGACGTCATCCTCGATCACGCAATGCCCGGCGATAGCCGAGTTGTTGACCAGGATCACCCGGTTGCCGATCACCACGTCATGCGCGACATGGCAGCCGGCCATGAACAGCCCGTCATCCCCGACGCGGGTGATGCCGCCGCCGCCCTCGGTGCCGGCGTTCATCGTGACATGTTCGCGGATCCGGTTGCGCTTGCCGATTTCCAGCCGGGTCTTCTCGCCCTTGAACTTCAGATCCTGGGGGATCTCGCCGATCACCGCGAAGGGAAAGATCACCGTGCCGTCGCCGATGCTGGTGTTACCGGTGACGACAACATGGCTTTTCAGCACGACATTCTCGCCCAGTTCGACCTCTGGGCCGACATGGCAGAACGGGCCGACATAGCAGCCCGCGCCCATGCGTGCGCCATCCTCGACGATGGCGCTGGGGTGGATGATCGCGGCCAGGGTCATGCTTTGGGCAGGTCCATCATGGCCGAGAACTCGGCCTCGGCGGCCAGATCGCCCTCAACCGTGGCGCGGCCGGCGAATTTCCAGACCTTGCCGCCCGGCTTGCCGCGCAGCGTGGTCAGGTTCATTTCCAGCACGTCGCCCGGGATCACCTTGCGGCGGAACTTGCAGGCGTCGATGGCCATGAAATAGATCAGCATCTCCTTGTCGGCCAGGTCCAGCGCGGTGCCAACCATCACGGCGGCGGTCTGGGCCATCGCCTCGATGATGGTTACGCCCGGCATGATCGGTGTGCCCGGGAAGTGGCCCTGGAAATGCGGCTCGTTCATGGTGACGTTCTTGATCCCGCGGGCCGATTGCGTGCCGTTGATGTCGACCACCTTGTCGACCAGCAGAAACGGATAGCGGTGCGGCAGGATCCGCTGGATCAGCTGGATGTCCGCGGTCAGCAGCGTGTCGCTCATGCCCTGTTTTCCCTACTTCTGTTCTTGTTGCGGCTGCGGGTCTGGCGCGGGCTGCGGCACCGGCGCCGATTGTTGCGTCTGGTTATCAACCGCACCGTCTGCGGGCAAGGCCGGGTTGGCCACCGATCCGCCCTCCAGCGATGCACCATCGCCGATGGCGGCGTCGATGCGGGCGATCGCCTCGTCGGTGATGTCGATCACGTCGGCAGACAGGAAGACGGCGCGCCGTTCTATGATCATCGCGGCATTGGCGTCGCGCATCATCCCGGCCAGGATCGGCTGGGCAGCGTTCAGGAAGGCGCGGCGCAAGTCGTCGGACTTGGCGCCCAAGGCGCGGGCCTTGGCGTCCTGCTCGCGGCGCAGGCGTTGGACCTTTTCGTCAAAGGCATCGGCCAGCGCCCGGAATTCGGCCGCGGGCAGAGTGGTGCGCTTTTCTGTCAGCGCGCGTTCCTCGGCGATCAGCGAGGTTTCGATCTGGCGGTTCTCGGCGGCGATGGCCGCGCCCTCTGCTTCCAGCTCGGCGGCGACGCGATTGCCATAGGCGCTTTGCGCGAACAGCCGTTCTGGCTCGATCGTCAGGATCGGGCTTTGCAGCACCCCACGCTGAAGTTCCTGCGCCCCGAGTGTGCCGGCGCCGGCCAGGGTCAGCGCCAGGATCACAGCAATGGGGCGCAGCATCGTCGCTTCCTTAGAACTTCGTCGAGATGGTCAGGTCGAAGCTGCTTTCCTTGTCGTATTTCTCCTTCTCCAGCGCGTGGCTGAAGTTGAAGCGCAAGGGCCCAAGCGCGGTGTTCCAGAAGACCGAAGCGCCGATCACGTGGCGCGGCGTGAAATCCTGGTACAACGTATCGGCGTTGGTCACGTCCAGCCCCCAGAGCGAGCCGACATCGTAGAACAGACCGCCGGAGATGCCGTATTCCTCGGGCAGCGGCAGCGGGAATTCCGCCTCGAACCGCGCCACGGCGTAGTAATTGCCGCCCAGGGCATCGTCGACGCCGGTTGTGGTGTTGACTTCGCGCGGGCCGAAGCCGGCGAAATCGAAGCCGCGCAGCGTCTTGGGGCCCAGAAGGAAGCGGTCTGTGATACGGCTGGCATTGCCCGAATAGCTGAGCGCGCCGCCTTCCAGCGCGGCCCTCAGGGTCACTTCCTCGTTCATCACCTTGGTCTGTGCCACCGCCTTGACGGTGGAGCGCACGAACGAGTTGCTACTGTCGTCGACGCCGTAGTCCTGGCCGAATTCGAACAGCACGCCCGCATTCGGGTTCAGACCGGTGCGGCGGGTGTCAAAGCTGTAGGTATAGCCCAGTGACTGCTTCCACACCGCGCCAAGCGCGGCCTCGGCGGTGATCAGAGAGCCGACCGAGGGATCAAGCCGGATGATGTCGGAATAATCTGCGGTGTAGCGCAGCGACATGCGGCCGTTTTCCGACAGCGGGAACGAGAAGGACGGGCTGAATTCACCGCTGGCGGTGTCGTACTGCGCGTTCTCGTTATCGGTTTCGGTATAGTTCAGGTTGACGCCAAAGCCGACCTCGCGGCCCAGGAAGGCCGGTTCGTAGAAGCGGAAGTTGTAGCGGCGGTTCGACGATGTGGTCGAAACGCCCAGCGTCAGTTGCTGGCCGCGACCCAGGAAGTTGCGTTCGGAGAACTCGATGTTGGCACCGAAGCCCGAACCCGACGAGTAGGTTGCGCCAAAGGCCAGGCTGCCGGTCGGCTGTTCCTCGACGTTGACGTCGACCACCACCTGCTGCGGGCTGGAACCCTCGCGGGCCTCGACCTGCGTATCGCCGAAGAAGCCCAGGGCGCGGATACGCTCTGCGCTTTCGCGGATCTGGCGGGGGTTGAACGGGTCGCCCTCTGCCGAAGTAAACTGGCGGCGGATCACCTGGTCCAGCGTGGTGGTGTTGCCCTCGATGTCGATCCGCTCGACAAAGATGCGCTGGCCGCGCGTCAGCACCAGTTCGACGTCCAGCGTCAGATCCCGGTCGTTGCGGGTGATGCGCGGGTCGACCCGGACGAAATTCAGCCCCTCGCGCAGCGCCAGACGCTCCAGCCGGGTGATCTCGTTCTCGACATGGCTGGGCGAATACACGGTGCCCGAGCGGACGCGAACCGCATTCTGGAACTGCTCGGCATCGACATCCGGCAGGTCAGAGGTGACGGTCACATTGCCAAAGCGGAACTGCTGTCCCTCCTCGACGTTGAAGGTCACGAAGTAGCCGTCGCGTTCCTCGGTCAGCTCGGCGTTGACGCCCAGCACGCGGAAGTCGACGTAACCGCGCGACAGGTAGAAGTCGCGCAGCACCTGCTTGTCGAACTCGATCCGGTCGGCAATGAAGGTGTCCGAGCGGATGAGCGCGCGGAAGATGCCGGCCTGCTTGGTTTCCATCGCGCGGCGCAGACGGCCGTCGGAATAGGCGCGGTTGCCGGCAAAGCCGATCTTTTCCACCTCGACAACACCGCCCTCGAACACTTCGAAGATCAGGTCGATACGGTTGTCCGACCGGCGGATGACGCGCGGCTGGACGCGGGCCGAGACACGGCCCTGCTGGGCATAAGCCTCGGTGATGCGGGCGGCGTCCTGTTCGGCCAGGGTCGGGCTGAACACGCGGCGCGACTGCGACTGGACGATCTTCGACAGCTCGTCATCCTTCAGCCGGGCGTTGCCCTCGAAGTTGATCAGGTTGATCGTCGGATATTCCACGACCTTGATCACCAGGCGAGAGCCCTGCGGCACGATCTCGACCGTTTCGAACAGGCCCGATCCCAGAATACGCTGGTAGGCGTCGTTCAGCTCGGCCGCCGAGACCGCCTGACCGCGGCCGATTCCGGCATAGGTCAGAATCGTTCCGGTTTCGATCCGCTGATTGCCTTCCACCGAAACGGAAGAAAACTGATAGGACTGTGCCGGCGCCTGCACGGGCAGCGCGGATAGTCCCAGACCCAGGGCAATAGCAGTTGCCCCAACAAACGCACGTGTGCGCGAGTGGGGCCGAGCCCCCCGTTCACCCTTGGCCATGACCCTGTTCCATAGACATCCCATTGGATCGGTCGTAGCGGGATTGTCCACAGTTGTCAAAAGGCTCAAGACCCGCACAAGGCGGGTTTCGACATGTCTGTTGCATCCGGTGACACAGCCGGGCTCAGACGGTTCTGCGCGGGTGGGTGGTTGCGGTTACAGCAGCGAGCCGATGAAGGCCCCCAGCCACAGGGCAAAAACGATGGTGCAGATGTACAGAAGCCGGTCCCAGTTGAGGTTCATCAACAGGCGAACGCCTTTGTATCCACTCTGAATCGTATCCATAATGCGATCCCCTTGGTGCTTCGTTCCAGCACTCTAGAGGGGTAAAATGGCCATAATTGGGCAGGTTTGCAGTACCGCGCCGCCGGCGCGGCATAACCGCTCAGGGGCAGAACAAATCGTTGGTCAGGCCGAACACCATCAGACCCAGGACCAGCGTCAGCCCGATCGACATCAGCACGCGCAACGCCCCGTCAGAGGGCGGACGGCCCGCTACTGCCTCGTAAGCGTAGAAAACCAGATGCCCGCCATCCAGCACCGGCACCGGGAACAGGTTCAGCAGACCCACGGCGGTGGACAGCACCGCGATGAACCAGATGAAGCTGGTGGTACCCTGGCTGGCCATCGCGCCCGAGGTTTCGGCGATGCCGAGCGGACCGGACAGGTTGCAGGTGCTGATCGCCCCTGTCGCCATGTGCCACAGCCCGGAAATCGAACCGGCCGTGATATCCCAGGTCTGGGCGACACCGCCGGTAAAGGCGTCCCACGGGCTGGCCGTGCCGGTGGCCGGGTCAAAGAACAGCCCGCCTGCGATGCCGATGCGGTAGACCGTGCGGAAGGTGTTGTCGTCCTGCGGCTCGTCGGTACGGCGCGGGGTCAGCTCCATCGCCATTTCAGCGCCGTCGCGCCAGACGGTCAGGTTCAGCGTGCGCCCGTCCGAGCCTTCTACCGCTTGCCGCAACTGATCGAAGGCGTGGATCGGGGTGCCGTCGATGGCGGCGATCACGTCGCCCGCCTCGATCCCGGCATCCATCGCGGCCGAACGCGGCACAACCTGGGTGGCAATCGGCGGATAGGGATAGGGCCCGGCGACCGTCAGCGCGGCGCCGTCCCGCTCGATCTGATAGTCCAGCGCACCTTGAACCGGCAGCGCCTTCAGGAAGGCCTCGAACGCCTGCGGGTCGTCAAAGCTGGGCAGCGCCTGCCCCTCGATCCCGCGCAGCACGTCGCCTGCCATCAGGTCTTGCTGCGCTGGCAGCGGGCGCAGCGCGCCCACGGTCAACGGCTCTGTCACAGTGCCGCGCAGCATGAAAATGCCGGTGAAAATGGCGATCGACAGCACGAAGTTGAATATCGGTCCGGCCGCCACCGTTGCCGCACGCGCCCAAAGCGGCGCGCCATGCATGGTGTGGCTGCGTTCCTCGGCGTCCATGTGGGCCATGGCGTCCTCGTCCACGCCGCCCGAGGCATTGGCATCGCCGGCAAACTTGACGTAGCCGCCGAACGGCAGCGCCGCGATCTGCCAACGCGTGCCGCGCCGGTCGACGCGCGACCACAACACCGGCCCGAAACCCAATGAAAAGACATCTGCCTGGATACCTGACCAGCGCCCGACGATGTAATGGCCGTATTCGTGGATGGCGACGATCACGGACAAGGCAACGATAAAGGCGACAACCGTCCAGATGGCGTTGCCGAATGTCGGGATCAGGGATGCTATGTCCACTCGTACTGCCTTTTGTCCGTGTCCATGACAGCGTCTGCCGTTACCCTGGCCAGATGGTCCACGCCCCGCACGTTATCAAGGGTAACTTCGGCATCAATAAGGCCACGCTCGCGCGAGAGCTTCGTGAGCACCGCCTCGACGACGCGGGCCATGTCGAGAAATCCGATACGCCGGTCGATGAAGGCATCGAGCGCACGTTCCTTGGCGGCGTTGAACGCCGCGCCTGCCAGCCCGCCGGCTTCCATCACCTCACGCGCCAGTCGCAGCGCCGGCCAGCGTTCGGTGTCGGCTGGGCGGAAGGTCATGCTGCCGATGCGCGCCAGGTCGAGCCGCTCTACCGGCAGCGCGCGGCGTTCGGGATAGTGCAGCGCGTAGCCGATGGCGTGCCGCATGTCGGGAACGCCGACATGCGCCATCAACCCCCCGTCGCGGAACCCGACCAGCGCGTGGATCAGGCTCTCGGGGTGAATGACCGTTTCGATCTTTGCCGGCTCTATGCCGAAAAACTCATGCGTTTCAATCAGTTCAAGCGCCTTGTTGAACATCGAGGCGCTGTCGATGGTGATCCGCTGGCCCATGTCCCAGTTGGGATGCGTGGCGGCCTGTTCGGGTGTGGCCCGGGCCATCTGCTCGATCGTCCAGTCGCGGAAGGCGCCGCCCGATGCGGTGATGATCACCCGTTCGACCGCGTCGAGCTGTTCGCCCGTAAGCGCCTGGAACACGGCGGAATGTTCGCTGTCGACCGGCAGAACCTGGCCGCCATGGGCGCGCGCGGTGGCCATGACCAGCGGCCCGGCGCAAACCATGCTTTCCTTGTTGGCCAGCGCCAGCGCGGCGCCTTGCTGCAAGGCCCGCAGGCCCGGCTCAAGCCCGGCAGCGCCGACGATGGCCGACATCACCCAGTCCGCCGGGCGGTCAGCAGCCTCGACCAGCGCGCCCTGCCCGGCCGCCGCCTCGACGCCGCTGCCGGCAAGCGCGGCCTGCAACGCGGGATAGCAGGCGTCATGGGCCGTTACTGCCACGGCGGCGTTCAGCGCGATGGCGTCGCGCGCCAGCTGTTCGACATTGTGCCCGCCGGTCAGGGCGACCACCTGATAGGCGTCGCGGTCGCGGGCGATCAGGTCAATGGTATTCTGCCCGATCGAGCCGGTGGCGCCGAAGATCGAGAGCTTTTTCATGCGACGACCGCCGGGAAGCCGAAGATCAGCCCGGCGATCACCAGAAACACCGCGGCACCCAACAGACCGTCAAACCGGTCCAGCAACCCGCCGTGACCGGGGATCAGGTTCGAGCTGTCCTTGATGCCGGCGTGGCGCTTGATCGCGCTTTCGGCGATGTCGCCGGCCTGGCTGGCCATGCAGGCAAAGACCGACAGCACCGCCAATGCCGGGCCGATCCCCAGCGCAGAGCCCAGACCCAGGCCCAGCAGCGCAGCGCCGATCCAGCCGCCCAGGGTGCCGCTCCAGGTTTTCTTGGGGCTGACGCGCGGCCACAGCTTGGGTCCGCCCACGATCCGGCCGACGAAATACCCCGCCACGTCAGAGACCACGACAACGCCCACCAGCCACGTGATCCAACCGAGGCCCATGGTGTCGCGCATCACGATCAGGCCCAGCCCGGCCAGGCCGATCACCGCACCGTAGCCGCCGAACAGCCGCCGGTCCGCCGGGCTTTGCCACAGCCCCCAGGCTGCCGGCACCAGTGCCAGCGGCAACGCCGCCGCCAGCGGCAGCACCGGGCTGGCCAGCAGGCATAGTGCCATCACCGCACCCATCGGCTGCGCCAGGCGCGTGCCGGGGGCCAGCATCCGCGCCAGTTCCCAGATCATCAGCCCCGAGGCGACAGAGACGAGCACGGCAAAGGCCCAACCGCCCGCGGCAATCGCCGCGCCGCCCACGGCCACCATCACGGCGGCCGACAGCAGACGGGCCGTCAGATCGTCCCACTTGCCGCCGCTCATGCCTTCACGGCTCCGAATCGGCGATCGCGGGCGCGATAGCCTTCGACCAGCCGGGTAAACTCCTCGGCTGAGAAGTCAGGCCACAGCGTGTCGACGAATTCGTACTCTGCATAGGCCGACTGCCACAGCAGGAAGTTGGAAATGCGCGCCTCACCCGAGGTGCGGATCACCAGGTCCGGGTCGGGCAGAACGTGGGTGTCGAGATAGCGCGTCAGCGTCTCCTCGTTCACCGTGTCTGGGTCCAGCCGGCCGGCGGCGGCGTCCTGCGCCAACCGCTTGACCGCGCGGGCCACCTCGTCGCGCGATCCGTAGTTGATCGCGATGGTCAGGTTGACCCCGGTGCAGGTAGAGGTGAATTGCTCCAGCTCGTCCATCAGCGCGACCAGCTTGTGATCCAGCCGGATCCGGTCGCCGATGAAGCGCACACGCACGTTTTCAGATTTCAGCGCGCGGGTTTCCTTGGCGATGTAGCGGCGGAACAGGCTCATCAGCCCGGCCACCTCGACCTGCGTGCGCTTCCAGTTCTCGGTCGAGAAAGCGAAGATCGTCAGGTACTTGACCCCGGCATCGGGGCAAGCCTCGACGATTTCGCGCACCCGGCGCGCACCGGCATGGTGGCCGAACAGACGCGGCCGGCCACGCTGGGTTGCCCAGCGGCCATTGCCATCCATGATGATGGCGACGTGCCTGGGGCCGTCAGTCTCGCGGATCGGTTTCACCATGCGTGGCGAGCCCCTCGGTGCAGGATCAGACCTGCATGATTTCCTGCTGCTTGGACTCCAGCGTCTGGTCGACCAGGCCGATATACTTGTCCGTCAGATCCTGAACCTCGGATTCCCAGAATTTCTGGTCGTCCTCGGGCAGACCGTCGCCCTTGGCCTTCTTGATCTGGTCCATGCCGTCGCGGCGCACGTTGCGCACGGCGACGCGGGCGCTTTCGGCGTATTGGCCGGCAACCTTGGTCAGTTCGCGGCGGCGTTCCTCGTTCAGTTCGGGGATCGGCAGCATGATGATGGTGCCGTTCATCTGGGGGTTGATGCCCAGCCCGGATTCGCGGATCGCCTTCTCCACCTTGCTGACCATGCCCCGGTCCCAGACGTTGATGGTGACCATGCGCGGCTCGGGAACGTTGATCGTGCCCAGCTGGTTGATCGGCGTCATCTGTCCGTATGCCTCGACATGGATCGGCTCCAGCATCGAGCCCGAGGCGCGCCCGGTGCGCAGCGAGGCAAATTCCGTGCGCAGGTTCGCAATAGCGCCATCCATACGGCGTTTCAGGTCGTCGGTGTCGAGTTCGAAGTCATCTGACATGGTGGGTCTCAGCCTGCATTCTTTTCGCTTGGCGTCGTGTCTAAGCCAGCGCGCCCACAATGTATAGTGTCGTGACACCCGCGCCGGCGGCGAAGCGCATCGGTTTGTTAACCACCTCAGTGCGATAACGCGCCATCCGCGGGGCCCAACCATGCCGACGATCAGCGTCAACATGATATTTCTTGGCAATTTTCCGGCCATCGACATCGACGAGAGCAACCAGAACACGGAAAATGCCGCCTCGCTGGCCGGCACCTACCTTTCCTTCGTCGATGGGCTCGAACTGGTCACGGTCGACAATTTCGACGCCAATGGCGATGGCCGGATCTGGGACGACGAAATGGGGAACGGCGACCGGATCAGCTATACCACCAGCGGCGGCTCCGTCTCGATGGCACAGGTCGATGCGTCGGTCAGTTTTTCGGCCAATGTGACCGATCTGAACGGCGTGGTGCATCCGATGCATGTGCTTGTGGTGCAGGCAGTCAATGGCGACGTATTGCTGGGCGATCTGGGCAATTCCGGCGCGCTGGACAACCTGACCATCCGCGCGATCGAACTGATCGCTCCGGTCACCACGAATGCGGCTGGCTATACCGCCACCTATAACGTCACCAACACGTCAGTCTGCTTCGGCATCGCCACGCTGATCGAGACCGAACGCGGGTACCAGCGGGTCGACCAGTTGCGCCCGGGCGACCGGGTGGCAACGGTGGATCGCGGGCTGGCGCGGATCAACCGGGTGCTTCGTGCGGCGTGGCCTGCCGGGCGTGGGTTGCCGCCGGTGCGCATCGGGCCGGGGGCGCTGGCGCCCGGACTGCCGCGCCGGGCGCTGGAACTGACGGCGCAGCATCGCGTGATGGTCGCCTCGGCCATCGCCGACCGGATGTTCGGTGTGCCCGAGGTTCTGGTGCCGGCGCATCTGCTGACCGTGTTGCCGGGGGTGCGCTTTCTGAACGGGCGGCGAAAATTCGACAGCATCCACCTGCTGCTGCCCCGGCATGAACTTGTGCTGGCCGAAGGTGTTCCGGCTGAAACGCTGTTACCGGGCGCGCTGTCCGGCCGGGGCGCGGAACAGGCGCGCGGCGCGCTGAACCCGGTGCGCCCGATGCCCGAGGCCGCGCGCCTGAGAACGCTTCTGCACCGGCACAAGCGCAATGGGCTGGCGCTGCTGTCAGGATGCGGCGCGCTGCCGCCGGATGCCGGTCAGTTCTGAACCAGAGTATAGGTGCCCTGCCCAGCCAGGATGCCACGGAACCCGCCCTCGGCATCCAGGTTGAAGACGATGATCGGCAGGTTGTTGTCACGCGCCAGGGCGATGGCCGAAGCGTCCATCACCTTCAGGTGCTTGGCCAGGCATTCGTCATAGCTGACCTTGTCGAAGCGCACCGCGTCCTCGTGCTTCATCGGGTCCTTGTCATAAACCCCGTCCACCTTGGTGCCCTTGA
>JAGRMT010000150.1:0-175 GCA_020441125.1 Roseivivax sp.
TTCGGCCTTCAGCTGCGCGCCAAGCAGAAGCTGAAAGGCTACTACGGCGATCTGACCGAAAAGCAGTTCCGCCGCATCTTCTCGGATGCCGAGCGTCTGCGCGGCGACACCGGCGAGCTGCTGATCGGTCTGCTGGAACGGCGCCTGGACGCGGTCGTCTACCGCGCCAAGTTCG
>JAGRMT010000150.1:196-5267 GCA_020441125.1 Roseivivax sp.
CAGTTCGTCAACCACGGCCACGTGCTGGTCAATGGCAAGCGCGTCAACATCCCGTCGTATCGCGTCAAGGAAGGCGACGTGATCGAGGTCCGCGAGAAATCCAAGCAGCTGGCCACCGTGCTCGAAGCCGCCCAGCTGGCCGAGCGTGACGTGCCCGACTACCTGGAGGTCGACCACTCCAAGATGACCGCCACCTTCGTCCGCACCCCGGGCCTGGGCGACGTGCCCTACCCGGTGGTCATGGAACCGAACCTGGTGATCGAATACTACGCCCAGAACTAAGCGTTCCGGCGAACCCATCGCAAAGGCCCGGCCAATCGCCGGGCCTTTTTCTTTTGGTGCCGTCCCTTGCCGTTCGGACGCCGCCCGCCGGATGTGTGACCTTGCCCTTCTTCTTGCCCGAAATACCCCGGGGAGCGCGAGGGGCAGCGCCCCTCGCTTCCGCCTTTGTCATTCGGCGCGCCGGTCCATCAGCCGCGCCACCGCCGCCAGGTCTTGGGTGAACAGCGCCATTTCCTCGGCGCGCCGTGCCGCATCGGGCAGTCGCAGCAGGAAAGACGGATGCACGGTCACAAAGACCGGCCCCAGCGGCGTGTCCTCGACCTGTCCGCGCCGCTGCATCAGCCCATTGCGCTGCCCGGTCAGGCTGTGCAGCGCCGTTGCGCCCATCGCCAGGATCAGCCGCGGCCGCACCAACTTGATTTCCGCCTCCAGCCACCAGCGCCCGTGCTCGATCTCGGTGCGGTTGGGCGGCTGGTGCAGGCGCCGCTTGCCGCGTTCGCGGAACTTGAAGCGCTGCACCGCATTCGTGACGTAGGCGCGGCCCCGGTCCAGCCCCACCCCCTGCGCGACGCGGTCGAAAATCTGCCCCGCCGGGCCTACGAAGGGCCGGCCTGCCATGTCTTCCTCGTTCCCCGGCTGCTCGCCCACCACCATCAGCACGGCGCCCGCCGGGCCCTCGCCCAGAACCATGCGTCCACGCCCCGGCAAGGGCGGTTCCGCCGCCGCCATCGCGCGCAATTCGGCCAGGGTGCCCGGAACCGCACGCACCGGCGCCGGTCGGGTGGCGGCCCGTTCGGCCCAGACTGGCGGCAGGGTCGGCGCGGTTTCGGCCATCGCCCGCACCCGGCTTTCGGCGCCGGCGATAAGCGCCGGGATGTGCCGCGCCTCGGGCAGGTTCTTCCAGTACTTGCGCGGCATCTCGGACGTCATCGCCTGCACCTTCAACCGCGCCGGGTTGAAGATGTTGCAGAAGTAGGTGCCCCACAGCTCCTCGGCCCCGTCCTCTGGCAGATCCGGGCGCGCCTGTCCGGGGCCCAGGCTCAGCGCGCCCGCCTCGAACCGCGCCGTGACGTCGGGCGTGGCGATCAGCCAGTCCATGTCGGCAAAGCGGCGGGTGAAGAACGGGGCCGTCGGTTCCACGGTGTGGTGCGTCGGTTCGAACCACGCGGCAAACCTCCGGCGCGGCCCGTCGCCCGCAAGATCGCGGAACCGAACAAAGGCCTTCATCTTGTGCGCGCAGCGGCGCACGCCCTTTTCCATCTCGCGCAGCCGCGCCAGCGCCGGGTCGGACCGGTCCGCCATCAGGGCGGGACGATCCCGCAACCGCCACAGCAACGCGTAGAGCCGGGCAAACCGCTCTGGATCGGCATGCCACACGACGGTTTCCGCCAGGGAGACGAAGGATTTCGGCACGTTCACCGGCGACCTAGCCCCGGTCGGGACAGGCGCATCGCCGAACAGGTCCGCTTGCGGCGCACCGTCGAATACCCACAGCACGTCCTCGGGCGGCAACCCTTCGGACAGGGCCCCGCGCGCGGCGGTGCGGAACGCCTCCCAAGTGCCGATCCGGGGCAGGTCGATCCGCATCAGAACAGGCTCAGCTGTTCCGGCGGCGGCGCGAAGCGGGCGCGAAGGTCCGCGCTGTCGGTCAGCGCGCCGGGGGTCCAGCCCTGCAAGGTCACGAAGGGCCGCGCCTTGGTCATCAGCGCGCCCATGCGTTGCAGGTCCTCGTAGCGCAGGGTGCGTTGCCGCCGCGTGGACAGGATGCGCTGCACCGTCTTTGTCCCGAACCCCGGCACGCGCAGCAGCAGCGCCTTGTCGGCGCGCTGCACATTCACCGGGAACAGCGCCCGATGCGCCAGCGCCCAGGCCAGCTTGGGGTCAAGATCAAGGTCAAGGTTCCCGTCCGGCGTGACGCTGGTGATTTCGGCCGCCGTGAAATCGTAGAACCGCATCAGCCAGTCGGCCTGGTAAAGCCGATGCTCGCGCACCAGCGGCGGCTGGATCAGCGGCAGCTTGGCCGAGCTGTCGGGGATGGGCGAGAAGGCCGAGTAATACACCCGCTTCAACCCGAAATCGCCATAAAGGCGCGTCGACTGGCCAAGGATCGTCGCGTCGCTGGACCCGTCCGCGCCCACGATCATCTGTGTTGACTGCCCCGCCGGGGCAAATCGGGGCGGGCGTGCACCGCGATGCCCGCGTTCCTTGGCCGCTGCACGCTTCTCGCGCACCTTGTCCATCGCGCCCCGGATCGTGCCGGGGTTCTTTTCCGGCGCATAGGCAGCGACCGACGCATCGGTCGGCAGCTCGACATTGATCGACAGCCGGTCGGCGTAAAGCCCGGCCTGGTCGATCAACTCGGGCGCCGCATCGGGGATCGTCTTCAGATGGATGTAGCCACGAAACTGCTCACGCTCGCGCAGGGTGCGGGCGATCTGGACCATCTGCTCCATCGTCCGGTCGGGCGATTGCACGATCCCTGACGACAGGAACAGCCCCTCGATATAATTGCGCCGGTAGAACTCGATGGTCAGGGTGACCACCTCTTCAGGCGTGAAGCGCGCCCGCTCCACCTGCGACGACACCCGGTTCACGCAATAGGCGCAATCGTAGATGCAGAAATTCGTCATCAGGATCTTCAGCAGGCTGATGCAGCGCCCGTCCGGCGCGTAGGCGTGGCAGATCCCCGACCCCTCGGTCGAGCCAAGCCCCTTGCCGTCGCGCGAATCCCGCCGCGCCGTGCCCGACGACGCGCAAGACGCGTCATACCGGGCGGCGTCGGACAGGATGGCGAGTTTCTGTTGCAGGGTCAAAGGCATGATGTTCTTGATATGTTCTTAATTTTGACCGGGCAAGCGCCAGCCTGATCACAAATTCGTCGCATCGCCCCTGTCGGCGGCTTACGGCATGGTCGGCGCGCGAACAGAAGCGGGGCAGGCACATGGACAAACGCATTCATCCGGTTGAACTGGGGCTTGAACGGTGGCTTTTCGCCTCACGCTGGCTGATGGCGCCGATGTACCTGGGTCTGACCCTGGCGCTGGCGATGCTGATGGTCGTCTTCCTGCGCGAGCTGGCCTATTACGTGCCGCAGGTCCTGACCCTGACCGCCGACAAGACGATCCTGATCGTGCTGACGCTGATCGACCTGACCTTGGCCGCCAACCTGCTGCTGATCGTGCTGTTCTCGGGCTATGAGAATTTCGTGTCCAAGCTGGATACCGGCAGCTCTGAGGATCGCGCTGCCTGGATCGGCACGGTGGACTTTGGCGGGCTGAAGCTGAAGCTGATCGCCTCTATCATCGCCATCTCGGGGATCCACCTGCTGAAACGCTTCATGGAAATCGGCCAGCAGAACGCCGAAGCGACCTTCGGCGACCGCGAACTGACCTGGCTGGTGATCATCCATGCCGTCTTTGTGGTCTCGGGCGTGATGATGGCGTTGATGGATTGGCTGATCGCGCTGTCGAAGAAAAAGACCTATGGCTGATCCCGCCCGCGGCCTTTGACGCTGCGGTGCGCTGGGCTATGCTGCGGCTTCACGCGTAGTGGCAAGGAGGCCCAATTGGCTCAGGAATTTCCGGTTTACGGCCGCATCGACGGCCCTATCGTGCTGATCGGTTTCGGTTCGATCGGCAAGGGCACCTGGCCGCTGATCGAACGCCATTTCGACTATGACGCCGACCAGCTGATCGTGATCGAACCGGATCACCGGCATTCCAACTTCCTGCGCCAGCACAAGCTGAAGCACCTGCCAGTCGCCCTGACGCCCGATAACTATCGCGGTGTGCTGGGCGGGCTGTTCGACCAGGGCAAGGGGTTCTGCGTCAACCTGTCGGTCGATACCTCGTCACTCGACATCATGAAGCTGTGCCGCGAACTGGGCGTGCTCTACATCGACACGGTGGTCGAGCCCTGGGCCGGATTTTACTTCGACACCAAGGACAATGCCGCGCGCACCAACTATGCGCTGCGCCAGGCCGTGCGCGACGAAAAGGCCCGCAACCCCGGCGGGCCGACTGCCGTGTCCTGCTGCGGCGCCAACCCCGGCATGGTGTCGTGGTTCGTGAAAGAGGCGCTTCTGACCCTCGCACGCGACACCGGGCGCGACGCCACGCCGCCCGCCACCCGCGAAGGCTGGGCCGGGTTGATGCAGTCGCTGGGCGTCAAGGGCGTACACATCGCCGAGCGCGATACCCAGGCCCGCCGCCTGCCTCGCCCGCGTGGCACCTTCGTGAACACCTGGTCGGTCGAGGGCTTCATCTCAGAAGGCTTCCAGCCGGCCGAACTGGGCTGGGGCACGCACGAGACCTGGTTTCCCGAAAACGGCCACGGCTACGATACCGGCTGCCAGGCGGCGATCTGGCTGGAACGGCCGGGTGCGATCACTCGGGTGCACACGTGGTGCCCCACGCCTGGGCCGCAATTCGGCTTTCTGGTCACGCATAACGAGGCGATCTCGATCTCGGACTATTACACCGTGGGGCAGGGCGCGAACCCCGAGTTCCGCCCCACCTGCCATTACGCCTACCATCCCTCTGACGACGCGGTGCTCAGCCTGCACGAAATGTTCGGATCGGGACGGCAGCAGACCAGGCACCACATCCTGGCCGAGGATGAGATCGTCGAGGGTATCGACGAGTTGGGTGTGCTGATCTACGGCCATGACAAGAACGCGCTGTGGTACGGCTCGCGCCTGTCCAACGAGGAAACGCGCGACCTGGCGCCGTACCAGAACGCGACCGGGATGCAGGTGTCCAGCGCCGTACTGGCCGGCATGGTCTGGGCG
>JAGRMT010000150.1:5301-18194 GCA_020441125.1 Roseivivax sp.
GAGACCGACGAGATGGACCATGCCCGTTGCCTTGAGGTGCAGCGCCCGTACCTTGGTCCGGTCGAGGCGCATTACACGGACTGGACGCCCTTGCAGGACCGCTGGGAGCATTTCCCCGAGGACATCGACGAAAGCGATCCCTGGCAATTCCGCAACGTGTTGGCGACATAGGGGCTTTGCCCTGGCGACCGCGGCGCGGGACGCACCGCGCCGCTGCGTCAGCTTTCGTGCTTTTCAGGGTGCCGCAAGCCGGGTAAGAGCAACCGGCCCAAGGAGGACAACCCGGTGACGATCACGCCGCAGCCCGGAATCATGGACATCGCCCTTTATGTCAGCGGGGAATCCCGCGTCGAGGGGCGCAGCGATGTACTGAAGCTGTCGTCGAACGAAAACCCGTTCGGCTGCAGCGATGCCGCCCGCGCAGCCTTTCTGCGCGCCGCACAGGATCTGCACCGCTATCCCAACACCGACCACGCCGCCCTGCGCCGCGCCATCGGGCAGGTTCACGGGCTGGACGAGGGCCGGATCATCTGCGGCGTCGGGTCCGACGAGGTTCTTCAGTTCATCTGCCAGGCCTATGTCGGCGTCGGCGACGAGGTGATCACCACCGAGCATGGCTTTTCGATGTATCCGATCCTGGCCCGCGCCGTTGGCGCCGTGCCGGTGACCGTGCCGGAACGCGAGCGGCGCGTTGATGTCGACGCGATCCTGGGCGCGGTGACGGATCGCACGCGGCTGGTGTTCCTGGCCAATCCGGCCAACCCGACCGGCACCATGCTGCCCGAGGCCGAGTTGCGCCGCCTGGCCGCCGGCCTGCCTTCGGGCGTGTTGCTGGTGCATGACGGTGCCTATACAGAATTTGCCGGCGATTTCGACGGCGGCGCCGCGCTGGCAGACGACTTCGCCAACGTGATCATGACGCGCACCTTCTCCAAGATTTATGGTCTGGGCGGGCTGCGCATCGGCTGGGGTTACGCCGCGCGCGAGATCATCGACGTGCTGAACCGCATCCGCCAGCCGTTCAACCTGTCCGAGGCGCAGATGGCCGCGGCCGAAGCGGCGGTGCGCGACCGCGCCTTTGTGGCCCGATGCCAGGCGGAAAACGCCAAGTGGCGCGACTGGCTTCGCAACGCGCTGACGCAGATGGGCATTGGCTGTGACGAGAGCTATGCCAATTTCGTGCTGGCCCGGTTTGCCGATGCCGACCAGGCCGCCGCCTGCGACGCGGCGCTCAAGGCCGAGGGCATCATCGTGCGGCGCACCGGGGGCTATGGGCTGGCAGAGTGCCTGCGCATTACCGTCGGGGACGAGGCCGCCTGCCGCCGCGTGGTGCACGTGATCGCCACCTTCATGGGGGTGCGCTGATGGCGCAGATTTATGACAAGGTCGCCCTGATCGGTTTGGGGCTGATCGCCTCGTCGATGTTCTGGGCAATGAAGCGCGCGGGCGTGGCCGGGCATGTCTCGGGGTACGCGCGCAGCCAGTCCACCCGCGACACCGCGCGGCGCATCGGGCTGTGCGACACGGTCTGCGACAGCGCCGCCGAGGCGGTGAAGGACGCCGACCTGGTGGTGCTGGCCGTGCCGGTGGGCGCGATGGGCGCCGTCGCGGCAGAGATCGGCCCGCACCTGAAACGTGGCGCCACCGTTACCGATGTCGGCTCGGTCAAACGCCAGGTGATCGAGGCGGTTGGCCCGCACCTGCCCGAAGGTGTGCATTTCGTCCCAGGCCACCCGCTGGCCGGGACCGAGCATTCCGGCCCCGAGTCGGGCTTTGCCACGCTGTTCGATAACCGCTGGTGCCTGCTGGTGCCGGCCGAAGGCTCTGACCCGGAGGCGGTAGACCGGCTGACGCGCTACTGGCGCGCGCTGGGCTCGAATGTCGATATCATGGATGCCGATCACCATGATCTGGTGCTGGCGGTTACGTCGCACGCGCCGCACTTGATTGCATACACCATGGTGGGCGTGGCCGATCACCTGCGCCGGGTCACCGACAGCGAGGTGATCAAGTTCTCGGCGGCGGGTTTCCGCGACTTTACGCGCATCGCTGCCTCGGATCCGACCATGTGGCGCGATGTGTTCCTGAACAACAAGGACGCGACACTCGACATTCTGGGCCGATTCACCGAAGAATTGTTCGTATTGCAACGGGCGATCCGGATGGGTGACGGGGACATGCTTCACGATTACTTCACGCGAACGCGGGCGATCCGCCGTGGAATCATCGACGCGGGTCAGGATACCGCCGCCCCCGACTTCGGCCGCACGAAGGTCGAGAAATGAAGGCGGCGCTGACCGCCGCGCTGCTGGTGCTGGCGATGGCCGTACCGGCGCTGGCCCGGGCGCCCGAACGCTCGTTGTTGCCAGTGGCGCGGGGCCAGAGCGCTGCAGTGGTCACCCCGGTGGGGCTGGGCGCGGTGCGCCCGGTACTGCGCCCCGCGATGCCTGCCGCCAAGGCTGGGGTTCAGCCCCAGCCGGCGCCCAAGGCGGCAGCGCCGCAGCCGCAAGTGGCCGAAATCATCCCGCCGGCCGCGCCCAGCGAGGAAACCGTGACCTCGGCCGCCTACGGGCTATCGCGCTCTCTTCTGCCGCGCATGCGGCCCAAGGCGATGGTTCAGCAGGCCGCCGTCCGCCAGAAGCTGCGCGTACGTGGCGCTGTCTGTGGCGACCCGGACATCCAGGGCGCCACGATCGGCAGCGTGCCGGGCCGCATCTCTGGTTGCGGGATTGAGGATGCCGTTCAGATCAAGTCGATCTCGGGCATACCGCTTAGCCAGCAGGCCACTATGGACTGCACCACCGCCAAGGCGCTGAAATCGTGGATCGACAAGGGCATGAAGCGGACGATTGGGTCCTATGGCGGCGGCGTCGCCCGGATCAACGTCGCGGCGCATTACTCTTGCCGGACGCGTAACAACCAGAAAGGCGCCAAGATTTCAGAGCATGGACGCGGCCGCGCCATCGACATCTCTGGCTTCACCCTGGCCAACGGCAAGACCATCACCGTTCTGGAAGACTGGAACGCCCGCAAGGTAGGCACCATGTTGCGCGAGATGCACAGCCGTGCCTGCGGGCCGTTTGGCACCGTTCTGGGCCCGGCGGCAGACCGTTTTCACCAGGATCACTTCCACTTCGACACGGCTCGGTATCGCAGCGGTTCATACTGCCAATGACCGCTTGCCAAGCTGCCGGCGCTGCGCCAGCCTGCGCAGCGCAAGGGGAGGTTGGCGATGCTGACATTGTATGGAACGACCCTGACGCGGACATTCCGCGTCATGTGGATGCTCGAAGAGCTTGGCTTGCCGTATGAGCACGTCAAGGCCGGGCCGCAGTCGGAAAAGGTTCGGGCAGTCAGCCCATTGGGCAAGGTGCCGGTGCTGGTCGACGATGGCGCGGTGATCCCTGATTCGACAGCGATCATGACCTATCTCGCCGACAAGCACGGGCAGTGCACCTTTGCCGCCGGCACGCCCCGGCGCGGTCAGCAGGATGCGCTGACCTTTCGTATTCTAGACGAGATCGACGCCGTTCTGTGGACCTCGGCCCGGCACTCTTTCGTGCTGCCCGAGGATCAGCGCGTTCCGGCGATCAAGGAAAGCCTGAAGGGCGAGTTTGCCCGCAATATCGCCCGGCTGACCGACGAGATCGAAGGCCCCTACCTGATGGGGGAAACCTTTACCGTGCCCGATATCCTGCTGTGCCATTGCGCGCAGTGGTCGCGCAGCGCCAAGTTCCCTGAGGCGCCGCCAGCACTGGCCGATTACCTGAGCACGGTTCGCGCCCGTCCGGCGTTTCAGCGCGCTGCGGCGCTGCGCGAGGCGTAAAGCGCGGCGTGCCGGCCGGCCCACAGGCCGGTGGCCAGGCAACCCGTGATCAGGTAACCGCCTGTCGGCGCTTCCCAATCCAGCATTTCCCCGGCACAGAACGTGCCCGGCAGCGCGGTCAGCATCAGCCCTTCGTCCAGCGCGGCGAAGGGCACACCGCCCGCGGTCGAGATCGCCTCGTCCATCGGGCGCAGCCCGGCGTGGCGCAGGGGCATCGCCTTGAGCGCGCGGGCCAGCGCCGCAGGATCGGCCGGCAGCGGGCGCAGGCATTCGTTGACCAGCGCCAGGCGCGCCTTGTCCAGCGACAGCGCCTTGCGCAGGTGGTTTGACAGCGAAGCCTTGCCGCGCGGCCGCTCCAGCCGGAGCCGTATCGCCTGTTCGGTCATGTCGGGAAACAGGTCCACCGTCAGGGCGGCGCCGGTTCGAAGCGCCGGCGACAGCGGATACAGCCCACCGCCTTCCAGCCCGCGGGCCGAGATCACAGCTTCGCCCCGGCTGCGCAGCGTGCCGGCAGACAGCATCACGGCCTTTAGCGGCTGGCCGAACTGCGCGGCCATATGCGCCGACCACGGCACCGAAAGCCCGGCATTGGCCGCGGCGAAGGGCGCCAGCGGCACGCCCGCCGCGGCCAGCAACGGTGCCCAGGCCCCATCAGAGCCGAGCCGGGCCCAACTGGCACCGCCCAACGCCAGTACGGTGGCAGACGCGGTGACGTGCTGCACACCCTCAGGCGTGTCGAAGCTCCAGGCCCCCTGCGCGTCCCAACCGGTCCATCGCCAGCGGGTGCGCAACGTCAGCCCCATCGATGTCAGCCGCGCCAGCCAGGTGCGCAGCAGCGGCGAGGCCTTCATTGCCTTGGGAAACACCCGGCCGGTGCTGCCGGCAAAGCTTTGCGCGCCCAGCCCGTCGGCCCATTCGCGCACCGCCCGCGGCCCAAACTCGGCCAGCATCGGCGCCAGCGCCGGCGCGGCCTCGCCATAGGCGCGCAGGAAGGCGTCTTCGGGCTCGTCCTTGGTCAGGTTCAGCCCGGATTTGCCCGCCATCAGCAGTTTGCGCGCGACCGATGGCTTGGCCTCGGCCAGCAGCACCGGCACACCCGCAGACAGCAGCGCATCCGCCGCCATCAACCCGGCCGGCCCGCCGCCGATGACCAGCGCCGGGATCATGCCTCTTTGGGCGCGCGCATCTCGACCACGCGGTGCGGATAGGGCATTTCGATGCCGGCTTCCTTCAGTGTGTTCCAGACGATGAACCGCACCTGCGAGGCGTACTTGTTCTTGCCGTCGTCAACGCCGTTCACCCAGAACTCGACGCAGAAATCTATGCTGGATTCGCCAAACCCGGCCAGTTCGACATCGGGCGGTTCGGGCTTTTGCAGCACGCCCTTGTGCGCCGCCACCGCGCGCGAGACCAACTCTGGCACGACGTTGATATCGGTGTCGTAAGACACCGAAAAATCGACCGAAAGTCGGTTGGCAGAGCCCTGGTCAGAGTAGTTGATGATTCGCGTGGTGATGAAATCCTCGTTCGGCACGACGATCCAGCGCCCGTCGAAGGTTTCCAGTATCATCGCCCGCGCGGTGGTCTTGACGATCGTGCCCGCCTCGCCGTTGTCCAACTCGACGTAGTCGCCAACCGTTGCCTGCCCTTCCAGCAGCAGGATCACGCCCGAGATGTAGTTCGACGCGATCTTCTGCAAGCCGAAACCCAGGCCAACGCCGATGGCGCCGCCCAGGACCGCCAACGATGTCAGCGGGATACCCATGATGTTCATCAGCAGCAGGAAGGCCAGGCCGAAGATCATCAACTCGGCCGCCTTGGCTGCCAGTTGCCGCGTCGCCGGGCGCATCGAATCCTGACGGCCGATATAGGCGCCGGTCTGGTCGTTCGACCAGCGCCCCAGCCAGAACAGCAACGAACCGGCAATCACCCCGCGCACCAGCGACATGACCGAGAACGATATATTGCCCAGTTGCACGGTCGAAGCGTTCAGCAAATCGGTCAGCGGTGTCAGCAGACCCAGCGCGTAAAGCACCATCACCGGCAACAGCACGTAGCGGCCAAGCAGCTTCAGGAACGGGTCGGTGATCATCTCGCGCACCAGGCTGCGCGCCGCCAGCAGCAGGAACACCCGCTTGCCAAAGGCGATGATGTCGCCAGATCCGAACACCGTGCGGGTGATGCCCTCGCCGACCGCGGTAAACAGGTAGGCCAGCAACGGCAGCATCAGCGGCAGGAAAATCAGCGCAAACCGCCGTGCCGCGGCAATCGGCGACCGGCTGCCCGCCGGTGGCGTCAGCAGCCCGATCACCAGCGGCTTCAGCCTGCGCGTCACCAGCCACGCGGCGGCAAAGGCCAGGATCAACAGCGCGAATTGCGACCATGCGGCAGGGCTGATCAGCCAGGCCTTGGCGATATCGAGCGCCTGAAAGGCATATCCCGCCGCCGTTTGCACGATTTCCGGCTGTTCCGAGAGATCCCACGCCATACTCGCGCCCCCTTGTTACTGTCCCTGGTTGGGCCATTCTTCTGCCCAATGGTCTGCGGCGAAGCAAGGGAACATCGTGACCGATCCGATTTGCCCTCTGTGCGGGCGCCCGATACCCGAAGGTCGGCGCAGCCTGCACCACTTGGTCCCGCGGCTGAAGGGCGGCAAGGGCGGTCCGACGGTGTTGCTGCACACGCTGTGCCACAAGGAAATCCACGCCACCCTCACCGAGGCCGAACTGGCACGCGAATTCGCCACGGTCGAGGCGCTGCGGGCGCATCCGCGGCTGGCGCGGTTCGTCGCCTGGGTGGCGCGAAGGCCGCCGGATTTTCACGGCAAGACGGTGGGAGGCCGGCGCAAGCGCTAACGCCAGCAGGCAATTGCGCGTTGGCGTGGGCGAATCCCCGCGATAGAACAACGCCAACCAGACGGGCAGACAAACGAGGCAGGCATGAAGATCCTGTGCATTCACCAGAACTTTCCGGGCCAGTACAAGCACCTGGCGCCGGCGCTGGCGCGGCAGGGCCATCACGTGGTGGCGTTGACGCCCAAGGTGGAAAAGGCGGTGAACTGGAACGGTATTCATGTCGTGCCCTACAAGGTGCAGGGCAATTCGACCCGCGACATCCACCCCTGGCTGGCCGATTTCGAAACCAAGATCATCCGCGGCCAAAGCTGTTATGCCGGCGCGATGCAGCTGAAACAGCGCGGTTACGCGCCCGACATGATCCTGGCCCATCATGGCTGGGGCGAGAGCCTGTTTCTAAAGGATGTCTGGCCCGAGGCGCGCATGGGCCTTTACTGCGAGCTGTACCACCGGGCCACGCCGGAATTCGTCGGCTTCGATCCCGAGTTTCCCACGCGCAGCCCTGAAACCGATTCCATCCGTCTGCGGCTGAAGAACCTGAACAACCGGTTGCACGAAGAGGTGATGGATGCGGGAATCAGCCCGACAAGGTTCCAGGCCGAAACCTTCCCCGAAGCGTACCAAGATCGGATCACCGTCTGCCATGACGGCGTGAACACCGACAGCGTGGTGCCCAACCCCGAGGCGCGGCTGGATGTCGGGGGCGGCCGGGTGCTGACGCGAGAGGACGAAGTCATCACCTTCATCAACCGCAACCTGGAACCGTATCGCGGCTATCACGTCTTCATGCGCGCGCTGCCAGAGCTGCTGCGGCGCCGGCCGGGGGCGCAGGTCGTGCTGCTGGGCGGAGACGAGGTGAGCTATGGCGCCAAGGCACCCGCCGGCAAGACGTGGAAACAGATTTACATCGACGAAGTGCGCGGCCGGATCAGCGATTCCGACTGGTCGCGGGTGCACTTCCTGGGCCGCGTGCCCTATGACCGATTCTTGGCCCTGCTGCAGGTCAGCCGGGTGCATGTCTACCTGACTTATCCCTTTGTTCTGTCGTGGTCCCTGCTGGAAGCCATGAGCGCCGAATGCGCCATCATTGCCAGCGATACCACCCCCGTCCGCGAGGTGCTTTCAGAGGGGGAAACCGGCCGTATGGTGGACTTCTTCGACCAGGCCGCGCTGGTCGAAAGGGTGAGTGCGCTTCTGGACGACCGCGACGCGCGGATTCACCTGGGCCGAACCGCGCGCGCCTTCGTGCGCCGGAACTACGACCTTCAGTCGGTCTGCCTGCCGCAGCAACTGGAATGGGTGGCGGCGCTGGCAGACAAGCGGCCCCGCGCCCCGATGGACTAGGGCACCAGCGCCGGGGTAGCCGGGGAATCGGTGGTCAGAGACGGCTGTCCTGCGCCCGCAGCTGCCGTGCGCGGGTCAGGATCGCATCCTCGATCGCGCGGGTCGTGGCGGCGTTGGCCGGGCCGGAACGGGTCATCAGAGCCACGTTCAGCGAGCGTGCCTCAAGCGCCGGATCCGACACGTAAATGGTCGCGCGATAGCTGCCGCCACCGCCCGGAGGCGTGCCGTAACCCGTTGTAATTACGCCAGTAAACGGGTCGACCGATTGCACGGGCAGGAAATCCAGAACCTCAAGCGCGGCGTTCCAGATATACTTGTTGACCGCGCCGACGCGGCCCTGGTCCTCACGCGCCTTGAACAGGTCCCAGATGGTCGAGCGGGGGCGGCCCGAATCGCGATACTGGATGTCGTCCAGAATCTCGTCCGCTGGGGGCGTATCGACCGGCGTGGCCGGTGCCCCGCGGCGCGAACATCCCTGCACGGTAACCAAAGACACGGCAAGCGCGGCGAGCAGTACGTGGCGCGATAGTGTCATGGCTGGCAGTCCCTCGCTTATTCATGGCCCGAAAAGCCTGTCCCGACCCGTCTTATCGCCCGCGCGACATTGCGACAAGTCAGAGTTTCCACAGGCACCGATCCGGCAGCCAAAACGCTTGTGGTAATTGCGCATCACTGAACCACTTGTTCCGGCAGGCCATGCCCCGCCGCTTGCAAACCGGGGGAGGGAAAGCGCATAGAACTGTCATCAAACCCGGGCATCCGGATTGGTACGTGCCTTACGAACACATGAGGGAAACAATGAAAAAGATCCTGTTTGCTACCACTGCGCTGGTTGCATCCGCTGGTTTCGCTTCCGCCGAAATCAAGCTCTCCGGTATGGGTGAAATCGGTATCGTTGGCGGTGACGCTTACGGCAACGAGACCCAGCTGTGGACCGACGTTGACGTCACCTTCTCCATGACCGGCGAAGCTGACAACGGCCTGGCGTTCGGCGCCAAGGTTGACCTGGACGAGAACGGCGCATTCGCCGGCACCACCCAGGGCGGCGAAACCCTGTTCATCGCCTACGGCAACTTCCGCCTGGAAATGGGCGACACCGACGGCGCACTCGACGCAGCCCTGACCGAAATCGGCATCGGCTCCTCGATCGACGACGCGCACACCACGCACACCGGCTTCAACGGTAACTCGGCTCTGGACGGCACCTACGACGGCCAGATCGCTCGCTTCCAGTACACCGCATCGTCCTTCACCGGCCACCTGTCGGTCGAAATCGACGACTCGGGTGTTGGCGATCCCGTCTGGGGTCTGGGCGTTGCCTACAATGCTGACCTGGGCGGCACCGCTCTGGGCATCGGCCTCGGCTACCAGACCACCGACGTGAACGGCTCGACCGCCGGCGGCGGCATCGACGTCTGGGGCGTGAGCCTGTCGGCCAAGATGGCCAACGGCATCCAGGCCATCGTGAACTACATGGAAGGTGACTACGGCACCGCCAACAACATGACCTACTGGGGCGTTGGCCTGGGCTACTCCATGAACGCCCTGACCATCGGCGTGAACTACGGCGAGTACGGCGACATCGCCGGTGTTGCCGGCGCCGACACCTCGGGCTTCGGTCTGGCAGTCGACTACGACCTGGGCGGCGGTCTGCAGGCACAGCTGGGCTACGGCCAGAGCGACCTCGGCGTTGTCGAAGTCGACCAGTGGTCGCTGGGTCTGGCTATGAGCTTCTAATAGCTCTCAGATCATCTGATCGGGAAAGAGCGGGCCTTGTGCCCGCTCTTTTCTTTTTGGCGCATGGGCGATAGCTAGGACAGGGCAGAAACGAGGCCCCGCATGATCCCCATCGAGCGCGCGAAGATACCGCAGATTTACCAACAGGCGCTGGCGCACCAGCAGCGCAGCGAGCTGGACAAGGCCGAAGACGGTTACCGGCTGATCCTGACGATCGACCCGACCATCGCCGAGGCGCAGTACCGCCTGGCCCAGATCGCGCTGACCCGCGGCAAGGGCGCCGATGGTCTGCCGCATCTGCAAGCGGCGCTGGCGGCGAAGCCCGGCGAAAAGGTGCTGTGGCAGTTCGCGGTCGAGCTCTATTCCGCAATCGGAGACAGCGATCGGGTGCTGGACGCCTACGACCACCTGATCGCCATGGAGCCCAAGGAGATCAAGCCGAAGGCCGACAAGGCGCTGTACCTGCAATCCATTGGCGAGTTCGCCGTGGCCGAGCGGCAGTTCCGCAAGCTGTTGAAGCAATACCCGTATGAGGGTGAGCTGTACCGAATCCTGCTGGGCGGCAAGACAGTGGCCGAAGGCGATCCGCTGGTCGCCGGCATGATCAAGGCACTGAAACACCCGCGGCAAAGCGAGTTGGGCAAGATGCACCTGGGCTATGCGATGGCCAAGGCGATGGAGGATGCCGGCAAGACCGACAAGGTCTTTGGCTATCTGAACCTGGCCAACGGCATCCAGCGCAAGGTCTATCCGCCAGACATGCCGGGCATCGAACAGGAACGCCGCGCCGTGCTGGCAGCCCAGTCTGACGGGCCGCTGCGGCAGATCCCGGTGGGCGGGACACCGACGCCGATCTTCGTCACCGGCATGCCGCGGTCCGGCACAACGCTGGTGGAACAGATCCTGGGGGCACATTCCGCGGTCGATCCCGCGGGCGAGCTTGGCTATGCGCTGCGCCTCGCCTTTGGCCGGTTCGGCGCGGGCGTGGCCATGCGGAAGATGTCGCAGATCAAGGACGAGGAACTCGCCGCTTTCGCCGACGATTATCGCGCCAGGTTGCGCGGGGCGACTCGGGCCGACGCGTTGAAGGTGACCGACAAGTCGATCAAGAGCGAGCTGGTCTTTGGCCTGGTCCACGCCGCCATGCCCGACGCGCGGATCATTGTCGTGCACCGCGGCCCGCGCGATATCGCGCTGTCGATCTACAAGAATTACTTCCAGGACGGAAAACACCGCTATGCCAACGACCTGGGCGATATCGCCGCGTCGATCTACGGCTTCCAGCAATCCGTTGCCTTCTGGAAACAGCGCCTGCCGGGGGTGATCCACGAGGTGCAGTACGAGGCACTGGTGGCCGATCCCGAGCCGCAGGCGCGTGCACTGCTGGCCGCCGCCGGACTGGAGTGGGAGGACGCCTGCCTCGATTTCCATCTCAAGAAGGGCATGGTCAAGACGCTGAGCCTGCACCAGGTCCGACAGCCGATCCATGCCGGCCGCAAGGAAGCCTGGCGCAAGTTCGAAGCCGACCTGAAACCCTTTACCGACGCGTGGGAGGCGCTGACCGGATGAGCCTGCAAGACATCAAGACCCGGCTGGCCAAGGCCTGTGCGGATGCCGGGCGCGACCCGTCCGAAGTGGCGCTGATCGCCGTTTCCAAGGTACAGCCGCTGGAGCGTGTGGAGGCCGTGCTGGCCGAGGGCCACCGCCTGTTCGGCGAGAACCGGGTTCAGGAAGCGGCCGGCAAGTGGCCGGAATTCCAGAAAAAATACCCGGACGCCAAGGTTCACCTGATCGGCCCGCTGCAAACCAACAAGGCGCGTCAGGCGATGGAGTTGTTCGGCGCGATCCACACCGTCGACCGACCCAAGCTGGCACACACGCTGGCGCGGCTGGCTGACGAGCTGGGCCATTGCCCGGACCTGTTCGTGCAGGTCAACACCGGCGAGGAACCGCAGAAAGCCGGCGTGACCCCGGCCGAGGCCGACGCGCTGGTGGCAGAGTGCCGGGCCCTGGGCCTGCCGCTGGTTGGGCTGATGTGCATCCCGCCGGTCGAGGAAACCCCGGCGCTGCATTTCGCGCTGCTGCAGAAGATCGCGGCACGCAACGGGCTGAAGGGCCTGTCGATGGGGATGAGCGACGATTTCGACCAGGCCGTGGCCTTTGGCGCAACGCATGTGCGCGTCGGCTCGGCCATTTTCGGGGCGCGTGTGCCGGGCTGAGGCCCGGCCTACAGCGGCACCACCAGTCGCGAACCAGGAGCGATCAGGCGCGCCAGCCTGTGCAGGTCGCCGCGCGAAAACGCCACGCAGCCCGCGGTGGGATAGCCCGGACGCCGCCACTGGTGCAGGAAGATCGCCGAGCCGCGCCCGGCTTGTGCCCGCGGCCAGTTCCAGTTGGTCACCAGCACCAGATCATACAGGGGATCGGAACGGCGCAGCGTCTCGTGGCTGTGCTGATAGGGCACGCGCACCAGCTGGTTATATCCCGGCAGACCAGAGGCATCAGACCATAGATCCCCCGGCCGGATCGGCAGTGCCCAGGGCGCGGGCCGCGCGATGCGGTCTGGCCGGTAGAGCATGGCAACGATCTGGTGAACCCCCGCCGGGGTGGCGCCGTCGCCCTCGCGCTTGTCCGCGCGGATGCCGCCGCGCCCGATGGTGCAAGGCCACAGCCGCCCGGCAAAGCGCAGGCCCTGCGGCGTGACCACCAAGTCGCCCGCGCTCACAGCAGGTGCCCGGACTTGGCCGCCTTGGTCGCCAGATAGCCGGTGTTGTGCGGGTTCTCGCCCACTGCCAGCGGCACGCGCTCGGCCACGTCGATACCGCAGGCCTGCATCATGGCGATCTTGGCCGGGTTATTGGTCATCAGCCGCACCGCCGAAAACCCCATCCGCCGCAGGATTTCCGAACCGATGCGGAAATCCCGCTCGTCATCTTCAAAGCCCAGGCGGTGATTGGCCTCGACCGTGTCAAAGCCCTGATCTTGCAGAGAATAGGCGCGCATCTTGTTGGCCAGGCCAATGCCGCGCCCCTCTTGGTTGAGGTACAACAGCACGCCCGCCCCCTCGCGCCCCATCTGCGCCAGCGCGGCGTTCAGCTGCGGGCCGCAATCGCATTTCAGGCTGCCCAGCA
>JAGRMT010000150.1:18223-25479 GCA_020441125.1 Roseivivax sp.
GAATGCAGCCGCGCCAGCACCGGCTTGTCGCGGTCTGGACGGCCGATCTCGATGGCGTAATGCTCTTCGCCGCCGTCTTCGGGGCGAAAGATGTGTAGCCGCGCCCGCTCGGCCGCGCGCAGCGGAACCCGGGCCGCGACCACCTCGTGCAGCGGAGCCAGCGCTGTCAGGTAGGGCGCCGCTGCATCGGCGTCGATTGAGGTCAGGCCGGCAAGATCTGCCCCATCGGCCGGGCAGACCAGCGCCGCCGGCAGCAGGCGTGCCGACTTGCACAACAGGATAGCCAGCCGGGGCAGCACCGCGCCGCCGTCGCGCCGGGTGATCAACGGGCCCTTCATCGGGTGGCTGAGATCGTCCGAAGGGTCGGCCAGGCCCTGCACCCAGTCCAGCCCGGCGTCGCGCGGCACCGCCACCCGGGCCAGATCGCCATCATAGGCGCGCGCCTTCAGCGTGGCCGCCCGCCGCGCGGTCAATACCAGCTCCAGCGGGCCGGGCAGGGCCATCAGCGCCGCCAGCCGGGCGGGCGATACCGTCTCGGCCGCCACCGCAAGGACCGGGCCACCTTCGCCCCGCAGCACCACCGGCACGCCCATGCGCAGGTCGGCGCGGGCGCGGGCCAGGGTCTCTGACAGGTCTGGGGCAAAGCTCATGGGCACGTGGCTTATCGGGGCGGATGCAACAAATCCACCGGATTCTGAAACATTTACCGCCCGGATACACGAGCCTGTGAAACCATTGCAGCATTTCTTGCCTCGCGCAGATCCCACGCCCATGTGATTTGCAAAGCGAAGGAGACCTCGAATGGCTCAGTTGAAAAACATACTTCTCGTGGATGACGACGACGACCTGCGCGAGGCGCTGGCCGAACAGCTGGTGATGACCGAGGATTTCGAAGTATTCGAAGCCGACAACGGCACCTCGGCGATGAGCCGGATCAAGGAACAGCTGTACGATCTGATCATTCTCGATGTCGGCCTGCCCGACACCGACGGGCGCGAGCTGTGCCGCCTGATGCGCAAACAGGGTGTCAAGGCGCCGATCCTGATGCTGACCGGCCATGACAGCGACGCCGACACGATCCTGGGCCTGGACGCCGGTGCCAACGACTATGTTACCAAGCCGTTCAAGTTTCCGGTGCTGCTGGCTCGTATCCGCGCCCAGCTGCGCCAGCATGAACAATCCGAAGACGCGGTGTTCAACGTCGGCCCCTATACTTTCAAACCGGCGATGAAAATGCTGGTGACAGAGGACGACAAGAAGATTCGTCTGACCGAAAAAGAGACGAACATCCTCAAGTTCCTCTATCGCTCGACCACCGGTGTGGTGCCGCGCGACACGCTGCTGCATGAGGTATGGGGATACAACGCGGGCGTCACAACGCACACGTTGGAGACACATATCTACAGGCTTCGCCAAAAAATTGAGCCGGACCCGTCCAATGCCCGCCTTCTTGTTACCGAATCTGGGGGGTATAGGCTGGTTTCATAGGCAGACAGGTTTATTTTTTGACTCAAATCAAAGTAGCATAAACCTGTCACCTTTAGATGAATCGCATCCCGTCGCATGTGCGGGTTATCACATGCAACCTCCCTGTTGGACCTGGCCCGGGCTCTGCCCGGGTCTTTTTTGACTGAGGGCCTGTTGCGCCCGGAGATGCCGCGCCTAAGGTGAGGCGGTCAAACCGGAGGCGCGCATGAAACTCACCCTGCATCATATCAATCTGTCGACCGACCGGGTCGAGGAGATGGACGCCTTCTACCGCGAGGTGCTTTGCCTCGATCCCTGTTCGCGTGACATCCCGGTGCTGGAGAAATCCAAGGGTTACAATGGCGATGTCGCTTTCGTCTGGGATGGCGCGGTGCAGACCCACCTGGCCCGCAAGGATGTCAACGCGGCTTTCAAGACCGGCCAGCACCTGAACCCGCTGGAACGCGGTCACATCGCCTATCGCACCGATGACCTTGACGCCTTCCGCGCGCATCTTCAGGCGCGCGGCATCCCCTACGCCCACTGGGGCAATGCCGCGGTCAAGGGCTGGGACCAGATCTTCTTTTATGACCCTGACGGCAACATCATCGAAGTGCACCAGGTTCAGGACGACGCCTGACCGGTTGCGCCCGGGCGCGGCGGTTGGCACATAAGGCGCAACCAAAGGAGCGCGCCCATGTCCTTCACCCTGGCCACCTGGAACATCAACTCTGTCCGCCTGCGTCAGGCGCTGGTTTCGCGCCTGCTTCAGGACGAGGCACCCGACGTGCTGTGCCTGCAGGAATGCAAGAGCCCGGTCGACAAGATCCCCTCAGAGGTGTTCCACCAGCTGGGCTACACTCACATGGTCGCGCGTGGCCAGAAGGGCTATAACGGCGTCGCGATCCTGTCGCGCCTGCCTATCCGTGACGTGGGCGACCGCGACTTCGCCGCGCTGGGCCACGCGCGCCACGTCGCCGCCCAGCTGGAAAACGGCGTGACCATACACAACGTCTATGTCCCCGCCGGCGGTGACGTGCCCGACCGCACGGTCAACGACAAGTTCGGCCAGAAACTCGACTACCTGACGGAAATGCGTGACTGGTTCCGCCAGGACCGGCCCGAAAAGGCGATCCTGGTCGGCGATCTGAACATCGCCCCGCGCGAAGACGACGTGTGGAATCACAAGCAGCTGCTGAAGATCGTCAGCCACACGCCGATCGAGGTAGAGCACCTGGCCCAGACGCAAGAGGCAGGGCGCTGGGTCGACATCACCCGGCAGGACCTGCCCGAGGGGCTGCTCTATTCGTGGTGGTCCTACCGCGCCAAGGACTGGGACGCCGCCGACAAGGGCCGCCGGCTCGATCACATCTGGGCCACGCCGGACATCGCCGCAGCAGGCCACTCCAGCCGCATCCTGCGCGCCGCGCGCGGCTGGGAACAGCCCTCGGACCACGCGCCGGTCTTCGCCAGCTTCGACCTGTAATCAGGCCTTCAGGCGCGGCCACAACAGAACGCCGCACCCTGCCGCCCCTTGCAACCCAGGGGCCCATGCGCCATCTAGACGGCAACGGCACCGAAAACCCACGAGGCTAGAACGATGATCGAACTTGGCAGCGCACCGAAGGCAAAGGACCTGATCAAGGACGTGACAGAGGCCAACTTCATGGCCGAGGTCATCGACGCCAGCATGACCACTCCGGTCATCGTGGATTTCTGGGCGCCCTGGTGCGGCCCTTGCCGCACGCTTGGCCCGATGCTCGAACAGGCGGTGACCAACGCGCGCGGCGCGGTGCGCATGGCCAAGGTGAACGTCGACGACAACCAGCGCCTGGCCCAGGCCCTGGCGCAACAGGGCCTGCCGCTGCAATCCATTCCCACGGTCGTCGCCTTCGTCGGCGGTCGCCCGGTCGACATGTTCCAGGGCGCCGTGCCGCAATCGCAGATCAAGGCTTTCGTTGAAAAGCTGGTCAAGATGGGCGGCGCCGAGGGTGAAGGCGGTCTGGACGAGGCCGTCGCCGCCGCCGAGGAAATGCTGGAGCAGGGCGCCGCCGTCGATGCCGCCCAGACCTTTGCCGCCATCCTCGAAGAGGATCCGATGCACAAGGCAGCCTATGCCGGGCTGGTGCGCGCCCATATCGCGATGGACGATCTCGACCAGGCCGAGGCGATCCTCAACGGCGCCCCGGCGGAAATCGCCTCGTCGCCCGAGCTGGACGCCGTCGCGGCCCAGTTGAAGATGGCCCGCAAGTCCGCCAGCGCCGGCCCGGTGGCCGAGCTTCAGGCCAAGGTCGATGCAAACCCCTCCGACCACCAGGCCCGCTTCGATCTCGCTCAGGCGATCTACGCCAAGGGTGACGCCGCAGAGGCAGTGGACCACCTGCTGGAGATCTTCCGGCGTGACCGTGAATGGAACGGCGGCGCCGCCAAGGCAGAGCTGTTCACCATCTTCGAGGCGCTCAAGCCCAACGATCCGGTGGCGCTTCACGGGCGTCGCAAACTCAGCTCGATGATATTTGCCTGACCGCGAACTCGGGCTAGACTCCGCTCCATGACTCGCTTGTCGGATCTTCCCGAGATTGTCCCGATCTTCCCGCTTCCCGGTGCGTTGCTGCTGCCGCGCTCGCACCTGCCGCTGCATATATTCGAGCCGCGCTACCTTGCGATGCTCGACGATGCGCTCAAGACCGAAACGCGCCTGATCGGCATGGTGCAGCCGATCTCGGTGCCCGGCCGCGACAGCCGGCAGCTGCACCGCATCGGCTGCGCTGGCCGCGTCACCCAGTTCTCGGAAACCGAGGACGGGCGCTACATGATCACCCTGACCGGCATCTCGCGCTTCCGCCTCGGCGCCGAGGTCGAGGGCTTCACCCCCTACCGCCGCGCCTCGGTCTCGTGGGACGGATTCGCCGCCGATCGCGGCGGCCCGGAAACCGATCCCGCCTTCGACCGCGACGCTTTCATGGCCCTGCTGGATCGCTACTTCTCCTCGCAACAGCTCTCAGCCGACTGGAAGACCCTTTCCGAAGCCGGGGACG
Organism: Roseivivax sp.; assembly: GCA_020441125.1. Lineage (GTDB taxonomy): Bacteria > Pseudomonadota > Alphaproteobacteria > Rhodobacterales > Rhodobacteraceae > Mesobacterium_A. The sequence continues at coordinate 22,729 of JAGRMT010000150.1, forward strand.
AGCTGCTGATCAATTCGCTGTCGATGTTGCTCGACTTCGAGACCGAGGAAAAACAGGCCCTGCTCGAGGCGCCCTCGCTGATGACCCGACGCGAAACGCTGGTCACCCTGATCGAATACGCCCTGCGCGGCGGAGATGCAGAGGAACGGATGCAATGACCGAATTCGACCGCCGCATGATCGAGGCGCTGATCTGCCCGCTCACCCATAGCCGGCTCGACTATGATGCCGAGCGGCAGGAACTGGTCAGCAAGCGCGCGGGCCTCGCCTATCCGATCCGCGACGGCATTCCGGTGATGCTGCCCGACGAGGCGCGCAAGCTCCAAGCCTGAGCCGCGCCTCTTTTCCTTCTTCTTGCGAAAATACCCCGGAGGTCTGGAGGCAGCGCCTCCAGACGGTCCGGCCCACGGCCGGACCGTTCCACTCTCGTCAGCCTGCGCGCAGCCCCAGGATGGCGCGCGCCTCGGTGTGGCTGGCCACGGGCCGCTCGTATTGTTCGCACAGCGCTACCGCGCGCCTGACCAGATGCGCGTTGGACTCCGCCAGGGTGTCTCGGTCGATGCGCACGTTGTCTTCCAGCCCGGTGCGCGCATGTCCGCCCGATGCAATCGCCCATTCGTTCAGCACGATCTGCTGCGGCCCGATCCCGGCGGCACACCAGGGCGCATTCTCGCCGAACAGCCGTTTGACGGTGTGGATGTAGTAATCGAACACGTCCCGGTCCGCCGGCATCGCGTTTTTCACCCCCATCACGAACTGCACATAGGGCGTGCCCTTAAGCTGGCCCCGGTCGGCCATGTCCTTGGCCTTCAGGATGTGGCTCAGGTCGAACGCCTCGATCTCGGGCTTGATATCGTATTGCAGCATTTCGCTGGCCAGCCAGTCCACCAGGTCGGGCGGGTTTTCGTAGACGCGTGTGGGAAAGTTGTTCGACCCGACGGACAGCGACGCCATGTCGGGGCGCAACGGCAGCATCCCGCCACGCGTCTTGCCTGCGCCAGATCGCCCGCCGGTGGACAGCTGGATGATCATCCCCGGGCAGTGCTGTTTCAGACCCTCGACGAGGCGGGCGAATTTCTCGGGGTCCGAGCTGGGCGTCTGGTCGTCGTTGCGCACATGGGCATGCACGATGCTGGCGCCGGCTTCGAAGGCTTCCTGCGTGCTTTCCACCTGTTCGGCCACGGTGATCGGAACCGCCGGGTTATTGGCCTTGGTCGGCAGCGATCCGGTGATCGCGACGCAGATGATGCAAGGGTTGGTCATTGGCTTTGTCCTGTTGCGCGGGTCTTTCCGCTCATAGTCCAAAGCGCGCGGGCCTGCCAAGGGTCCGGATTGCCGGGCGGCCCGACAGGGGGGCCGCCCGCGCAGGCTTACAGAATGGTAATATGGCTCTGGATATCGGCCACGGTCACATCGTCGATACGCAGCACGTCCGCCCCGAAGGTAAAGACCACGTCGCCGCCGGTCTCCACCGCGTGGGTCAGCGCCTGCGTCACCGTGTAGACGCCGTTGACACCCAGCCACAGCGTGTCGCTGCCGTCGCCGAAATCGGCGATGCGATCCGAGCCGCCGCCGGTCAGGAACACGAACACGTCGTTGCCGCGCCCGCCGTCCAGCGTGTCGTTGCCCGAACCGCCGTGCAGCAGGTCGTTGTCGCGGTCGCCTTCCAGCTTGTCGTTGCCCAGCCCGCCGATGATCGTGTCGTTGCCGTCATAGCCGTCCAGCGTGTCGTTGCCGGCGCGGCCTTCGATGCGGTTATGCCCGTCATTGCCGTTGATGTCGTTGTTCAGGGCGTTGCCCCAGACGCTGAGGTTGTTGTCATTGTCGAACCGGCCATGGTCCAGGTCGGGGCCCATCACGTAGGATACGCCCATCCGGCCGTAATCGACCGTACCGGCAATGCCGTTCAGCACCGGGGCGTTGCCCGGGCTGGTTTCCGACCAGACCCCGGCAACCGGATAGACATCCGTGCCAGCCGAACCGCCGGTGGTATCAGTGCCGCCGGTTCCGCCCGTCGTGTCGGTACCGCCTGTGCCGCCGGTGGTATCGGTGCCGCCGGTTCCGCCCGTTGTATCGGTGCCGCCCGTGCCGCCGGTGGTATCGGTCCCGCCGGTTCCGCCGACAGCCGCCGCATGGGCTGTCATCAGGTTGGCCGCACTCACCGTCTGGCCGTCGAACACGAATGTCTCGATATTTTTGACCAGCACTGTCGAGGTTGCATCGCTGACGGTGAAGGTGGTCGCGCTGCTCTGGGTGATGCCATAGCTGGACAGCGGCCCGCCAAACAGCGCCGTGTCGGCGTCGTTCTGGCCGTCCAGCGTGTCGTTGCCGATGCTGGCCAGCAGCGTGTCATTGCCATTGCCGCCCAGCAGCGAGTCGTTGCCAGCCCCGCCATACAGCAGGTCGTTGCCGCCCGCGCCTTCGATCACGTCATTGCCGCCGTCGCCCAGCAGGGTGTCATTGCCCTCGCGGCCAAAGATACGATCATCGCCGGCACCGCCCTCCAACCGGTTGGCCCCGTCGTTGCCCAGCATGTTGTTGTCCATCGCGTTGCCAAAGGCGTCGGCGTCGTTCTGGTTGCCGAACTGCATCGCGTCGAGGTCGGTTCCCATGACAAAGGAACCCGAGGATGTGTAGCGGTCCCACCAGGTGGCGCCGCCGATCGTCGACAGACCGGCCGTACTGACGTTGCCCCAGACCGGATCGTCGGCCGGATCGCCATCCCACCCGCCGGTGGTGTCCGTTCCGCCCG
>JAGRMT010000151.1:0-14173 GCA_020441125.1 Roseivivax sp.
TCCGCCGGGGCCGGCGCCGCGGCCGGCATCGGATGGCTATCGGGCGCAGCACGGCGCGCGGCCATCACCGGGCGCACCCAGCGCAGCCGCAGCGCGTTAGACAGCACGAAAACCGACGACATCGCCATCGCTCCAGCCGCCAGCACAGGCGACAGAAGGATGCCGAAAGCCGGGTACAGCACCCCCGCCGCCACCGGAATCAGCAGCGTGTTGTAGCCGAAGGCCCAGAACAGGTTCTGCCGGATATTGCGCATGGTCCGGCGCGAGATGTCGAAGGCGTTGACCACCCCGGTCAAGTCACCCGACATCAGCACCACATCGGCCGCTTCGATCGCCACGTCCGTGCCGGTGCCGATGGCAATGCCGACATCCGCCGCCGCCAGGGCCGGCGCGTCGTTGATGCCGTCGCCGACAAAGGCTAGCTTGCCTTTGGCCCTGAGCCCTTTCAACGCCTCGACCTTGCCCCCGGGCAGCACTTCGGCAACCACGGTGTCGATCCCCAGGTCACGGGCGATCGCCTCGGCGGTACCACGGTTGTCACCGGTGATCATGGCCACCGAAAGGCCCAGCCCATGCAGAGCGCGGATCGCCTCGGGTGTGGTCGGCTTGACCGGGTCGGCCACGGCGATCACCGCAGCGGCGCGCCCGTCGATGGCAGCATAGAGCGGTGTGCGGCCGCGCTTGCCCAGAGCCGTGCCGGTTTCCGCCAGCGCGCCCAGCGCTATGCCCTCGCGCGCCATCAGCCGGTCAGCCCCGACCAGCACGCGTTGCCCCTCGACCATGGCCGAGACGCCATAGCCGGTGATCGAGGCAAACTCGGTGGCGGCGGGCACCGGGCCGCGCGCCTGCGCGGCGCGGGTGATGGCGGCGGCGATGGGATGTTCCGACGAAGCTTCGACCGCGGCGACAAGTGCCAGGACACGATCCTCTTCCAACCCCTCGGCCACGGCGATATCGGTCAGTTCGGGCCGGCCTGCGGTCAACGTGCCGGTCTTGTCCAGCGCCACGACCCGCGCCTCTTGCAGCATCTGCAAAGCGTCGCCCTTGCGGAACAAAACGCCCATTTCGGCGGCCCGGCCGGTGCCGACCATGATCGAGGTCGGCGTGGCCAAACCCATGGCGCAGGGGCAGGCGATGATCAGCACCGCCACCCCGGCCACAAGCGCAAAGCTGAGCGCCGGATCAGGCCCGAAGACCAGCCAGACCAGCACCGTGACCAGCGCCGCGGCCATCACCGCCGGCACGAACCATGCGGTGATCCGGTCCACCGCGCCCTGAATGGGCAGCTTGGCGCCCTGCGCCTGTTCGACCATGCGGATGATCTGCGACAGCATCGTGTCGGCGCCCACCTTGGTCGCGCGAAACGTCAGCGCGCCGGTGCCGTTGACCGTGGCGCCGACCACCGTCGCGCCCTCGGCCTTCTCCACCGGTACCGGCTCTCCGGTGATCATGCTTTCGTCGACATAAGAGCGACCCGACAGCACGGCACCGTCCACGGCGATCTTCTCGCCCGGGCGGACGTGGATCACGTCGCCCACGGCAATATCGTCGATCTGCACCTCGGTCACCGCGCCGTCGCGTTCAACCCGCGCGGTGCGCGGCTGAAGCCCGACCAGCTTGCGGATCGCCTCGCCGGTGCGCCCCTTGGCCCGGGCTTCCAGCCAGCGGCCCAGCAAAATCAGCACAACGATCACCGCCGCTGCCTCGAAATACACATTGACCGTGCCGGCAGGCAGCAGGCCGGGGGCAAACGTGGCAATCACAGAGAAGCCGTAGGCCGCCGCCGTACCCAGCGCGACAAGCGAGTTCATGTCGGGCGCGCCTTTCAGCAGCAGCGGAAACCCCTTGCGGTAGAATCGCAGGCCCGGCCCCAGCAGCACTGCCGTTGTCAGCACGAATTGAATGATGCGGCTGGTCTGCATCCCGATGGTGCGTTCGACCCACATGTGCATGCCTGGGATCAGGTGACTTCCCATTTCGATCACGAAGACCGGCAGGGTCAGCGCCGCCGCGACCAGCGTCAGCCAGCCCAGCCGGGTGATCTCGGCCGCCTTGCGGTCGGCCTTGGCGGTGTCCGCACCGGCCTTGACGCGGGCCGGATAGCCCTTGTCAGTGACCACGCGCGCCAGGTCGCCCGGTGCGGTCGCGCCCAGCGCATAGCGCACGGTCGCGGTTTCCGCAGCCAGGTTCACCGCTGCGTCCAGCACACCCGGCGCCGCCTTCAGCGTCCGTTCCACCCGCCCCACGCACGACGCGCAGGTCATCGCGTCGACCTCCAGCGTCACCTCGGCGGTGGCGGCGGGATAGCCGGCCTGATCCAGCGTCCGGGTCAGGCTTTCCAGCGTGGCGGGGGCGGCGTAGGACACGCGCGCAGTTTCGCCCGCCAGGTTCACGGCCGCATCCGAAACGCCCGGCGCCGCCTTCAGCGCGCGCTCGACCCGGCCCACGCAGGAAGCGCAGGTCATCCCCTCGACCGATAGGGTGATTGTGTTTTGATCTGTCATGGCGAAGCTCCCGACTCGTCTGTCCACTATATGTGTCAGGGTTCCAGTAAGGGGAGGGTCAAGCCCTAAATTGCCCTTCGCTTCGGGCTTGACCTTCCCCCGTGGGAAGGCCCACCTGTGTTCGCGGCAAGAAAAGGAATACCGCCATGACCAAGTTCAACGTCCCCGACATGAGCTGCGGCCACTGCAAGGCCGCCATCGAGAAAGCCGTCACCGCCGCCGACGCCGGTGCCTCGCTGTCGTTCGACATGGGCGCGCGCACCGTCGAGGTGACCAGCAGCCTGGACGACGCCAAGCTGATCAGCGTGCTGGACAGCGAAGGCTATCCCAGCACCGTCAGCGCCTGAAGCGCGCGGCGGCCCGGTTTTTGCCGGGCCGCGCCTGCCACGTTCAGGCGTGGCGATCCTCTGGCGCGCGCGGCAACAGCGGGCGCACCAGCCGCACGAAGCTGTCGATGTAGGTCAACAGCACCGGCACCACCACCAGCGTCAGCAGCGAAGACGAGATCAGCCCGCCGATCACCGCGTGGGCCATCGGCGCGTTCTGGCCAGAGCCGCCGTGCAGGTTCAGTGCCAGTGGCATCATGCCAAAGATCATGGCCAGCGTTGTCATCACGATCGGACGGAAGCGGGTGGTGCCTGCCTCGACCAGCGCGTCGAACAGATTCATTCCCTCGCGCCGGTGCTGGTTGGCGTTGTCGACCAGCAGGATCGCGTTCTTGACCACCAGCCCCATCAACATGATGAACCCGATGACAGAGAACATGTTCAGCGTCGAACCGCCCACCATCAGCCCCAGCATCACCCCCACCAGTGCCAGCGGCAAAGAGGACATGATGGCGAAGGGCTGCAGGAAGCTGGCAAATTGCGAGGCCAGCACGAGGTAGATGAACACCACCGCCAGCAGCAATGCGGCAATCGCCGATGCGCCGGACTTGGCGATCTGTTCGGCATCGCCGCCAAAGCTGGTGCGATAGCCCGCCGGCAGGTCCAGCGCGGCAATCGCTTGCTGGATCACAGGTTGCGCGGCGCGCACATCCAGCCCGTCCAGCCCTGCGGTGATCTCCACCGAACGCTCGCGGTCCTCGCGGTTGATCTCGCCCGGGCCCTGCGACTGGACCACGCTGGCAATCTGGTCCAGCCGGATCACGCCGGTGCCCGCGGCGGTCTGCGCCACCGGCAGCGATCCCAGCCGCCCGGCGTCGTTGCGCACGTCTTCGGGCAGTCGCAGCAGCACGTCGTAACTGTCGCCGTTGGGCGCCGTCCATTCCGAGACGGTCTTGCCCGCGATCATCGGCGACAAGGCGTTGCCCACCTGCGAAAGCGAGACCCCCAGGTCCGACGCGGCGTCGCGGTCGATGCGGATGCCGATGGTGGGCTGGGGATCGTCCATGCTGGTACGCACGTCGGCAAAACCGCCCGATGCCTTCAGCGCGTCAGCCAGCTGCCGCGACAGTCCTGCCAGAACCTCCAGCTCCTTGCCATAGATCTTGACCTCAATCGGCGTGGCGACACCGCCACCCATTGCACCCGACGGGCCGACGCGGAACTGGGCACCGGGAACCGACAGAAGCGCATCGCGCACCAACGGGGTGAGGGTGGTCGGTGTCTTGTCACGCTCTGTCGCGTCGGTCATGCGCACGACGATCGCGGCGGAGTTCTCGGCCGAACTGGTGCCAGAGTTGACCGTGGCATAGGTGCCGATCACTTCGGGGAAGTCGCGCAGGATCGCATCCACCTGCGCGATCTTGTCTGCGGTGCGGTCCAGCGAGGTGCCCACCGGCAGGGTCATCTCGATCTGAAGCTCGGAATTGTCGGCCGGTGGCACGAATTCCGCGCCGACCAGGGGGAACAGACCCAGCCCGCCGACAAAGGCGGCTATGGCTGTCAGCAGGGTCGTCTTGCGCCAGCGAAGCGCCACCCGCAGCAGGTCACGATAGCGGCGGCCCAACCAGGTGAAGAACCGGTCGAACTGGTGGATCGCCCGCCCCAGCGGGCCGCGGCGCACGTTGGGGTCGGCGGCCGGGTCGTACCAGACCGACGACAGCATCGGATCGAGCGTGAAGGACACGAAAAGCGAGATCAGCACCGCCACGGACACGGTGATGCCGAATTGCAGGAAGAACCGGCCCAGGATGCCTTCCATGAAGGCCACCGGCAGGAAAACCGCAACGATTGACAGGGTGGTGGCAAACACCGCGAGGCCGATCTCGTCTGTGCCTTCCAGCGCAGCGCGACGATGGTCCTTGCCCATGTGCAGGTGGCGCATGATGTTTTCGCGCACCACGATGGCATCGTCGATCAGGATGCCCACTGCCAGCGACAGCGCCATCATCGTCATCATGTTCAGCGTGAAGCCCAAGAAATAGATCGCCGCCATCGTGCCGATGATCGAGATCGGCAGCGTCAGACCGGTGATCACCGTCGAGCGCCACGAGTTCAGGAACAGGAACACGATCGCGGTGGCCAGCAGCGCGCCCTCGACCAGCATCGAGCGCACCGAGTTGAAGCTGCGTTCGACCGGTACGGCGTTGTCACGGATGATTTCCAGCGCGATGCCGTCGTACAGCGGATCGCTGGCCAGTGCCGCTACCTCGTCGCGCACCGCCTTGGCCACGGCCACGGTGTTGGAACCCTGCGTCTTGACGATGTCGACCGCCAGCGCCCGTTCGCCATCCAACATGGCCAGGCTGGTCTGTTCGGCCAATTCCGTGCCGACGCTGGCCAGATCGCCCAGCCGCACCGGATATCCGCCGCGCCGGGCGACGATGATCTCGTCGAAATCCGACAGCCGCGCCAGGCGGCCTTCGACCTGCACCGATTGCTTGACGGCGCCATCGGTCACTGCGCCGGCTGGCAGGTCGGCGTTTTCCGCCGCCAGCGCCGAGGCAATCTCGGACGCGCCGATGCCCAGAGCCGCCTGGCGGTCCGGGTCGATCAGCACGTGCACCTCGCGCGGCAGGCCACCGACGACCGAGGCGCGCCCGACGCCGGGGATGTTGGACAACCGGGTGGCCAGCTGGTCTTCGGCCAGGGCTGTCAGGGTGCCGGCGTCGAACCGGTCAGACGAGATGCCGACCGAAATGATCGGCAATTGCGATGGGTCAAAGCGCAGGATCTGCGGATCGCCCGCGGTTTCGGGCAGACCCGAGGCAATCTGTGCGATGCGGTCGCGCACGTCCTGCGCCGCGGCAGAGCTTTGCACCTCAAGCTCGAAACGGATCAGCACCAGGGCAGATCCGGTCTGAGCGGTAGAGGTGATGCTGTCGATCCCGGACAGGGTGGAAACGGCATCTTCGATCGGCTTGATCACGTCGCTTTCCACCGCTTCGGGCGTGGCGCCGGGATAAGAGGTGACAATGGCGACCACTGGAAAATCGACATCGGGCAGTTGCTCGACCGGCAGGCGCTGGTAGGAAAACAGCCCGATCACAAAGATCGCCACCATGATCATGGTAGCGAAGACCGGCTGATTGACGGAAATGCGGGTCAGGAACATGGCTCAGTTCCCGACAATCTGGATCGACATGCCCGGTTGCAGGCGCGGCAGCGCGGCCGAGACGATCACGTCGCCCGGTAGCAGCCCCTCGTCGATCTGTGCGATGCGCCCCCGTTCCCAGCTGCGCGCCACGCGCACCGGCTGGCGGACCACCGTTTCGCTTTCGCGCTTCAGCACGTACTGGCCCTGCGCATCCTCGCGCAGCGCCTCGACCGGAATGCCGATGACATTGTCGGCCTGCTCAAGGATCAACGCACCCGAAGCGAACATACCGCCCCGCAACAGCCCGTCGGGATTATCGATGGTGGCGTAAACCGGCAGGATCCGCGTGCCCGAAGCGGCCACCGGGGCGATCCGCTCGATCGTGCCGGCAAAGCTGCGGCCCTCGAAACCGTCAACAGAGATTTCTACTGCCTGCCCGGTCTGGATGCGCGGGGCATAGGCCACGGGCACACCCGCCGCCAGTTCAAGTGCAGAGATATCGACCAGTTTCAGCAGCGCCGTTCCCGGGCTGACATAAGCGCCGGGATCGACGCTGCGCTCGGCCACGATGCCGGCGAAGGGCGCGGTGATGGTGGCCTTTTCCAGCGAACGTTCGGCATTGGCGACCTGCTGCTCCAGCGCAACCAGGCTGGCTTGCAGCTGTTCGACATTGGCCGCGTCGCTGTCCAGGTTGGTGGCCGTGGCCACGCCCCGCTCGACCAGCGATCGGGTGCGCTCCAGCTGGGCGCGGGCAAAGTCCAGTTGCGCGCGGGTGGCGTCGGCGGTGGCGCGGGTCTGCTCCACCTGGTTGCGCAGCGTTTCGATGTCGATGCGCACCAGCACGTCGCCTTGTTGCGCGGCATCGCCGGCCTTGATCTCGACCGTGTCGATGCGGCCCGCCACCTCGGCCGGGATGCCCAGATGACGAACAGGATCCAGCTGGCCGGTGACGCGTACCGTCTCGCGCAGGCTGGTCTGAGTCACCTCGGTGATCTCGCCCGGCAGAAGCTGCATCACCACGGCGCGGGCCGGTTGCTCGGCCGGCTGGACCGTGGCGGCCGGTTCCGGTTGTGTCACCTCTGCGCCCGGCAACAGGCCGCGGTCGCGCGCGACATAGGCGCCCGCGCCCAGCGCGGCCAACAGCAGCACGACCCAGGGCCAGCGCCGCCGGGGGCGCTTGCGCCCCTGTGCCTCGGCCAGTGCGGCCTTGCGTTCGCGTCCGGTCAGCGCCCAGTCGGGCTTGGGCGGTTCGGCGGTTCGAGGTGTCATGTCATGTGCCTGATGTCTGGGGGACGGGGTCGGCAGCCGTAGCCTCGCGCCGGGCCGAAACGGACCAGTCGTGCAGAAGCTCGGATGCGCTGCGATAGAATTGTGCAAAGCCATGTACGGTTTCGCGCTTGCCGTCGGCGCCGGGCGGCATTGCCTGGGCCAGCGCCTCGATCCGTTCGGCATGGCGCAGGAACCGGTCGGACATGGCAGACAGCATGCCTTCGTGCGGGGGCGGCAGAACGCGCCAGTGATCCTCGCGCGAGCCGGTGCGGCTTTCGCGGATCGCCTGGCCGCGCGCTTCCAGCATCCGCACGTTGGTCGAAACAGAGGCCTTGGAAACGCCCAGCCCGCTGGCGATGTCGGTCAGGCTGCGGGCCTCGCCGGCCAGCGCCAGATAGCCGACGATCTGCCCGGCAATGCGCGGCGTGCCTTCGGCCTGGGCGATGGCGCCCATCGCCTCGATAAACCGGTCATCTGTACTTGCCGTCATCGCGCGCCTCTGCCGTTCAATTCGTTAAATCTGGACTGAACGAAGTGAACGACAAGGTCTGACGTTGCGGCAATTACGCCGCCGGCAAGGGCGGTGCTACTTTCCCCAGCGCAAGGCGATCAGGTCCAGTTCGCGCGACAGGCTCAGCAGCCGGTCGCGGGTGCGCGGCGACATCGGCTTGAGCGGGTGGCGAACGTGGTCAGAGCCGATCACGCCGCCGGCCATCATCACCGTCTTGGCGGCGCGCAGCCCGCACTGGCGGTTTTCGTGGTTGATCAGCGGCAGGCACAGCCGCCACTGGTCCAGCGCCGCATCAAGGTTGCCGGCGCGGTACTCGGTCACGATGGGGCGGATCTTCTCTGGTTGCAGCGCCGAGGTCATGGTGCCGGTGCAGCCGGCGTCCAGATCGGCCAGCAGCGTCACCGCCTCTTCGCCGTCGAACGGGCCGATCACATCCTTGCCCGCCGCCTCGATCAGCGCGGCCAGCTTGTCGGCGGCAAAGGGCGTCTCGATCTTGAAATAGGACACGTTCTCGATCTCGCGCGCCATCCGCGCAAGAAGCGGTACGGGCAGCGACACGCCCGAAAGCGGCGCGTCCTGCACCATGATCGGGATCGTGATCGCATCGCTGACCGCCTGGAAATGCTCGACGATACCAGCCTCGGCGGGCACCAGTCCGACACCGTGATAAGGCGGCATCATCATCACCATCGAGGCGCCGCGGGCCTGCGCATCCTTGGCGCGGGCGACTGCGATCCGGGTCGAAAAATGGCTGATCGTCACGATCACCGGCACCCGGCCGGCGACATGGTCGAGGCAGACACCGGTCAGCAGGGCGCGTTCCTCGTCCGACAGCAGGAATTGTTCCGAGTAGTTGGCAAGAATGCAGATCGCGTCGACCCCCTGGTCGATCATGCAGTCGAGCACGCGGCGCATCCCTTCTACGTCGACCGCGCCATCGGCGTGAAACGGGGTGGGGGCAACGGGCAGGATGCCGGTCAGCGCTGTCTTCATCTTGGCCTCTCAGTCTTGGCTGCGGCGCGGGGCCGCGTGTTTTTTCGGGAGCGGAAACGCCCTATGGCGTTACCACGCGAAGGGCGCGACCGTGACGCGCCGCCCCAGCAGAAAAGCATCGGCGACATGGCGCAGCGGTGCCAGGTCCATGTCGATGCCGCCGCGCACGACCAGCTTTGCCATCTGGTCGTACAGCCGCGGATATTCGCCGGCCAGCCCGGGCAGGCTGGAGTCGGCCACGCCGTCGATGCTCATCGCGCCGCCGCCGTTTTCCAGCCGCAGCGTTCCGGCATCGGTCTCGGCCTCGATGGTCCAAGTCGGCGTGCCCGGCTCCAGCCAGTCCAGCGCCATGGTCACCTCGGCTCCGCCGGGATGGAAGAAGTCGCACTGTGCCGCGATCGGCGTTTCGCGGTTCTCTGGAAAGTCCAGCCGCGCCGAGGTCAGGTGGACAGGCACAGGCAGGATCTCGGTCAGGATCGACAGCGCGTTGATGCCGGGATCGAACACGCCCAGCCCGCCGGCCTCGAACACCCAGTCTTGTCCGGGATGCCACTGGCGCACGTTCTCGCGCCACGAAACGGTCAGACGGCGCAGGGTCTTGTCGGCCAGCCAGGCCTTGGCCGCAGGCACCTTGTCGGCCTGACGCGAATGCCAGGTGGCATAAAGCGAGACCCGCGCAGCGCGCGCCATCTCGGCCAGGGCGTGGCATTCCGACAGGGTCGCACCGGGCGGCTTTTCCAGCATCACGTGCCGGCCGGCGCGGATCGCTTCCTGCGCATAGGCAAAGCGCGGCACCGGCGGCAAGCACAGCGACACCACGCGGATGGTGGGCCGGTCCTCCAGCATCGTGGCGAAATCGCGATAAGCGGGCACGCCCGCGACGCTGCCATGGCGCGAAACCGTGGCCGCCAATTCCCAGTCAGGGCTGGCGGCAATCGCGGGCACGTGCTGGTCTTGCGCGATCTTGCCGATGCCGACGAGTGCGATTTCCATCAATGCGCATCCTTTCCGACCGGCGCGCCACGGCACCCCTTGAGGAAGTCCAGATCGGCGCCGGTGTCGGCGCCCGTCACGTGCTGCTGGTGAAGCCAGGCATAGCCCGAGGCGGGCCGTTCGTGCGTCGGCGTCCAGGCTGCCAGGCGGCTTGCCAGCTCGGCCTCTGAGATGTCCAGGTGCAGGCGGAGGTTCGGCACATCCAGCTCGATCATGTCTCCGGTGCGCACCACGGCCAGCGGCCCGCCGGCCGCCGCTTCGGGCGAGGTGTGCAGCACCACCGTGCCATAGGCGGTACCAGACATGCGCGCGTCAGAAATGCGCACCATGTCGGTGATGCCCTTGCGCAAGACCTTGGGCGGCAGGCCCATGTTGCCCACCTCGGCCATACCGGGATAGCCCTTGGGACCGCAGTTCTTCAGCACCATGACGCAGGTCTCGTCGATATCCAGTGCCTCGTCGTTGATCTGCCGCTTGTAGTCGTCGATGTCCTCGAACACCACGGCACGTCCGCGATGCACCAGCAGGTGCGGCGAGGCTGCCGAGGGCTTCAACACCGCGCCGCCGGGTGCAAGGTTGCCGCGCAGCACGGCGATACCGCCCTGCCGGGTCAACGCCTTGTCCAGCGGCAGGATGACGTCGGGGTTGTGGTTGGCCGCGTCGCGCACCTCGTCCCAGATCGGGCCACCGGACACCGTCAACGCATCCTTGTGCAGTTGGCCCGCCTCACCAAGGCGGCGCAGCACCACCGGCAGGCCGCCGGCGTAGAAGAACTCTTCCATCAGGTATTTGCCCGAAGGCATCAGGTTGACGATGGTGGCCACGTCGCGGCCGCAGCGATCCCAGTCATCCAGAGTGATGTCGATGCCCACGCGGCCGGCCAGCGCCAGCATGTGAACCACGGCATTGGTGCTGCCGCCGATCGCGCCATTGGTACGGATCGCGTTTTCGAACGCTTGCCTGGTCAGGATGTCCGAAGGTTTCAGATCGTCCTTGACCATCTGCACGATCCGCCGGCCCGACAACTGCGCCATCACCCGTCGGCGGCTGTCCACAGCCGGGATCGCGGCATTGCCCGACAGCGCCATGCCCAGCGCCTCGGCCATCGAAGCCATCGAGGAGGCGGTGCCCATGGTGTTGCAGGTGCCGGTAGAACGCGACATCGAGGCTTCGGCCTCCAGGAATTCCTCTGCCGTCATCTCGCCGGCCTTCACGGCCTCCGAGAACTTCCACAGATGCGTGCCCGATCCGACCCGCTCACCCCGGTAATAGCCGTTCAGCATCGGACCGCCGGTGACCACGATAGACGGCAGATCGCAGGACGCGGCGCCCATCATCAGCGAAGGCGTGGTCTTGTCGCAGCCGACCAGCAGCACGCATCCGTCCATGGGCTGGCCGCGGATGGTCTCCTCGACCGCGAGCGCGGCCAGGTTGCGGAACATCATCGCGGTGGGCCGGAAGGTGTTCTCGGAGGCCGAGAACACCGGCACCTCGACCGGGAAGCCGCCGGCCTCCCACACGCCGGCCTTCACCTTCTCGGCCAGCTCCTTCATGTGGATGCCGTTGCAGGGCGTCAGCTCGGACCAGGTGTTCAGGATGCCGATGATCGGGCGGCCGTCGAACAGGTCGTTGGGATAGCCTTGGTTCTTCAGCCAGCCGCGATGATAGATCGTGTCGCGGCTGGTACCGGCGTACCACTCCTGCGAGCGCAGACGGCGGGGCCATTCCTTTGGTACGAAAGCCATGTCTTACCCCTGGCGAGACTTGTTGTAGACGTCGAAGATCACGGCGGCGAGCAGGACCAGCCCCTTGATCATCTGCTGGTAGTCGATGCCCAGCCCCATGATCGACATGCCGTTGTTCAGCACGCCCATCAGGAAGGCGCCAACCACGACGCCCATGATCTTGCCCACGCCGCCCGACATCGAAGCACCGCCGATGAAGACTGCGGCGATCACGTCCAGTTCCAGGCCGAAGCCGGCCTTGGCCGTCGCGGTGTTCAGGCGGGCGGCAAAGACAAGGCCCGCCGCGGCCGCCAGAATCCCCATGTTGAGGAAAGCGAGGAAGGTCAGCCGCTCGGTCTTGATGCCTGATAGTTTCGCCGCCTTGGCATTGCCGCCAAGCGCATAGATGCGGCGACCCAGCGTCGTCTTTTCCGTCAGGAAGGCATAGATCAGCGTCAGAACGCCCATGGTGATCAGCACGTTGGGCAGGCCCCGGAAGGTCGACAGCTTGTACATGATGAAGACCAGCGCGACAGCGATGATCGCGGTCCGGGCAACGAAGAAGGGCGTGGGTTCCCCCTCGACTCCATAGGCCTTGTCGCGCGCGCGCTGGCGCATCCCGGACCAGATCACGGCGGCGGCGGCGACCACGCCCGTCACCAGAGCCAACGTGTTGACCTGCCGCGCGTCGAACAGCGGCGCCAGCGACTGGCCGATGGCCGCCGGGAAGACATCAGGAACGAACCCGTTGGCGATGGTCTGGAATTCCTTGGGGAACGGACCGACAGACTGGCCCGCCAATAGCCACAACGACAGGCCGCGGAACACCAGCATGCCCGCCAGCGTCACGATGAAGGACGGGATTTTCCAGTAGGCGACCCAGTAGCCCTGCGCCGCGCCGATCACTGCGCCGACGCCCAGGCAGACGAGGATGGTCAACAGCCAGTTGACCCCCAATTGCACGATCATCACCGCCGCCAGCGCGCCGACGAACCCCATGACCGAGCCGACGCTCAGGTCGATGTGCCCCGCCACGATGACGATCAGCATGCCAAGCGCCATGATGATGATATAGCTGTTCTGCAACAGCAGGTTGGTGATGTTGACGGGCTTCAACAGCACCCCGTCCGTCACCACCTGGAAGAAAATCATGATGACGACCAGCGCCGCCAGCAGGCCGTATTCGCGCAGGTTCGCCAGAAGATAGGCGCCGATGCCCTGCTTCGCGTCCCCGGTGTTCTCTGCAAGAGCCATGCTGCCCCCCTTCAGTCTGTCACGATGAGCGACATGATCCGCTCCTGGCTGGCTTCCGCCGCCGTCAATTCCCCGACCAGTTCACCTTCGTTCATGACGTAGATGCGGTCGCACATGCCCAACAGTTCGGGCATCTCGGAAGAGATCATCAGCACCCCCTTACCCTGTGCCGACAACTCGTTGATGATGCCGTAGATCTCGAATTTCGCGCCGACGTCGATGCCGCGTGTCGGCTCGTCGAGGATCAGCACCTCCGGCTCGGCAAAGAGCCATTTTGACAGCACCACCTTCTGCTGGTTGCCGCCCGAGAGGTTCACGACTTTCTGAAAGACAGAGGGCGTGCGGATGTTCATCGCCTTGCGATAGCGTTCGGAAACCGCGTTTTCCTCGTTCTCGTTCAAAATCCCGCCCGAGGACACGCCCGCGAGGTTGGCCAGCGTCACGTTCCGGACGATGGGTTCCTCCAGGATCAGGCCCAGGCTCTTGCGATCCTCGGTCACGTAGGCCAGCCCCGCGTCGATGGCGCGGTCGACCTTCGAGACGTCGACATCCTTGCCCTTCAACCGCACGGTGCCCGAGATGTTCTGCCCGTAACTGCGCCCGAAAATGCTCATCGCCAGTTCGGTGCGCCCCGAGCCCATCAGCCCGGCAATGCCCACCACTTCTCCGGCGCGGACGGTCAGGTTGGCACCGTGGATCACCTGCCGGTCAGCGTGCTCGGCGTGGAACACGTTCCAGTTCTCGACCTGCATCAGCACGTCACCGGCGCGGCGTTCGCGTTCGGGGTAGCGGTGCGCCATGTCACGGCCCACCATGTCGCGAACGATCGCGTCTTCGGTGATCGGCTGGCTGCGGGCGTCCATGGTCGATACGGTCGAACCGTCGCGGATGACCGTGACGCTGTCGGCGATGCGTCGGACCTCGTTCAGCTTGTGACTGATGATGATCGACGTCACGCCCTGTGCCTTCAACTCCAGCATCAGGTCCAGCAACGCCTGGCTGTCGCTTTCCGACAGGGCGGCGGTGGGCTCGTCCAGGATCAGCAGGCGGACTTCCTTGGACAGCGCCTTGGCGATCTCGACCAGCTGCTGCTTGCCCACGCCCAGCTTGTCCACCAGCGTGGTGGGCGCCTCGCGCAGGCCGACCTTGCGCAGCAACTCGCCCGTGCGGCGGTTGGTTTCGTTCCAGTCGATGACGCCGTTCTTCGCACGTTCGTTGCCCAGAAACACGTTCTCGGCAATCGACAGTAGCGGCACCAGCGCCAGTTCCTGGTGAATGATGATGATGCCCTTTTCCTCGCTGTCCGCGATGTCGCGGAATTGCGCAAGCTGGCCATCGTAATGGATTTCGCCCTCGTAGCTGCCATAGGGATAAACCCCCGAGAGCACCTTCATGAGGGTGGATTTACCGGCGCCGTTCTCGCCGACCAATGCGTGAATCTCGCC
>JAGRMT010000151.1:14291-14898 GCA_020441125.1 Roseivivax sp.
GCCGAAGCCCGGACAGGTCGGGAGGAGTTCGTTGGTCAGTTACTTGATCTGGTCCATGGTGTAATAACCGGACCCGATCAGCAGCTCTTCCCAGTTGGCAGCGGTCACCGCCAGCGGCTCCAGCAGGTAAGACGGCACGACCTTGACACCGTTGTCATAGGTGGTGGTGTCGTTGATCTCGGGCTCGCCGCCCTTCAGCATCGCATCCACCATGCCCACGGTCACACCGGCCAGCGAGCGGGTGTCCTTGAAGATGGTCGAGTACTGCTCACCTGCCAGCATGGACTTGACCGAGGGAACCTCGGCGTCCTGACCGGTGACGATCGGCATCTTCATGTCGCCAGAACCGTAGCCCACGCCCTTGAGCGAGGACAGGATACCGATGGACAGACCATCGTAGGGCGAAAGGACGCCATGCACCGGCTTGTCGGTGTAATTGGCCGACAGCAGGTTATCCATGCGGGCCTGCGCCACGGCGCCGTCCCAGCGCAGGGTGCCGACCTTGTCCATGCCCATCTGGCCCGACACGATTGCGATATCGCCCGAGTCGATCAGCGGCTGAAGGACGCTCATCGCGCCGTCGTAGAAGAAGAAGGCGTTGTTGTCG
>JAGRMT010000152.1 GCA_020441125.1 Roseivivax sp.
CGTCCACCAGGATGTAGCGGAACCACCGCTGGTACTGCGCCAGGATGTCGGCGTTCTTCTGGAAGATGGTGACCATGTGCAGCAGCAGGTCACCGAAATCCACCGCGTTCAACTCGCGCAGGCGGGTCTGGTACTGGGCGTAAAGTTCGACGCCACGCTGGTTGTAGGCGGCACTGTCGGCCACCGGCACCTTGTCCGGTGTCAGGGCGCGGTTCTTCCAGCCGTCGATGATCCCGGCCAGCTGCCGTGCCGGCCAGCGCTTGTCATCGATCCCTGCGGCCGCCACCAGCTGGCGCAACAGGCGCAGCTGGTCGTCCGTGTCGAGGATGGTGAAGTTCGACTTCAGCTCGACCAGTTCGGCGTGGCGGCGCAGAAGTTTGACGCAGATCGAGTGGAAAGTACCGAGCCAGGGCATCCCTTCGACCGTCTCGCCCAGCATCCGGCCAACGCGCAGCTTCATCTCGCGCGCGGCCTTGTTGGTGAAAGTGACGGCCAGAATTTCGTTCGGGCGCGCCTTGCCGGTGTTCAGCAGGTGCACGATCCGTGCGGTCAGCGCCTTGGTCTTGCCGGTACCGGCCCCGGCCAGCATCAGCACCGGCCCGTCCAGCCGTTCGACCGCCTCACGCTGGGCGGGGTTCAACTCGTCCAGATAGGGCGACGGGCGCGCCGCCATGGCGCGCGACGACAGGCTTGCGCCTTCGAAGGCGTCGAGTTCATCGAAACTGCTCATGGTGAGAAGGTAGCGCGATTCAGGGGCGAGTTAAAGAATTGTTCGCATAATGTTCGCGCAAATCGGCGGGTATTTCGAACCGGGCTTCGCCCGGTCCGACCGGGGAGAGGGGGCGCTGCCCCCTCACACTCCCCCGGGGTATTTTCGGCAAGAAGAAAGCAGGGCGCCGGCGCTTCCGGCGGCTGTATCATCCGGCTTCGGCCAGCCGCGCGACATAGCGTGCCAGGGTGTCGATCTCGAGGTTGACGCTGTCGCCCGGGGCGACGGAGCCCCAGGTCGTCACCTCCTTGGTATGGGGGATCAGATTGACACCGAATTCGGTGCCCGCGACCTCGTTCACCGTCAGCGACGTGCCGTTCAGCGCCACCGAGCCCTTGGGCGCGATGAACCGTGCCAGCGCCGCCGGGGCGCGGAAGGTGACGCGGGTGCTGTCACCTTCCTGGCGGACCTGCATGACTTCGGCCACGCCATCGACATGGCCTGACACGATGTGCCCGCCCAACTCGTCGCCCACGCGCAGGGCGCGTTCGAGGTTGATGCGCCGGCCCGGCGCCCAGGCGCCGAGGTTGGTCTTGGCGAGGGTTTCCGCGCTGACATCGACATCGAACCAGTCCGGGCCCAGGCGCACCACCGTCAGGCACACGCCGTCGCAGGCGATCGAGGCGCCGATGTCGATGGCGCCGGTGTCATAGCTCGTGCCGATGCGGGCGTGCAGATCGCCCCTGGCTTCGATCTGGCGGATTTCGCCCAGATCGGTGATAATTCCTGTAAACATAAGACACTCCATGCCAGCGCCGGAATGGCGGTCAAGGTCGGGCAGACCATGAGGGAAATCGAGCCCATGCGCAACGCGCCGCACGACAGCCGCGTCTTTCTGTTCCTGCAGGGGCCGCATGGGCCGTTCTTTGCCCGTCTGGCCGGGCTGCTGCGCCAGTCGGGCGCGGCGTGCTGGCGTGTCGGCTTCAACGCCGGCGACCGGCTGTTCTGGCCGGATCGCAGCAGCTATCTGCCCTATCGCGGCGGGCTTGAGGATTGGCCCGACGTATTGGCGCGCATCGTGGCAGAGCGCGGCGTGACCGATATCGTGCTCTATGGCGACACCCGCCCGATCCATGCCGCCGCGGCCGCCCTGGCGCGGGTGCGCGGGCTGCCTCTGCACGTGTTCGAGGAGGGCTACATGCGGCCCTACTGGGTGAGCTACGAACGCGGCGGATCGAACGGGCATTCGCGGTTGATGGCGCAGTCAGTCACGCAGATGGCGGCCGATCTGCGCCACACCGACATCGACGCCCCGCAACCCCCCGCGCATTGGGGCGACATGCGCCAGCACATCGCCTATGGCGCGCTGTACCACGGGTGCGTCTGGCTGCTGAACCGCGGCTATCCGCGCTTTACGCCGCATCGAGGGATGCCGGTTTCGCAGGAATTCCGGCACTATCTCAACCGGTTGCTGTTCATGCCTGCATCGATCATCGCGCGGCGGCGGGCGACCCGGCGGATCCGGGCGGGGGGCTATCCATATCACTTGGCGCTGATGCAGCTGGATCACGACGCCAGCTTCCGGATGCATTCGCCGCTGCGCTCGCAGCGGCAGTTCATCGAGATGGTGGTGGCCGGGTTTGCCGCAGGCGCACCGGCGCATCACCACCTGGTGTTCAAGGCCCACCCGCTTGAGGACGGGCGTGCCGCTCCCCGGCGGATGGTGGCGGCGGCGGCACGGGCCGAAGGCGTGGCCGGGCGGGTGCATTACGTGCGCGGCGGCAAGCTGGCCGGATTGCTGAACGAGGCGCGCAGCGCGGTCACGGTCAATTCCACGGCGGCGCAGCAGGTGCTGTGGCGGGGCATTCCGCTGAAAATCTTCGGTACCGCCGTCTATGCCAAGCCCGAGTTCGTGTCGGACCAGTCGCTGACGGATTTCTTCGCCGACCCGCGGCGCCCGGATACCGAGGCCTACCGGTTGTTCCGCCGTTACCTGCTGGAAACCAGCCAGGTTCCGGGCGGTTTCTACTCGGCCCGGGGGCGCCGCGCGCTGCTGCGCCACGTGGTCGACATGGTGCTTGCGCCGCACGATCCCTACGATGCATTGCGCCTGGGCACCGCGGCCCCGCGGCAACAGTTGCGCGTGGTGCGATAGACGCCCGATTCGGGAATGCTGGCTTTTTCTTGGCAAAACCGCTAGTTTGACGAAAAAACTGAGGCAGAACAAAAACAGGTCGAGGAGACCGAGCAGTGATTACCATGACTTCCCGTACGGTGAAGGCCGTCGCCCTGTTGGCGAGCGTGTCTGTTGTCGCCTCCTGTGGCCTGCCGCGCCCTGGCCCGAACAAGCGCGAAATCTACTCCGGATCGGTCCTGCAAGAAGGCGATGCGTTCATCGTTTCGGTGAACGACCGCGTCACCCGCGCCACCGCGGTGACCCCGGCGCTGGGCTTCTCCAATGACTTCAAGAACGCCGGAGTGCTGGGTTCGGACACGATCCGGCCGGGCGACACGCTGGGCCTGACCATCTGGGAAAACGTCTCGGACGGTCTGCTGACGTCTTCCACGTCGAACGCCCAGACCCTGGCCGAAGTGCAGGTCGATGGCGACGGCTTCATCTTCGTGCCCTATGCCGGCCGGATCAAGGCATCGGGCAACACGCCCGAGGCGGTGCGCCGGGTGATCACCTCGCGGCTGGAAGACCAGACGCCCGACCCGCAGGTCGAAGTGCGCCGCGTGTCCGGCAACGGCGCGACGGTTTCGGTCGTCGGCGGCGTAGGCGGTCAGGGCGTGTTCATGATCGAGCGGCCGACTCGCACGCTGGCGTCGATGCTGGCGCGGGCCGGCGGCATTTCGATCCCGCCGGAAACCGCGCAGGTGACCGTCACCCGCGGCAGCAAGATCGGCAAGATCTGGTTCCAGGACCTTTACGAACATCCCGAACTGGACATCGCGCTGCGCGATGGCGACCGCATCCTGGTGGAGCGCGACACCCGCGCCTTTACCGTGATGGGCGCCACCGGTGCGCAGTCGCGCGTGCCCTTCACCGCCGAGACGCTGAGCGCGGTCGAGGCGATCGCCCAGGTGGGCGGGCTGTCGGCCTCCACCGCTGATCCGACCGGCGTGTTCGTGTTCCGCAACGAGCCGGCCGAAATCGCCAACCAGGTGCTGGGCCGCAACGATCTGATCGGTGCGCAGCGCCTGGTCTATGTGCTGAACCTGACCGAACCCAACGGCATGTTCCTGGCGCGCGATTTTTCGATCCGCGACGATGACACCATCTATGTCACCGAGGCGCCCTTCACCCAGTGGAGCAAGACGATCTCGTCGCTCACCGGCACGCTGGGCGCCGTCGGTTCGATCCGCTCGACCGCCGGTTTGGGCAGCTCTTCCAGCGGCGGCTGACGCCACCATGTCCCGCACCGGGATCACCGACGCCGGGGAGGGGACTTCCCGGCGTCTGTTTGTCTACAACGGCGGCTTCCTGTGGCAGCCCCGGCTGCGCCATATCCTGGCCCAGGCCGGGTTCTCGCTGTGCACGGGGCGGCCGAAAGAAGACGATTGCGTCGGCGTCTGGGGCCGCTCGCCCACCGCCGCGCGGGGCGAGAGGATCGCGGCGCGTAGCGGGGCGACGCTGATCCGGATCGAGGACGCCTTTCTGCGCTCGCTTCACCCCGGACGCAGCGGAGAGCCGCCGCTGGGCCTGTTGGTCGACCGGCGCGGCGTGCATTTCGACGGGCGCAAACCGTCGGACCTGGAGCATATCCTGGCGACGCATCCGCTGGATGACGCGGCGCTGCTGGCGCGCGCGCGCGACGGCATGGCGCGGATGAAGGCGGCGCACCTGGGCAAGTACAGCGCGGTGGACCCGGCCCTTCCGGTACCCCAGCCGGGCTATGTTCTGGTGGTCGACCAGACGGCGGGCGACGCCTCGCTGACAGCCTGCGGCGCCGACCGGGCGCGTTTCGTCGAGATGCTGGTGCGCGCGCAAGAGGAAAACCCGGGCACGCGCGTGGTGATCAAGACCCATCCGGAAACCACGCGCGGACTGCGTCCGGGCTATTTCAACGAGGCAGACCTGTCCGACCGGGTTTCGTTCGTCGATACGGCGGTTTCGCCCTGGACGCTGATGGAAGGGGCGGTGGCGGTCTATACCGTTTCTTCGCAACTGGGGTTCGAAGCGATCCTGGCCGGGCACCGCCCACAGGTCTATGGCCAGCCATTCTATGCCGGCTGGGGGCTGACCGAAGATGACATGCCCGTCGCACGCCGAGAGCGGCGACTGACGCGGGCGCAACTGTTCGCGGCGGCGATGATCCTGGCGCCCGTGTGGTACGACCCCTATCGCGCCACCCGGGCCGAATTCGAGGACGTTCTGGCAGCGCTGGAGGCGCAGGTGCGCGCCTGGCGCGAGGACCGCGCCGGGTGGGTCGCCGGTGGGATGCGCCGGTGGAAACGCCGCACGGTGCAGGCGATGTTCGGCGCCCAACGCCGCGTGGTGTTCGAAGACAACCCCGGCCGCGCCGCCGCACGGGCCGAGGCGGCGGGACGGCGCCACATGATCTGGGCATCGTCGGCCGAAGACTCGGTGCGCGCGGTACGGGTGGAGGACGGCTTTGTTCGCTCGCGCGGGCTGGGCGCGCGGCTGGTGCCGCCGCTGTCACTGGCCTGCGATGGCCATGGCATCTATTACGATCCACGGCAAGGTTCTGACCTGGAGCGGCTGATCGCCGCCAGCCCGGGGCTGAGCGAGGCCGCACAGGATCGCGCCCGCAGGCTGATCCGGCAACTGCTGCGGGACCGGGTCAGCAAGTACAACCTGGGGGGCGAACCGGTGCCCCTGCCCGCCGGCCACCGCATCCTGGTGCCGGGCCAGGTGGCGGATGACGCCTCGATCCGGCTGGGTTGCGGCAGCGTGGCGACCAACCGGGCGCTGTTGCAGGCGGTGCGCGAGGCAAACCCGGCGGCGGTGATTGTCTACAAGCCGCACCCCGACGTTCAGGCCGGGTTGCGCGCAGGCGCGGTGCCCGATGCCAGCCGATGGGCCGACGTGGTGCTGGCCGAAGCCGAAATCGCGCAATTGCTGGAAGTGGTCGATGAGGTCTGGACGATGACCTCTCTCTCTGGCTTCGAAGGGCTGCTGCGCGGCTGTCGCGTGGTGACGATGGGCGTGCCGTTCTATGCCGGCTGGGGCCTGACGCGCGACCATGGCGCGGTGCCGCAGCGGCGTCTGTCGGTGCATGGCGTCACGCTGGAAGGGTTGGTCCATGCGGCGCTGATCGCATATCCGCGCTATCGCGATCCGGTGACCGGCCTGCCCTGCCCGGTCGAAGTGGCGGTAGACCGGCTGGCGCGCGGGCCCCTTCCCGGACGCGGCGCCTGGCTGGGCGGCCTGGCGCGGATGCAGGCGGCGATGGCGCGACGCGGCAGTTTCTGGGGTAGCTAGACCGGCGTGCCGATGCGCAACAGGCGTGCATCGGTATAGAACACGCCCAGCCGCGAACGGCGCCCGACCAGTACCACCTTGTCACCCGGGACCAGCAGCACCGCCATGCCTGTGGGCAGGCCGCACAGCCGGTCGAACAGCGGCGGCATCCCGGCCAGCGGTACCGCGCCGGGGCAAGACGGCGTGTCTGGCCTGGCCGGACCGGCGACCGTCACCACCATCGCGGCGGGGTGGCCCATTGCCCATGTCCACCCCATCGGCAGGGCCATGGTCAGGCCAACGTAGAAGATCATGACGTAGAACACCGGTGAAACCCAGCGCAGCACGCCGTGCAGCCTCCCGCGCGACGGCATCGCCATCAGCAGCGCAAAAACCGCCAGCGCCAGAGCGCCTGCCACGATCTGTGGCGCCCAGCCAAGTGCGGTGAAAAGCCGATCATCGGCCAGAAAGTGCAGCCCCAGCCGCTCTGTCACGAAAGGCGCGGCGCAAAGCACCGTCAGCCCGGTGGTTACGGCCAGGCCGCGCTCGGCCCGCTGTGCCGTCAGCCAACGGCGCGTCCTGCCCTTTTGCAAATTGCCGTCCATCACCGCACCGCCGTACACCGCCACCCGCGCAGGGTAAGCGGCAGCACCGCTACGGCGCAAGCCTGTCAGCCTTGGCGCGGCTGTCCCAGCGCCAGTTTCAGCCCCAGCAGCACCCAGGGCGCGCCATGCAGTGCAAGGTCGAAAATGTCGATCGGGCGGGACAGGTCGCCCGCCGCCAGCATTTTCAGCTTTTCCCAGACATGCGGCTCGGGGAAGAACGGTGCAAGGCCCAGTGTCAGGCTGGCGATCACGAGGATACGCAGGGGCAGGCGCGAAAGCAGGGCGCGCAGTTGGCTCATGTCTGGTTCGCTTCCTGCCCGGCGGGCGGTTGGGGCGGTTCTGGTCCCCTGTTATCGCCCGACAGGGGCGCGCAGGGCCACGCGGTCAGCCGCCGCACCGGCGCGGCAGTTGCGCCTGCCGCGATGCCCAGTCGTACGCGATCCGCTCGCCGGTCGTGCCGTCGACCAACTCTACCCGGTCATATCGGATGCCCGCCGCGTTCCCTGGCCCTGACACCAGCAGAGCCGACCCACGCGCGGGGCAACGCCGCACGTCGCCCGGAACGCCCCGCAGCCCACGGGTGAACATCCCGCCGCCCTCTGCGATCCAGAGCCGGCGCCCCTTGGTTGAACTGATACGCTCGACCGAGGTGGCTTCCTGAAGTCGGTCGGTGCCGCTGCGCGAGGCGACATAGGGCCATATGTCCATCGCTGCCACTGTCCCGCCGAAGAAACCCATCAGCACCACGAAGGCCCCCACGCCGATCATCGACGGCAGGTGCATTTTCGTCTGCCTTGGTGCGACGCCGATGCGCGGCGCACCGAAGACGGCCAGCAAAAGGATGGCGGAAAAGAAAAGGCCGAGCGTTAGCTCGGCCGTCTGATGCTCTGCCATCCAGGCCCGGGACACCAGGAACCTTGGCCCCAGCATCACCCACAAGAACGGCCCCAGGAAGACGAGCGCGGGGATGAACGCGAGCCAGCGCAGCGCGTTCACCCCCTTGCCCATGACTTACTGGTCCAGGAACGACCGCAGCTTGCGGCTGCGGCTGGGATGCTTCAGCTTGCGCAGCGCCTTTGCCTCGATCTGCCGGATCCGTTCGCGGGTCACGCTGAACTGCTGGCCCACTTCTTCCAGCGTGTGGTCGGTGTTCA
>JAGRMT010000153.1:0-2975 GCA_020441125.1 Roseivivax sp.
AGGTGCAGGACATGGTCGACCGGGTCATGGCGATGGAAGAAGGCACGCGCGCCTACCTGCTGGCGCCGATCGTTCGCGACCGGAAGGGCGAGTACAAGAAGGAATTCCTGGAACTGCGCAAGCAGGGCTTCCAGCGGGTCAAGGTCAACGGCGCCTTCTACGAGCTGGACGAGCCGCCGACACTGGACAAGAAGTTCCGCCATGACATCGACGTGGTTGTCGACCGCATCGTGGTGCGCGAAGGCATGGAAACCCGGCTGGCCGACAGCTTCCGCACCGCGCTGGACCTGGCCAGCGGCATCGCCATCCTGGAAACCGCGCCTTCGGAGGGCGAGCCCGAGCGGATCACATTTTCAGAGAATTTCGCTTGCCCGGTCAGCGGCTTCACCATCCCCGAGATCGAGCCGCGCCTGTTTTCGTTCAACGCGCCGTTCGGCGCCTGCCCGGTCTGCGACGGGCTGGGGGCAGAGCTGTTCTTCGATGAACGGCTGGTGGTGCCGGATGTCACGCTAAAGATCGCCGACGGGGCGCTGGCACCGTGGCGCAAGGGCAAGTCGCCCTATTTCCTGCAAACCATCGAGGCGCTGGCCAAGCACTATGGTTTCAAGAAATCCAGCCCCTGGAAGGACTTGCCCGAGAACGTTCAGAAGGTTTTCCTGTTCGGTTCGGGCGAGGAAGAGATCGCCTTCCGCTATGACGAGGGCGGCCGCATCTACCAGGTCACCCGCGTTTTCGAGGGGGTCATCCCCAACATGGAGCGCCGTTACCGCGAGACGGACAGCGCCTGGATCCGCGAAGAGTTCGAGCGGTATCAGAACAACCGTCCCTGTGGCGCCTGCGGCGGCTACCGGCTGAAGCCAGAGGCGCTGGCGGTCAAGATCGGGCCGGCCAAGGGCCCGGCCGAGGCGCGGCTGCACATCGGACATGTCGTCGAGATGTCGATCAAGGAGGCGTTTGCCTGGGTCGAGACGGTTCCGGCCAGCCTGACCAACCAGAAGAACGAGATCGCCCGCGCCATCCTGAAGGAAATCCGCGAGCGGCTTGGTTTCCTGAATAACGTGGGGCTTGAATATCTTACCATGTCCCGTGCAGCCGGAACATTAAGCGGCGGCGAAAGCCAGCGCATCCGGCTGGCCAGCCAGATCGGCTCCGGCCTGACGGGCGTGCTCTATGTGCTGGACGAACCCAGCATCGGCCTGCACCAGCGCGACAACGACCGTCTGATCGGCACGCTGAAGAACCTGCGCGACCAGGGTAATACCGTGCTGGTGGTGGAACATGACGAGGACATGATCCGCCAGTCTGACTACGTCTTCGACATCGGCCCGGGCGCCGGGGTGCACGGCGGCCGCGTCGTGGCACAGGGCACCGCCGGCGAGATCGGCGAGGACCCGGCCAGCCTGACCGGCCAGTACCTGTCCGGCAAGCGCGAGATCGCAATCCCCGCCGAGAGGCGCAAGGGTAATGGCAAGACGCTGACCGTGGTCAAGGCCACCGGCAACAACCTGCGCGACGTGACCGCCGAGTTCCCGCTGGGCAAGTTCGTCTGCGTTACCGGCGTGTCGGGCGGGGGCAAATCGACCCTGACCATCGAGACGCTGTACAAGAACGCCGCGATGCGCCTGAACGGAGCGCGCGAAACCCCGGCCCCCTGCGAGACGATCAAGGGGTTCGAGCATCTGGACAAGGTCATCGACATCGACCAGCGCCCCATCGGGCGGACTCCGCGTTCGAATCCAGCGACTTACACCGGCGCGTTCACTCCGATCCGCGACTGGTTCGCAGGGCTGCCAGAGGCCAAGGCCCGCGGCTACAAGCCCGGACGCTTCAGCTTCAACGTCAAGGGCGGCCGATGCGAGGCGTGCCAGGGCGACGGGCNTCAAGATCGAGATGCACTTCCTGCCTGACGTCTACGTGACGTGCGAGACCTGCAAGGGTCACCGCTACAACCGCGAGACGCTGGAAATCAAGTTCAAGGGCAAGAGCATCGCCGACGTTCTTGATATGACGGTCGAAGACGCGCAGACCTTCTTCCAGGCGGTGCCCAGCATCCGCGAGAAGATGGACGCGCTGATGCAGGTGGGTCTGGGCTATATCAAGGTCGGCCAGCAGGCGACGACCCTGTCAGGCGGCGAGGCGCAGCGCGTCAAGCTGTCCAAGGAACTGGCCCGCCGGTCCACCGGACGCACGCTCTATATCCTGGACGAACCGACAACCGGCCTGCATTTCGAGGACGTGCGCAAGCTTCTTGAGGTGCTGCACGAATTGGTCGAGCAGGGGAACACCGTGGTGGTGATCGAGCACAACCTCGATGTCATCAAGACCGCCGACTGGATCATCGACATCGGCCCCGAGGGCGGCGACGGCGGCGGCGAGATCGTCGCCACCGGCACGCCCGAGGACGTGGCGCACGAAGGCCGCAGCCACACCGGGCGATACCTGAAGCCGATGCTCAAATCGCGCAAGGTCGCCGCCGAATAGGCGGCGCCTGGTTCGTATATGTCGGGGGGCAAAGCCCCCCAGCGTCAATCGCTCAGGACTTCATCTTGCAGGTGTTGATCCCAAGCAGCGAATACGGCGGGCAGGTACCCAGCGCAGCGGTGGCCAGCATGACGATGCCGACGACCAGCAGCACCCAGGACCAGCCGCCCGACACCATGAAATAGGCGATGATGGCAATCACGCCGATGATGCCGCGGATGGTACGATCAGTGGTGCCGACGTTGTTCTTGAACATGGTATTTCTCCCGGTTCTCCGGGGCAGCGCCCCTGTGGTTGATGATGCCACTATCGCGCGATTCGTATGTTTTTGTCTGTGATCTGGTCACAGAGCAGGGGCACCGGGCGTCAATTTCGCGCGATCTGCGCCAACATCTCGATGTCCAGCAGCCGCACCGCTCCCCGGTCCAGTGCCACGATCCCGCGCCGGGACAGCGCGTCAAGCCGGCGCGAGACAACCTCTCGGGCAGTTCCGA
>JAGRMT010000153.1:3060-4351 GCA_020441125.1 Roseivivax sp.
GCCACCTTTTCAAGGAGCTGGATCATCATCTGCATCCGGTGCGCGAAAGCCGCGAAGACAAATTCGCGGAATGCCGCGCTGCTGCCCATCAAGGTCAGGAACAGCCCGCGCGGGATCAGTGCCACCCGGCAATCGCTGCGCGCCACCGCCTCGCCGCTGTAGGCGTCGCCCCCCAGCAGGCCCAGTGTCGACTGCACACAGCTTTGGCCCGGCTCGACCGCATAGAGCAGGATCTCTCGCCCGGTCGGGCCGGTCAGAAACACTTCGATCCGGCCTGACAACACCACGACAAAGCCCTGTACCGGCTCTTCTGGGCGAAACAGCACGGTATCCGCCGGCACGGTCTGCACTGGCACCCGCGCCAGCTGCGCCCGCGCGCCCGGCTCCAGCCGTTCCAGCCCTTGCGCGATCTCGGTCCAGTTCACGCCGCCACTCCCAGCCTGGCGCAGATTAGCCGCGCCCGCGCTTTTCGAAACGCGGCAACATCGCCGAGAAGTCCTTGCCGCGCCCGTCCTCGTCTTCGACGAACTGGCGGTAGAGTTCCAGTGCCCGCTGGCCCATCGGCGTATCCGCGTCCACGCCGCTGGCAGCCTGCTGCGACAGGCCCAGGTCCTTCAGCATCAATTCGGCGGCAAAGCCGGGCTTGTAGCCATTGTCTGCCGGCGACGCCGGCCCGACGCCCGGCGCGGGGCAATAGGCGTTCATCGTCCAGGAATAGCCCGACGAAGTGGAGACCACATCGAACATTTTCTGCCGGTCCAGGCCCAGCTTGTCGGCCAGGGCAAAGGCTTCGCAGGTGGCGATCATTGTCACGCCCAGGATCATGTTGTTGCAGATCTTGGCCGCTTGTCCTGCGCCAGAGCCGCCGCAATGCACCGCCTTCTGGCCCATCACTTCGAAAAGCGGCTTGGCGGTGGCAAAAGCCGCATCCGGCCCGCCGACCATGAAGGTCAGCGTGCCCGCGGTCGCGCCGCCGACGCCGCCGGACACCGGGGCATCCAGCGCGGTCTTGCCGGCCGCCTCGGCCTGGGCGGCCACCGCGCGGGCGCTTTCCACGTCGACGGTCGAGCAGTCGAGCAGGACCGCCCCCGGCTCCATCGCGCCGATCACCTGGTCGGCGACACTGCGCAGGATGGCTCCGTTCGGCAGCATCGTGATCACCACGGCCGCACCCTTGGCCGCGTCGGCGGCAGAACCGGCCTTGGCCACGCCCTCGGCCCCGGCGCCAGCAGCGTCATAGCCTGTCACGTCATGTCCGGCGCGTGCCAGGTTGGCGGCCATCGGCGCGCCC
>JAGRMT010000154.1:0-21982 GCA_020441125.1 Roseivivax sp.
CCGCCGCGCCATGATCCGCATGCCGGATGCGATCCGGCACCTGCCTGCAAAAATGCTGTTGCAGGTGCATGACGAACTGCTGTTCGAGGTCGAGGCCGGCGCCGCCGATGACCTGATCGGCGTGGCGCGCGACGTGATGGAAGGCGCGGCGGAGCCAGTGGTGAAGCTGGACGTGCCGCTGGTGGTCGACGCGGGCAAGGGCGCGAACTGGGCCGAGGCGCACTAATCGCGCGCCGGCCTAGTCGATCTCGATCACGTAAGACTTCTGGTTGCCGCTGATGTCGCCCCACACCAGCTCACGCGGGCGGGCACGGTAATTGCCGAACTCGCCATGCGGGATGAAAAAGACCGCGATCGATTCGTTGTTATTGTGGTTGCTGGGTTCGCTGGGGTGCCAATTGGAATAGCTTGGCTGTTCGCCATTGGCCCAGACCCAGCCGCCGGCGGGTTCGCGTGAATTCGGCAACTGGTGCAACCCGATCAAAGGGCCGAACATGGCAGAGCGCGTGGTGTTTGGCCGCCACAGGCGTTCGTCGCTCAGCGATAGCTGGGCCACGAAGCGGTTCTCGGCGGCTGATCCGATGGTCACGATATAGCCGCCTGCCCGCTTGGCCGTGGCGCTGGCCTGCTCATAACTGGGATGCGCCCAGTCCAGCACTGCCAGGTACAGCGCGCCATCGAAGAACCCGTAACGAAACTCGCGGCCGCGCAGCGCTTCGGCCGCCTTCAGCAGACGCGGGTCGCTTTCGATCAGCGCCAGCTTTTCCGGATCGTACTTTCGCGCATCGCCCGAAGAGATCAGCGCGCGTTCGCCCGACTCGGTTTTGCCCAGCGTCAGGCCCAGGCGCTCTGCCGTGCCCTGTGTGATGACGCCGGTTGCCGGAAGGCCCGTCGCCAGCTGATAGCTGGCCACCGCCTGGCGCGTGCGCCGTCCCATCACGCCATCCTCTGGCCCGGCGTCATAACCCAGCCGGTTCAGCGCCGCTTGTACCGTGCGATTGTCATCGCGGCTCAGCCCCAGGTCGGCCTCGATCCCTGCCGCTACCTCGCGGCTCAGGGTCTGCGGCGTCAGCTCGGCCACCTTGACCCCGGCATCGGCGGCGATCTGTTCGGCCTGCAATGCCTCGCGCGCGGCCAGCGCCATGTCGCGCAGGTGGCCTCGCGGATAACGTTGCAGGAACAGCTCCCACGCGCGCAGGCTGTTCAGGTCGCTGGCCGCCTCGAACAGCGCCTCTTCCTGTGCCAGCGCCAGTGTGCCGCCTTCGCTGCCGCCCAGCCGCAAGTAAATCTCGGCAGTCAGGTCATTGGTGACCATCGGCACCTGCTGGTCGCCGGTTTCGGCCTTCACATCGCGGATCACCCGTTTCATCAGGCTCAGCACTTCCAGGTTCTCTGTCGGCAGGTGGCGCGCCAGCGCCGCGGCAAAGGGCGAATGCCCCGTGTCGCCGTCATAGGCCACCTGCCCGGGCGAGGCAGAAAACGTGATCATTGAGCCTTGGTAGGCCTCGGTGATCGGCGCCAGTCCACGCGTGGCCAGCGCACGCGTCTGCGAGAAGTTCTGGGTATAGAAGGCATTGGCCAAAGGGTTGTCGCGGCAGGCGTCGATAAACACCAGCGCCGCGCGCGAGTTGCGCTCCAGCAGCTGGATCACCTTGCTCAGCTCAAGCGTCTCGCCGGCTATGTCCAGCTCTGTCGCCAGTTGGGCGTCGGTACCGATCAGGTAGTTCCTGCCATCGTACTGCATGCCGTGGCCGGCAAAGTAGAACAGCGTCACGTCGGCGCCTTCGGTCTCTTTCAGGAAGTCCGACAGCTGCCGGCCGATCTCGGCGCGGTTCAGGTTGCGGTGCTCTGCCACTTCGAAGTCCAGCCCGCGCAGGGTTTCCGCGATCAGCGCGGTATCGCGAACCGGATTATCCAGATCGGGGGCATAGGCGTAGTCGGCGTTGCCGACCAAAAAGGCAACGCGCCGCTCGGCCTGGGCGATGCCCGCAGCCATCAGCAGGATCAGCAGCAGTCCCAAACGCATGACCGGCCTCCCTTCCGTTGGGTGATCGCAAGCCTAGAGCGAAACGGCGCGGCAGATCAACCTTGGCTTCGGCCGTTCAGTCGTCGCTTTCCAGCTTGACGCGCAGCTCGCGCAGCACGGGCAGCACCGCACGTACGCGGGTGTCGC
Organism: Roseivivax sp.; assembly: GCA_020441125.1. Taxonomy (GTDB): domain Bacteria; phylum Pseudomonadota; class Alphaproteobacteria; order Rhodobacterales; family Rhodobacteraceae; genus Mesobacterium_A. Next base: position 2,174 of record JAGRMT010000154.1, read on the forward strand.
CCAGCTCTGTCACCAGCTCGTTGATCATCGGTGTGATCACCGCCAGCGCGGCGTCGCGGGCACGTACCCCGGCGGGACTGATCGCCACCATCTTGCGCCGGGCATCGTCCCAATCGGGGCGGATGTGGATATAGCCCGCCTCCTCCAGCTTGCGCAGCGTGTTGGTCATCGCCCCGCGCGTGACGTGAAAGCTCTTGGCCAGCTGCGCCGGCGTCCGCTCTCCGGAGAACCGCGCCAAGTGGTTCAACACCGCGAAATGCGAGATTTCCATCCTGCCCGGCATCACCCGCGTCAGCTGGTTCCGAACCAGCTGTTCGGCGGTCAACAACTCGCTGAAGAGTTGGATGGCAAGGGCGTTGCGTTCACTCATATGGGCCGGAAAATGCTCTATCGTGCTGTAAAGACGGAATTTTGTTTCTTGCTTCTTGCACCTTGGCCAGATCGAGGTCAACCATCGTCAACCCTGGCTCGCGCCCGGCGTCGGCCAGGACTTCGCCCCAGGGCGCAATCGCCAGCGAATGCCCGTGGCTTGTGCGTTGTCGTCCGGCCGATGCACTGTGATGCCCGGTTTGCGCCGGCGCCAGCACGTAACAACCGGTCTCGATCGCCCGCGCGCGCAGCAGCACTTCCCAATGCGCCGGCCCCGTTGCAGGCGAGAAGGCCGCCGGCACGGTCAGGATATCCGCCCCTGCCTGTGCCAGCGCGCGGTAGAGATACGCAAAACGCACGTCGTAACACACGGTCATGCCGATACGCCCGAACGGCGTCTGTGCCAGAACCGCCTTGTCACCGGGCGCATAGCCTGCGCTTTCGCGATAGGTTTCGGTCTCGGTCACCTGCACATCGAACATGTGCATCTTGTCATAGCGCGCCGCAATCGCACCGTCCGGCCCGATCAGGAACGACCGGTTGACGAAGCGCGCCTCTGGCGGTTCCGATTTCAGCGCCAGCGACCCGATCAACAGCCAAAGCCCGTGGCGCGCCGCGCAGTCGCGCAGGGCCGGCAGGCTGGCGTCATCATCTTCGCGCCGCAATACCTCGGCCTGATGGGTCCGGCTGGCTGAAACGCAGTTGGTCACCTCGGGGGTCAGCACAAAGCCGGCCCCCGCCGCCGCCGCGCGACCCATCGCCTCTGTTACCGTGCGGGTGTTCTCCGCCGGTACGTCTGAAGAGGTCATCTGCAGCAGCGCGGCCCGCATCAGCCGGCCAGCAACGGATCGAGCTTGCCCGCGCGATCGAGGGCATAGAGATCGTCGCAGCCGCCGACATGGGTGCTGCCGACAAAGATCTGCGGCACGGTGCGCCCGCCATTAGAGCGCTGCACCATCTCAGGCCGGCGCGACGGTTCGGCCATCACGTCGATTTCGGTGAATGCCACGCCTTTCTGGGCCAGCAGACGCTTTGCCGCGTGGCAATAGCCGCAATAGGGCGACGTATAGATTTCGACTGGTTGCATCGGATGTCCTTCAAAGGGTCACCGATAATCTAGGATGCCTTGGCCGCGCGCGCCAGAACAACGGTGCAAACGTCGCATGCGCCGGCTGCATGGGCCGCCTCGGCAGCCGCAGCCAAGGTCGCGCCCGAGGTCATCACGTCATCGACCAGCATCACCGGACGCCCGCGCAGCACCGCCCCGCGCGACGGGTGCGGGTGGATCGCGTCGGCCAGGGTGGCAAAGCGCGCGTCGCGGCCCTGCCCTTCGAGCGACCGGGTGCGCACCCTGCGCACCAGCGGATCGGAGGCCCAGTCCACGCCCAGCGCCCGCGCCAGTTCACGCGCCAGAAGGGCCGACTGGTTGAACCGTCGCGCAATCAGCCGGCTGATGTGGAGTGGCACAGGAACCACCAGCGTTTCGGCGCGCACCAGCGGCCGTGCTGCCCGCGCCATCCATCGCCCCGCCGGCGCCGCGATGTCGTGCCGGTCGCCGTGCTTCAGCGCCAGCACCAGCCGCCGCCCGGTTCCCTGATACAGCAGCGCCGCCCGCCCGCGCGACCACGGCCGCGCGATCCGCAGGCAATCGTCGCAGATCAGCGCGTCATTCCCCGGATCGCCGGGCAGCGGCGTTCCGCACCGGTCGCACACCGCGCCTGCAACAAAGGCCGCCTCGCCCCAGCAGCGCCCGCACAGGCCGAAGTCGGATTCGACCAGCCCGCCGCAAGCAAGACAGCGCGGCGGATAAATCGCCCTGAGGGCCGTTTGCATGACGCCGCGCAGCACTCTATGTACCCCTTGCCATGACAGTGCCCCAACTGACCGATCGCCTTGCCCTCTCTCGTCACCGCGCCCGCGCGCAGGACGGCGCGCTTTTCCTGCACGAGACCGCGCGGGACGAGCTTCAGGATCGCCTGGCGATGGTTAATAGATCGTTTAGCGATGTCGCCGTGGTGACGCCCTTCCCCCATCTGTGGTCGATGCCGGGCGCAACGGTGGTGCCCGATGACGAGGTGCTGAACCTGACCCCAGGCGCACATGATTTGGTGATCCACGCCTTGGCGCTGCATTGGGCCAACGACCCGCTAGGCCAGATCATCCAGAGCGCGCGCGCCCTGCGGCCCGATGGGCTGTTCATCGCAGCCTGCCTGGGAGGTCAAACCCTGACCGAGCTGCGCGCGGCGCTGGCCAGCGCCGAGGCCGAGGTAACAGGCGGTCTGTCGCCCCGTGTTGCCCCAATGGCCGAAATCCGCGACCTGGGTGCGCTGTTGCAGCGCGCGGGTCTGGCCCTGCCTGTTGCCGACGCCCTGCCGCTGCGCACCACCTATGCCACGCCGCTTCACCTGATGCGCGAGCTGCGCGCGATGGGCGAAGGCAACGCCCTGCACGCCCGCCTGCGCCGTCCCACCCGCCGCGCGGTGCTGCTGCGGGCGGCGCAAATCTATGCTGAAACCTACGGCACCGACGATGGCCGCGTTCCCGCGACCTATGAGATGATCTTTCTGCACGGCTGGGCGCCTGACGCCAGCCAGCCCCGGCCGCTGCGCCCCGGTTCCGCCGCAGCGCGGCTGGCCGATGCGCTGGGCACCACCGAAACGCGGCTGAGCGATTGACGGATACGCCTGCCGCGATATGTCGGCGAGAAACGCCAAGAACAGGGACATTGCCATGCCAGCCACCCGCCCGCACCACGCCCCCAGCGATCACCCGGCCATCGCCGAGGCAAAGATCGGCATCTTGCTGGCCAACCTCGGCACGCCTGACGACTACAGCTATTGGCCGATGCGGCGGTACCTGAACGAGTTTTTGTCCGACAAGCGGGTGATCGACTATCCGTCTTGGAAATGGCAGCCGCTGCTGCAGGCGATCATCCTGACCAAACGGCCTTTCTCCAGCGGCAAGAACTACAAGTCGATCTGGAATCACGAGCTGAACGAAAGCCCGCTGATGACAATCACCAAGGCCCAGACGCAGGCCATCGCGCAGCAGATGCAGCAGCGCCATGGCGACAGGGTGATGGTGGATTTCTGCATGCGCTATGGCAATCCCTCGACCGCGTCCAAGGTGCGGGCGATGGTCGCCGCAGGCTGCACGCGCATCCTGTTCGTGCCGCTGTATCCGCAATACGCCGGCGCCACGTCTGCCACCGCAAACGACCAGTTCTTCCGCGCCCTGATGGAGGAGAAGTGGCAGCCCGCGGTGCGCACCATCGACCCGTATTTCGATCGGCCCGAGTATATCGACGCGCTGGCGCAGTCGGTCGAGCGGGGCTATGCCGCGCTGGAGAACAAGCCCGACATCCTGGTGGTGTCCTACCACGGGATGCCCAAGCGCTATCTGATGCAGGGCGACCCGTACCATTGCCAGTGCCAGAAGACGACGCGCCTGCTGAAAGAGCGGCTGGGCTGGCAGAACACCGACCTGGTGACCACCTTCCAGTCGGTATTCGGGCCCGAGGAATGGCTGCGGCCCTACACCGTCGAACACGTTGCAGAGCTGGCCCGCCAAGGCAAGAAGCGCATCGCCGTGATCGCGCCGGCCTTCTCGGCCGACTGCATCGAGACGCTCGAAGAGATCAACGAAGAGATCCGCGAAAGCTTTGAGCACGCCGGCGGCGAGCAGTTCACCTATATCCCTTGCCTGAACGACGACCCCGTCCATGTCGAGGCACTGTGCCAGGTGATCGACACCAACCTGCGCGGCTGGATCGGCTGAGCTGGCTCAGCCGTCCTCGCCCAGGCGGGGCGACGGCCGGTCCAGAACCAGGTCGGCATCCGAGAAACGGAACGGCGCGCGCACGCCCGGCACGCCACCGGGGGCAATCTGCATCCCGCGCGCCTGTACCTGGGGATCGGCAAAGACCTCGGCCATGTCGTTGATCGGCCCGGCCGGCACGCCCTGCGCTTCACATGCCGAAAGCAGGTCTGCCTTGCTGCGCTGGCGGGTCGCTGCCATCAGGCGCGCGATCATCGCTTCGCGGTTGGCCACCCGGTCGGCATTGGTCAGGTAATCGGGATGCTGCGCCATCTCCTCCAACCCCAGGATCGCGCACAGACGGCGATACTGGCCATCGTTGCCGGTGGCGATGATGATATGCCCGTCGGCACAGTCGAACACCTGGTAGGGCGTCAGGTTCGGATGGTAATTGCCGGTTCGGCCCGGCGGCGTGCCAGTGGCAAGGTAATTCATCGCCTGGTTCGCGGTAACTGAAACGGCGCTATCCAGCAGCGCCATGTCGATATGCTGACCCCGGCCGGTAGCATGGCGCTGATGCACCGCCGCCAGGATCGCCGCAACGGAATAAAGCCCGGTGAACAGATCCGTCACCGCCACGCCCGCACGCTGCGGCTGGCCATCGGGATCGCCGGTGATCGACATCAGCCCAGACATGCCCTGAATGATGTAATCGTACCCGGCGCGGTGCGCATAAGGCCCGGTCTGGCCAAATCCGGTGATGGAGCAATAGATCAGGCGCGGATTGACGGCCGACAGGCTGGCATAGTCCAGCCCGTATTTGGCCAGCCCGCCCACCTTGAAATTTTCGATCAGGATATCGGCCTCGGCCACCATCTTGCGCAGTTGTGCCTGCCCCTCGGCGCTGGCCAGGTCGATCACGACCGACCGCTTGCCGCGGTTGCACGAATGAAAATAGGCCGCCGAGCGATCTCCGTCGCGCTCGATGAAGGGCGGACCCCACTGGCGCGTGTCGTCGCCCGCTGGCGCCTCGATCTTGATCACTTCGGCGCCCAGATCAGACAGCGTCTGACCGGCCCACGGGCCGGCCAGGATGCGCGCCAGTTCGATGACCTTCAACCCCGCGAGGGGCCCGCGCGGGGCAGCGGGCATCAGTTGGCCAGCTTCTCGTCCAGGATGGCCGAGAACTCGTCATAGCTCATGTTCGAGTACTTCTTGCCATTGATGACAAAAGACGGCGTCGCCTTGATGTCGTCTTTCTTGGCGTTTTCCTGGTACCAGCCGACCAGAGCGCGCAGGGTATCGCCATCGGTCAGGCACGCCTCGATCTTGTCCTTGTCGAGCCCGGCCAGAAGGCCGATCTTGCGAAGCTCATCGGCAATCGCCGCGTCGGACCCGGCGCGCACCCACTTGGACTGGGTGTCATAGATCATGTCGGAAATGCCGAAGAACTTGGACGGCTCGCACCGCGCCACCAGCGAGGCCCACATGCCGAACTTGTCGAAATACACCTCGCGGTAGACGAACTTGATCTTGCCGGTGTCGATGTAGTTCTTCTTCAGGTCGTCCAGCACGGTGTCGTGGAAATTCGCGCAGTGTGGGCAAGTGAACGAAGCATATTCGATCACTTCGACCGTCGCGTCGGGATTGCCCAGCACCATCTCCTGGATGGCCACGTCACCGGCCTTGGCTTCTTGTGCGTTGGCTGCACCGGGCAGCTGGAACAGGCTCTGGTCGGGGGTGGCGGGGCCGCGCTGGCCCAGCCAGATACCGCCGGTAACGACGAGAACCAGGCTCAGGGCAACAAGGGGCAACAGACGTTTCATGCGTTTCCTTTCGTCTTGGGGCTTAGCCCCGGCGTTCGGTCTTGGATATGACGTTTGCCGCCAGACGTTCAAGCGCCGCGCGCAGGCCGGGGTCGCCGACATCCTGCGCAGCGGCACGGGCGCTGGCGGTAATCTGGGGCGCCTCGACCGGGCGGGCGGCCGGGCGGTGGGTGAAATCGACCTGGCCTTCGGCAAAACCGGTGGCGGCGGTCTGGGTGATGCGAATGCGCGAGATCGCGTTGTAGCCGTAGACGGCGTTCACCCGCGCCCGGATTTGTTCTTTCTGCATTTCCAGCATCGGCGCCTGCGCGCCGGTGGTCAGCAAAGTCAGCGTGGCGCCCAGACCGCCGCGGCCGAACGACACTTCGACCGGGCGCGACATGGCGGCCACGTCGGCGCCGGCAATCTCTTCCCAATGTGTCAGAACGCGCGACTGGGCAAAGCCGCGGGACTCGGTCGCGCGACGGATCTGCCCTTTCAGCAGCCCGGCAGTGCGGGTAAAGCCGTGCGTGGTGGTCTGCCGCTTCGCCATGTTTGACTCCCTGCCCCGGGCGCTATTGTAGTGGCCGACGCGGCGCGCAGCCAGCCCGTTTGCGCCCCCAACAACAACCGGCCGTTCAAAGGATTGTCAGACGTGCGTGACCCCGCCACCCCAGGCGCCCTGCTGGACTGGTACGACCGCCACGCACGCGATCTGCCCTGGCGCGTGCCGCCGGCCGCCCGTGCCGCTGGAATAGTGCCCGATCCCTATCGCGTCTGGCTGTCAGAGATCATGCTGCAGCAGACCACCGTCGCAGCCGTGCGCAAGTACTTCCTGGAATTCACCCGCCGCTGGCCCACCGTGGCCGACCTGGCCGCCGCGCCAGACGAAGCTGTAATGGCCGCCTGGGCAGGGCTGGGCTATTACGCCCGCGCCCGCAACCTGCTGAAATGCGCCCGCGTGGTGGCCGATCAGCACGGCGGACAGTTTCCCAGCGACCACGCCACCCTGCTGGGCCTGCCGGGCGTTGGCCGGTACACCGCCGCCGCCATCGCCGCCATCGCTTTCGATCAGCCTGCCACGGTGGTTGACGGCAACGTCGAACGGGTGATGGCAAGGCTGTTTGACGAACACACCCCGCTGCCGCAGGCCAAACCGGTGTTGACCGCGCTGGCCGAAACGCTGACGCCGCAGCAGCGCCCCGGCGACTATGCGCAAGCGGTGATGGACCTGGGCGCGACGCTGTGCACCCCGCGCAACCCGGCCTGCGGGCTGTGCCCGTGGCGACGGTCATGCGCCGCCTGGGCAAACGGGACCGCTGCCGAACTGCCGCGCAAAGCGCCCAAGAAGCGCAAGCCGACCCGGCAGGGCATCGTCTACCTGGCCCGCCGCGTCGATGGCGCCTGGCTGCTGGAGCGGCGCCCGGACAGCGGGCTCTTGGGCGGGATGCTGGGCTGGCCCGGCACCGACTGGGCCGAGGAGCCATCGGCGGACGCACCGCCGATCCGGGCCGAGTGGAAGACCCTTCCCGCCGAGGCACGCCACACCTTCACCCATTTCCACCTGCGCCTGACGGTCAAGACGGCACTGGTGCCGATGGATCGTACCCCCGCGCGCGGCGGCTTTGTAGAGACCGGAGAGTTTGACCGCGAAGACCTTCCGACAGTGATGCGCAAGGCGTTCGACCTGGCCCGCCCGCGCTGAGCCCACTGGACCGGCCGCGCGATGCCGCTAGAATGGTTGCGCTCACAAGCTGGACCCGAACGATGATCACCGAACCCCGGATTGCCCGCCTGACGGCCGCCTTGCCGTTTGCGCTGTCGCTGCTGCTGGTGCCGGTGGTCTGGCTTGCGGCGATCAACGGGGGTTGGTGGCTACTCGCCCCTGTGGCGGCAACTTGGTACCTGTTTTCGGCACTGGATGCCGCGCTGGGCACCAATAGCGAAAACGCCGACCCGTCGATCGGCGATGAGCCGCTGCGCTGGTACCGGCTGATCACGCTGATCTGGGTGCCGGTGCAGTTTGTCAGCCTGTTCGCCCTGATCGCCTATGTCAGCCCGGCAACCCACCTGGCCTGGTGGGAAAAATGGGGCGTCTTCATCGGCGCCGGGATCATGACCGGTACGGTGGGCATCACCTATGCGCATGAGCTGATGCACCAGGCCAGCCGGACCGAGCGTTGGCTGGCCGATATCCTGCTGGCGATGGTTCTCTACTCGCATTTCCGAAGCGAGCATTTGCTGGTGCATCACGTCCATGTCGGCACGCCGCGCGATCCGGTGACGGCGCGCTACAACGAGGGGTTTCACCGGTTTTACCTGCGGGTATTGCCGCAGTGCCTGCGCTCGGCCTTCCGGGCCGAAGCCGCGCGGCTGGCGCGCAAGGGCCTGCCGTGGCACGTCCGGGCAAACCCGTTCTGGCGTTATGCCGCGCTGCAACTGGTGATGCTGGCGCTGGCGGCGCTGCTGGGCGGATGGACGGGCCTGCTGCTGTTCCTCGTTCAGGCCGGCTTTGCTGTCTGGCAGCTTGAGCTGGTGAATTACGTTGAGCACTATGGCCTGACGCGCAAGCACCTGGGCGGCGGCAAGTACGAACACGTCCTGCCGCGCCATTCTTGGAACGCTTCACAGACAGCGTCCAACTGGCTGCTGATCAACCTTCAGCGCCACTCGGATCACCACTACAAACCCAGCCGCCGCTTTCCACTGCTTCAGACCTATACCGAGACGGACGCGCCGCAGCTGCCCTATGGTTATCCGCTGATGACGATGGCGGCGGTGATTCCCCCGCTGTGGCGCCGGGTGATGAATCCCCGCGTGCGCAAGTGGCGGGCGATGTACTATCCCGAGATTGCCAACTGGTCCGACTACAATCAGGGCAAACTGCCCCAGCCACGATAGGCGCATTCCGGCCCGATTGGCCGCATATGGCGCATCAATCGCGGCTGATTTCGGTTTGCTGTTTCCCGATTTCGTACAGTGGGCAAAATTATTGTTTCGCCCTCTCTTGCAACGTGCACGGGCTTGATCGACGCTGCGGATTGTGGGGGCTTTTGGTGCTGCCTTGCCCGCGTGGCAAATCTCCGAAAGCCGGTTTGTACCGGGATCGCCTGGCGGCGGTCCATGTTCTGGGGTTTGTCCGATGCCGAGTCATGTGGGTTTGTACATCTATGGCAACAGCCTGGTGAATTTCGCCGAAGGCGGTGCCGAAACCAACGTTCCAGTCTGGATGGAAGAGTTTGCACAGGCGGATGGCAACAGCCTTGCCGTCAGCGGCGGCTATGGCTTTCTGCGCCAATTCGCTGACCGCGACACGCCGGGATCCGAATGGAGCTTTGCCGGCGTGCCGTCATCGTGGAACGCCGACAGCCAGAGCTTTGCCGAAAGCGCGGTCGACAGCGTGATCGTCACTCCGGCGAACTTCATCCAGGATGTCTCGCCGCAGACGGATTATTATGGCGACAGCCGCTCGCCCCTCGATGCCATGCTGGAGATCGTCGCCGATACCCAGGCGGCCCTTCCGGCGGCACGGCTTTTTGTCTACGAAGGCTGGGCCGACATGGCGGGATTTGCGCCCGGCGGCGTGCCCGCCGATGCCGGCGCTTTGGCGGCTTATCACGCCTACAACACCGGCGCGTACCATCAGTGGTACGTGGACCTTGTCGCGCAGGTCAACGCGATGGACCCCGATGCCAATGTCACGCTGATCCCGGTCGCCTCTGTCCTGTCTGAGATGATGACAACTTCGCTGGCCGGGCTCTCGCCCGAGGCTCTCTATGTCGACGACGCGCCTCATGGCACCGAAACGACCTATTTCCTCGCCGGAATGATCACCTACAGCGCGCTGTTCGGTACACCCGTTCCCGCCGACTATCCGATCCCCGACACGATCGACCCGGCGGTCGCCGCGGTGTTCCCCGAACTTTCAGACATGGTTTACGACCATGTGATGGCAGCGATGGACGGCACCCTGCCGCCCGAAGAGATAGACCCGGCCGGCCCAGACGTGGACACGCCCGCCCCGGCCGATCCGGGAACCGACCCTGTCACCGATCCCGAGCAACCGGCGGACACTGCACCGCAAACAGGCACGGCCCAGCTTGCCGACGACACTGTCAGCGCCACCCATGGCGAGACGCTGCTTATCGACGTACTGGCCAATGACAGCCCGGGCCTGCGGCTGGTTCATGTCGATCAGCCGGGGGCCGGCATCGCCGCGATCCAGGATAACATGCTGATGTACACCGCCCCGGGCACCGGTGGCGCCGATCATCTGACCTATACCGTGCTCGACAGCGACGGCCAATCGTACGAGGCGGGCGTTGCCGTCTCGCTGGCCCCGGCCGACAGCGCCACCGACACCGGCGGCGGGGGGGCGGACCCGGGCGTTCCCAATGGCTACTTTGGCACGCTGGGCATTACCGAAGACGGCGCCTACAGCTTTGAGCTTTACTCAGACGATACGCCTGGCCTGCTGATTGGCGGAGTGCCGGTGCCGCTGAGCGAAGACCAGCCCGGCGCCCATTCCGTGACGCTGGACCTGGCGGCGGGCAGCTATGGCTTTGCCGTCTACTACGAAACCGGGATTGCCCTGGAAGAGGTGACGCTTCAGGTAAACGGACCGGGCCTGCCGACGCTGGACATTGTCAACGCCGATGTCACGACAGAGGCGATCACCCCGCAAACGGCAGAGGATCTGTTCGCCCTGCTGCAACTGGATGAGGCCCCCGAGATGCCCGAGGACCTGGATCTTGAAGAAGCAGAACCGGAACTGGCCTAGAAGGTAACGGTGACGCCCGGCAGGTTCAGCGCCTTGATCAGGTCGCGCAATTCTTGCCGCGCGGCCACGTTCGAGATGTTCAGCTGTTTGACGCCGATGTCCTTCAGGTCCAGCAGCGTCAGTCCGCGCGGGAACAGCTCGCGGAAGATCACCCGCTCGCTGAAGCCGGGCGCGACACGGAAGCCGATCCGCTTGGACAGCCGCTCCAGCGCCCGCTCCATCTTCAGCTTGTTGACCATCTGCTGCGCGCCCAGCCGGTTGCGCAACACCACCCAGTCGATCGGCTTCAATCCGGCCTGCGCCCGCAGCTGCCGCGCGTTCCAGACCATCTCGGAATAGACAGATGGGCCCAGGATCTTGATCCCGTCGGTCGCGACATGGGCCAGCAGGTCAAAGTCGATGAAGCTGTCGTTCAGCGGCGTGATCAGCGTATCGGCCAGTGAATGCGCCACCTGACTCAGCCGCGTGTGCGAGCCCGGGCAGTCGATCAGGATGAACTCCGTCTCGCGCTCCAGCGTAGCCACGGCCGCCGACAGGCGGTGATCATAGGCGTTCTCGCCCGGGCGCAGGGTCGATTGGTCGATCTCGGGCAGGTCCGAATACACCGGGCCGGGCAACGTCAGGCCGCGATCGCCTAGATAGCTTTTTCGGTTGCTGACATAGCGCGCCAGCGACTGCTGCCGCAGGTCCAGGTCCAGAACGCCAACGCGGTGTCCCAGCCGGGCCAGTGCCGTAGCGACATGCATCGACACGGTGGATTTGCCCGCGCCGCCCTTTTCGTTACCCACCACGATGATATGAGCCACTGCCCGACCCTTCACTGCTTGCTGCGCGTGTCACACCCGCGTCATTGCACGGCGCTAGTGTACATAGTCGGCGAATGCAAGAGAAGCACGGCCCCCGTCCCGCCGCGTTCGCGTCGCCAAGCGTGGCCAATCGGACTCAGCGCCGCACGGCCCGATAGCGTTTTCCACTGGCCGCCGCGTGGTTCCGGGCAATGAAAAAGGCCGCCCGTTTGGGGCGGCCTTCTCGGTCTTCCAGGGTCGGGCGATCAGAAGCCCAGGCCCTCGTATTTCTTCTTGAACTTCGACACGCGGCCGCCAGCGTCCAGCAGGCGCGAGCTGCCACCGGTCCATGCCGGGTGCACGGTCGGGTCGATATCCAGCGACATCTGATCGCCTTCCTTGCCCCAGGTCGAGCGGACCTGGAACACGGAGCCATCGGTCATCTTGACGTCGATGATGTGGTAGTCGGGGTGAATGCCTTTTTTCATCGCGTCCGTCCTTATGCGTCTGCGCCGTCGATCGGCTTGTAGTTGGTGACTTCCGCGATCCGGGCCGACTTGCCGCGGCGCGAGCGCAGATAGTACAGCTTCGAGCGGCGCACGCGGCCACGGCGCACAACCTCGATCGTCTCGATGTTGGTGGAATACAGCGGGAACACGCGCTCCACGCCTTCACCAAAGGAAATCTTGCGGACGGTGAACGAGCCGGCGATGCCCTTGCCGTTCTTGCGGCTGATGCAGACGCCTTCGTAGGCCTGCACACGGGTGCGGGTGCCTTCGGTCACCTTGTAGCCCACGCGCACGGTGTCGCCGGGCTTGAAGTCGGGGATGGATTTCCCCAGGGCGGCAATCTGTTCCGCCTCGAGCTGTGCGATCAGGTTCATCTGATCTTCTCCTATATGCTCACGGTTCGTTCCGTGAAGATTGTGCCGTCCCAGAGCTCTGTGTCTTCAACCGGGTCCGCCGCAGCGCCCGCCAGAGATAAGCCGCCGTTCCTTGTCTGCCTGTCCGTCCGGCGCGCCGCTGCCGAAGAAAGCGCGGGCATATGCCGAAATGAACAATGCCCGGCGACTCGGATGAGTCCCGGACGGGCGGTGTATAGGGGGAACGTGCGGTTCTGGCAATACCTGCGGGCGGGCGCAGGGCGGGCTTCAGCCCGCCGTCTCGCCGCGCCGGAGGTGGGCTTCCCACAGGTCCGGTCGGCGCTCGCGGGTCAGCGCCTCGCTTTGGGCGCGCCGCCATTTCTCGATCTCGCCGTGGTGCCCCGAAAGCAGCACATCGGGGATGCCACGGCCCTTCCATTCGGCCGGGCGGGTGTATTGCGGATGCTCCAGCAGCCCGTCGGAATGGCTTTCCTCCACTGCGCTCTCGGCGTTGCCCAACACTCCGGGCAGCAGCCGCACCGCGGCGTCCAGCATCGCCTGTGCCGCGATCTCGCCGCCGGTCAGCACGAAGTCGCCAAGCGAAACCTCTTCGATCCGGTAATGATCCAGCACGCGCTGGTCCAATCCCTCGAACCGGCCGCAGATCAGCGTGATGCCCGGCAGCTCTGCCCAGTGCCGCGCCATGGCCTGGTCAAACCGGCGCCCGCGCGGCGAAAGGAAGGCCACCGGCCCCGGCGCGCGTGCCAGCGCGTGTTCCACCGCCCGTCCCATCACGTCGGGGCGCAGCACCATGCCGGCGCCGCCGCCCGCGGGCGTGTCATCGACATTGCGGTGCTTGCCCTCGCCGAAGGCACGCAGGTCCACCGTCGACAGCTGCCACAGCCCGTCTTTCAGCGCGCGCCCCGTCAACGACAGGCCCAGCGTGCCGGGAAAGGCTTCGGGGAACAGGGTGATGATCTGGGCGTGCCAGACACCGGCCCATACCGGCGGCTCGGCCATCAGGTCGCGCGGCTGGGCAGAGGCGGCAATGGACTTACGTCCGTGGGATCGCGCGGTGTCGGTCATCTTGCCCGCTCCCTAACGGGCTGCGCTGCGGCGCGCAATGCCGCTGTCAGGCAGGCACTTCATCGCGCGGCGGGTCGATGTAATCTTCCAGCCGCGGCGGCGCGATCAGCGTGCCCTTGCCCAGGTTCCAGTGATCGCGGCGCTGCACCGTACGCCCGGTCAGGCCCGAATAGACATCGCCCGGCAGGGTTGGCCGTTCGGTGCCCGTCGCCTCGGCCACACGCGACAACAGCGCCATCGCGGCGGCATGGGCGCCTTTCGGATCGGCGGCAGTGGCAATGCCGATGGTGCGGTTCTTCAGCCGCGGGTAGGCCGACAGATGTGCGCGCAGCACCGCAAGGAAGGCCAGATCGCCCTTGCGCACTGCCTCTTCGGGCCGGTCACAGGCCAGCACGCGGCGCAGGAACAGCGCCACAGTGGCCTTCTCGATCTGCGGCTGGGCGAGGCACCACAGTGCGATCTGTTCTTCCACAGGGTCCGAAACGTCGTAATTCTGCACGATATGGTGCCACAGGTCCGGATCGGGCGCCGCCATCGCCTTCAACTTGTCGAGCAGACATTGCTCGCCGGTTCCCGTCGACTCCCAAATCTCGCATGTGGCTTCGAAGGCCAGGCACTGACGGTCGAACTCGGCGCGCTTTTGGGCGGCGCGGGTCAGGTCGTCGCGCAGTTGCAGGATCTGTGCCGGTGTGCGGAATTCCTGCGCCAGCCGGCCGGCTTCGCCCGGTTCGGACAACAGCAGCCGGTGCAGCACGAACAGCTCTGCGACCTGCGCGTCGGTGGCCTCGTCCAGCTCGCGCGCCCCAAGCGAAACCATCGCCATCTCTAGCGCCCGCGCCCGCGAGGCCTGCGCGGTCTCAGGATGCCAGGCGGTTTCCGCCTCGCCCAGGTGGCGCAGGCAACCGGCCAGCGTTGCGCGCTGATCCGCGGCCGAGGGCAACTCGCGGCGCAGCCGGCGCAGCGCGCCACGGCGCATCAACCCCAGCGGCTGACGGACGGTTTGTTGGGGCGTCGAGCGGTGCAGAGAAAAAAATACAGCAAGGCCCGCCAATGACGCGCACAAAGCCAGCACGACGGGTTGCGAAGTCAAAATCACCGGCAATCCAAGAGCATTCGGGTCAAGCAATATCAGCAACAAACCGGGAAGAAGCCCAAGGCCGGACAGAGCGATTCGTTTAATCGTCATTTTGACCAATGGACCCGCTACTCACGGCTACAAATGCGCCGGAAACCAGCACCGTTCGAAAATAGAAAATGCCATCGTGCTTGTGAAGCAAAAGGGGGAAATTTGTGGCTGCGCCCTCAGCATTGTATGCGCCACAGAAACAATCTAGCTGAAAAACTCAGAATAGTCCATCGGGCGGATCAGATACGATCCGGCCTGCCGTCAAATCCACCGTCGGAACTGCCGCGCGGGTGAACGGAAGCAGCACAGTCGCAGACTGACTCGGCACCCGGACCTCCAGCAAATCGGTGGCGCCGTGGTTGTGAACGGCGGTCACACGTCCAAGGATTCGCCCCCCGGTGTCGACCACTTCCAGCCCGATCAGGTCGGCGTGATAGAACTCGTCGTCGGGCAGGCTGGGCAGCCGGTCGCGCGGTGCGAACAGGCGCACGCCGCGCAGCGCGTCCGCCTCTTCCTTGGTTTCCACGCCCGACAGCCGGGCAGCAAAGCCGTTCTTGATCGGGCGGGCCATCGTGATGGTGAATTCCCGCGTGCCATCCTCGGATGTCAGCGGGCTGTAATCGACAATCGCCTCGGGATCGGCGGTAAAGCTTTTCAGCCGCACCTCTCCGGTGACCCCGAACGCGCCACCCAGGGCGCCCACGCAGATACGGTTGTCCATCGGTTCATTCCCCTGCCGTGCAGATGCCGGTGCGCGACCAGACGCCGCCGGAGGATTCACATAGCTCGCGCTGATGTCCACGCTCGAAAAAGACGCCGGCCGCAAAGGCCAACATCATCAGCACCACCAGCCGGATCGGTCGAAACAACATCGGTGCGACAGTCCCGAACCGGCCCGGTCAGGGCGGGTGACCGTGCCGGCAAGCGGGTGGGCCGCTCGCCGGCACGCTCTGCGGGGATCAGCCTGTGGCTTATTCCCCGGCCGAAGCCTCTGCGGCTTCTGCGGACTTGGCTGCCTTGGCGGCTGCGCGTTCCTGTGCTGCCTTGCCCGGCGTGCCCTTGTTGGGGTTGCTGCGCTCGGTCTTGGCGGTCACGCCGGCGGCTTCCAGGAAACGCGCCACGCGGTCGGTGGTCTGCGCGCCGTGGCTCAGCCAGTGCTGGATGCGCTCGACGTTCATCTTCACCCGGTCTTCGCTGTCCTTGGCCAGCAGCGGGTTGTAGGTGCCGACTTTCTCGATGAAGCGGCCATCGCGCGGCATGCGGCTGTCGGCGACGACGATCGAGTAGTGCGGACGCTTCTTCGAGCCACCACGGGCCAGACGAATTTTAAGTGCCATCGGTTTTCTCCTTTGAATGGCGTGGTTTGGGCCAGCGGCCCGACGTCACGATTGGTGTTGTTCGTGATGTTTGATGACTTCCTGAATGATGAAGTTCAGGAATTTCTTGGCGAAGACCGGATCCAGGTCCGCGTCGGTCGCCAGGGTCTCTAGCCGAGCGATCTGCCGCGATTCGCGGTCGGGATCGGACGGCGGGAGGTCGTGCTGGGCCTTCAGGAGACCCACGGCCTGGGTATGCTTGAACCGTTCGGCCAGCGTATAGACAAGGATGGCATCGAGGCGGTCGATGCTTTCGCGGTGGTGCCGAAGCACCTCTGCGGCGCGGGTAACAGCGTCAGTCAAGGGCCCATCCTTTCGGTTTGAACAGCGGATCGCGGTAATGCGCGATTTCCATGTCGATGCCATGCGCCAGCTGCGAACCGTCCAGCGCGGCCGGCGTGGGGTGGCGGTAAACCGCGTCGCTGCCGTCGATCGAAGGCGCCTCGTGGTCCTTCTTGCAGCCCAGCCGTTCTGCCAGGCGGATCGAGTCGAGGTTCTTGGGGTCGATGTAGCTGACCGCCGTCTCCCACTTCTTGACCTCGTAGAAGTACTTGCGGACGCGGTGCGTTGCCTCCAGCGCAAAGCCGTGTCCGCTTTTCTCGGGCCAGATGATCCAGGCGATTTCGCGCTCTGGCCATTTTGCCGGGAACCAGCCGCCTGCCATGCCCACCGTCTCGCCGGTGTCGCGCAGGTGCACCATCCACATGCCGTAGCCGCGGATTTCCCAATGGCCGATCTCGGCGGCATAAAGCATCCACGCCTCGTAGGCGTTCAGCGGCCCGCCCATGAACCGGGCGCGATACGAGGTGAAGGTCGCTTTGAAGTTCGGGTAGTCCTGCGGCTCTGGTCCGCGCAGGATCAACCGCTTGGTCTCCAGAACGGGAATGTCGCGATGGCCCATCAGACGGCCTCCCTGTTGTGGCGAAAAACGTAACTGCCGTCAGCCAGCGTCGCCTCGGCGGTGCGGTCGCGGCGGGCGCCAAGCTGGGTCATCGTGGCAATGCAGCGGGCATTCTGCGGATCGACGTAAGACACGACCGTGTCCCAGCCAAGATCGGTCCAGGCATGGGTCAGCGCCGCCTGCGCCGCCTCTTGCGCATAGCCGTGCCCCTCGGCACCGGCGGTCAGCAGCAGGCCCAGCTCCGGCTCGGGATCGGAGTATTCGAAACCCAGCAGGACAAAGCCCGCGCTGGGCGTGGTCTGGGCGTCGATCGTCCACATGCCGTGGCCGTGCAGCAGCCAGATCGCGATGTTCTGGGTGAAATCCAGCCAGGCGTCCTCGCGCGTGAAGGGCCCGCCCATGTACTGCGCACGCTCGTCGCACAGGATCCCGGCATAGGCGGCGAAATCGTAGACCCGCGGCGCGCGCAACTGCAGCCGCCGCGTGTCCAGGACCGGCACCCGCGCGCCGATCTTCGACGCCTGCCGCGCCGCACGGCCCGGACGATGCTGTTCGACGGGCGCGGTCATGATTCAGACCTCGGATCGGGGTGGCGGTACAGCAGGCAGGCATTGCCCAGAAGCGTGGTCTCGCGCTCAAGCACTGCGCCCATGCGCTCTGCCAGGCGGCGCGACCGCGTGTTGTCGGGGTGGATCTGGCTGATCAGCGGTCCCAGGCCCAGATCGGTCCAGGCCCAGTCGCGAATCCGCAGCGCGGCTTCCAGCGCAAAGCCCTTGCCCTCGTGCCCATCGAACATGTGCCAGCCGATTTCCGGTTCCGGCCACATCACGTGATTGACCAGCCCGATCCGGCCAACAGGCTGGCCCGTGGCTGTCTCGTCGACGGTAAAGAAGCCGTAGCCGCGCAGCGCCCAATGTCCGAAATTGCCCAGGAATGCCCGCCAGGCCGCGAACTGGTCAGGCACCTTGCCACCAATGAACTGGGTGCGGTCCGACTTCATGAACGCCTCGACCGCGGGAAAGTCCGATTCGCGCGGCATCCGGATCGTCAACCGTTCGGTAGACAGGGTGATGTCGGGGATCGTCATCATGACAGATCCTCCGGACCGGGATGGCGATAGAGCATCTCTTCGCCCATGTAGATATTCATGTAGCTGCGCTCGTAGACCGCGCCCATACGCTCGGCCAGGGCGACAGACCGCGCGTTGCCCGGTTTGATGTTCGAGCTGAGCGTAGAGAATCCCTTCTCCTCGTAGGCCCAGCGCCGGGCGCGCAGTGCCGCCTCGTGCGCGATGCCCTGCCCCTCGAATCCGGCGAACACAAGCCAGCCGATCTCGGGCTCGGGCCAGCCTTCGGGGTACCACAGCCCGCACAGCCCGGCGGGAACGCCAGTCTGCTTCATTTCGACTGTGAAATAACCAAATCCGTGGATGTGCCAATGCCCGACGTTCAGCGCGAACCACCGCCAGGCGTCGCCGCGGTTGTCATAGGCGCCGAACAGCTCTGCCCGGGGGCGGTCCATCAGGAAGTCGATCAGCGGCTCGGCATCGCGCGGCTGCGGCCCGCGCAGGATAAGGCGTTCGGTTTCCAGCACCGGCGCAGCCGTCAACGGACGGTCATCAGAGGCGGGGCGATGCGGCAACGTCATGCGTAGGCCTCCGGTCCGCCGTCCTGATCGGGAAAGTGGCGATAGACCACGGTTTCGTCGGCGGTTTCGCCCAGCGGCAGATGCGCGGCGCGGTCCGGCGTTGCACCCAGCCGCGTGGCCAGCGCGACAGAGCGGGCATTGGCCGGGTCGATGTAGCTGACCAGCGAGTCGACACCGAGATTCTCCCACGCCCAATTCAGCGCGGCGGTGGCTGCTTCCTGCGCATATCCGTGGCCCTCGGCCCCGTCGAGCAGCATCCAGCCCAGCTCCAGCTCGGGGAAATGCGGCGGCTGGGTGATCGCCACCTGGCCCAGCAGCGTGCCGGCCCTGTCCTCCACCCGCCAGCCGCCATGGCCGCACAGGTCCCAGCTGCCCACTTCCGACGCGAAGCCGTACCACAAATGCGTGCGGTTCTTGGGGCGGCCGACAAACCGGGCGCGATCCGACTGGAAGAACGCCCAGAACGGCTCCATGTCGGACATCTCGTGGCCGCGCAGCCGCAGGCGTGGGGTATCCAGAACGGGTGCGGGCATCACGCGGCCTCCGCCACGGCACGGCAGGACAGGCCGCCGAAACCGGCAGCCGTCAGCGCGGCCTGCGCAAACGCGATATGCCCGCGCGCCCCGATCATTTCTTCTTGCCAAACCCCGACAGACCCGGCGGCAGGCCCATGCCCCCGCCCAGACCGGGCAGGCCGCCGGGCAGGCGGTTGCCCTTGCCCATCTGCTTGGCCGCAGCTTCCAGCGCCTTGGGGTCCATGCCCTGCATCATCTCTTCGGGAGAGCCGCCCTTGCCCAACATGCCCTTCATGGCCTGTTTCAGCATGCCGCCTTTGCCCATCTTGCCCATCTTCTTCATCATGTCGGCCATCTGGCGCTGCATCTTCAGAAGCTTGTTCAGATCAGACACGTCCATGCCGGCACCGGCGGCAATGCGCTTCTTGCGGCTAGCTTGCAAAAGGTCGGGCTTGGCGCGCTCCAGCTTGGTCATCGAGTTGATCAGCGCGATCTGCTGGCGCAGGATCTTGTCGTCGATCCCGGCCGCATCCATCTGGCCTTTCATCTTGCCGGCGCCGGGCAGCATGGACATCATGCCTTCAAGCCCGCCCATCTTGATCATCTGTTCCAGCTGCATCTTCAGGTCGTTCATGTTGAACTGACCCTTCTGGAAGCGCTTCATCATGCGCTCGGCCTGTTCGGCCTCCAGCGTCTGCTGCGCCTTTTCCACCAGCGCGACGATGTCGCCCATGCCCAGGATGCGGCCGGCGATGCGCTCGGGCTCGAACGTCTCCAGCGCGTCCATCTTCTCGCCCAGGC
>JAGRMT010000154.1:22027-32057 GCA_020441125.1 Roseivivax sp.
CGCCGCGGCCGTCGCCGTCCATCCGCGTCAGCACCACGCCCGAGATGCCGATCTTGGCGTCGAATTCCTGCGCCACCTCGACCGCGACCTGGCCGGTCAGGCCGTCGACCACCAGCAGCGTCTCGCGCGGGTGGACGGCATCGCGAACGTCCTCGACCTCTTGCATTAGCACCTGGTCGATCTGCAAACGGCCCGCGGTGTCCAGCATGTAGACATCGTAGCCGCCCATCGTCGCCTGCTGCTTGGCGCGCTTGGCAATGTCGACCGGCTTCTGGCCCGGCACGATCGGCAGCACATCGACACCGATCTGCTGTCCCAGAATCTTCAGCTGGTCCATGGCGGCCGGGCGATAGATGTCGAGCGAAGCCATCAGCACGCGCTTGCCGTCACGCTCTTTCAGGCGCTTGGCCAGCTTGGCAGTGGTTGTCGTCTTGCCGCCGCCCTGCAGGCCGACCATCAGGATCGGCGCCGGCGGGTTGTCGATCTTCAGCTTGCCGGGATCCTCGGCGCCGGTCAGCACCTCGACCAGCGCGTCATGCACGATCTTGACGACCTGCTGTCCCGGCGTGACCGACTTGGTCACCGCCTGGCCGGTTGCCTTGTCCTGCACCTTCTTGACGAAGTCGCGCGCGACCGGCAGCGAAACGTCGGCCTCAAGCAGGGCGACACGCACTTCGCGCAGGGCGGTCTTGACGTCGTCTTCGCTCAGCGCGCCTTGCTTGGTCAGCCGGTCGAAGACCCCGGACAGGCGTTCGGACAGATTTTCAAACACGTCGCGGCCTCCTTGCCGGTTGATCCATGCCACCCCAATGTAGGCGCAGCGTCTAAATGCACAAACGCCCCCGTGGGCGCAACGCGCTGACGGAGGGCGATCCCGGGTAAACCCAAGGGACCGGACGACTCGAAAGTGCCCGGATGTCCCGCTGCGGTACGGTCCCGCGCGCAATTTGTCAACATGTGCGGGTGCTTCGCCGCTGCGGCGAACACGCCTTCGGGCACGCGCGACACGGCGCGTGAATCGCGGTTTCACCCCGCTGGACCGGTTTTTGCCGTCAATTGTGCACTTTTCGAACACAAAACTGTTGCGCCAAACACGCGGGATTGCGCCTGTTGGCCCAAAAAACGATTGGCCGTGTTGACGCGGTGCAGAAATGCTATATCCCTTGGGCTCAGCTTTTGTTCTTTCCCCAGGAGAATACCTATGAACAAGACCCTTGTGACCGCGCTGGCGTTTTCGCTGGCAGCTTCGGCCGCACTCGCTGGCGGCCCTGGCCCTGCCAAAGTGGAATCGGACGTGGAGAACCCGTTCATCGTCGCTCCGCAGAGCTCGATGAATGGCACCGCGATCGCAGCAGCCGTGATCGGCCTGCTGGTTGTCGGCGCACTGGCTGGCAACGGCGGCTCGGGCTCCTCGAGCACCACCACCACCGGCGCAGGCTCGTAATCGAGCCATTCGGCATCTGCCGAAACCAAAGAATTCAGGGAACGCCTCGGCAGCGCCGGGGCGTTTTCGTTTTGGCTGACCGGTCCGGGCATTGAACATCCCGCAACGATGCAGTCTGATCCGCGCAAACCGCGCAGCCGCACAGGACAGGCATGGATAACTGGGACGAAATTCGCACCGCCTACCAGGTGGCGAGGCTGGGCACGGTCAGCGGCGCCGCCGAAGTTCTGGGGGTACACCACGCCACGGTGATCCGCCACATCGACGCATTGGAGACACGGCTGGGCGTGAAGCTGTTCCAGCGTCACGCGCGCGGCTATACCCCCACCGAAGAGGGCCGAGACCTGGCCCGCGTGGCCGAGGACACCGACGACCGCCTGCAACAGCTGAAAGCCCGCATCAAGAGCGGCAGCGCCGCTGTCAACGGTGAGTTGCTGGTCACCTCGCTTGTGGTGATGGCACCGATGATGGTCGGCGCGCTGACCAGCTTTCAGGCCCGGTACCCCGACCTTGTAGTGCGCTATCTGACAGACGACAGGGTGTTCCGCCTGGAATACGGCGAGGCGCATGTCGCCATCCGCGCCGGCACCGCCCCGCAAGAGCCGGACAACGTGGTGCAGAAATTCATGCCCTGGCGCTACGCTCTTTACGGCACGCAGTCATATCTGGGCGAATGCGGCGTACCCGAAGAGGCCGGGCTGCGCGCGCATCGCTTTGTCGCCCATGACGACATCGACAGCCGCGCGCCATTCCACAAATGGCTGCGCCATGCCGTGCCGCGCGATCGCGTGGTGTTTCGCGCCACCGACAGCCGGTCGATGGAACGTGCGGTTCTTGCCGGGGCCGGGCTGGGCTTCTTCGAAGTCAACCAGGCCGCCAGGCATCCCGAACTGGTTCAGGTCCTGCCCCCGAGAGAGGAGTGGGAAGTGCAGCTTTGGCTGGTCACGCACGTCGACCTGCACCGCACCGCCAAGGTTCAGGCCTTCCTGGCGCATCTCAAGGCCTATGCCAGCGCCGAGTGCCCGTCGTGACCGAAGCTGCCCGCGGCCATCTGGCCATGCTCACTTTCTCGGCCCTGGTCGCCGGATCGTTCTCTTTGGGGTCGATGGCGGCGCCGCACATCGCGCCCGAGGTTCTGAACACCCTGCGCTTTGCACTTGCCGGCACGGTACTGGGCACGTTGATTGCACTGCGCGGCGGCATCCCGCCCGCGGCCTGGCACGCACCGTGGCGCTATTTCGTGCTGGCCGGCCTGTTTACCGCCTATTTCGTGCTGATGTTCGAAGGCCTGAAGACCGGAGCGCCGGTGCCGATGGCCGCCGTATTCACCCTGACGCCGGTAATGGCCGCAGGATTCGGCTGGATGCTGGTACGCCAGCGCACCACGCTGCGCATGGCGCTGGCGCTGGCCTTCGGCGGCGCGGGGGCGCTTTGGGTGATCTTCCGCGCCGATATCGAGGCACTTCTGGCCTTCCGCGTCGGGCGCGGCGAGGTCATCTATTTCATCGGTTGCATCTCGCACGCGATCTATGCCCCGATGGTGCGCAAGCTGAACCGGGGCGAGCCGCCTCTGGTCTTTACCTTTGGCACGGTCGTCGCCGGTACCCTGATCCTGCTGGCCTATGCATGGCCCCGGCTGTGGACAACCGACTGGGCGGCGCTGCCGTCCATTGTCTGGGTGGCAATCGTCTATACTGCCCTTTTTGCCAGCGCCGCCACCTTCGTGCTTCTGCAATATGCCGCCATGCGCCTGCCCAGCGCAAAGGTGATGGCCTATACCTACCTCACCCCCAGTTGGGTGATCCTCAGCGAGGCGGCATTGGGCCGGGGCTGGCCCCCCGCGGCGGTTCTGGGCGGCGTCGCGCTGACCGTTCTGGCACTGGCGCTGCTGCTGAAGGACGACGCCCCCGTCACCGGGAAAACCGGCTGACAGTTCCCATGTCGTTCGCCGGCAATCCCGCGTAGCAATGTCAGGGGATTGCACCAGGTCAATTTCAGACGCTCCGTGTTTGCCGTGTTCGTAGGGTAGTGTGGGCGGAGCGCAGGCTGCTGTCATTCTCGGGGCCGGGTCCATGCGATCCGGCCCTCGTTCCTTCAGCTTTCCGGCTCTTCCCCGATCTCGGCCTGCAGAAACCGTTCGAACGCATCGAGGTTGACCGCCTCGAACTGGCCAAAGCTTTGCATCCACACACTGGCGTCGCGCAGCGCGTCGGGCTCCAGCTTGCACCACTTCACCCGCCCGCGCTTCTCCTGGCTGATCAGGCCCGCAGCGGCGAGGATGGCAAGATGCTTGGAAATCGCCGCCAGCGACATGGCAAACGGCTCGGCCACATCGGTGACCGCCATGTCGTCTTCCAGCAGCATCGACAGGATTTGCCGCCGGGTCGGGTCGGCAAGCGCTGCAAAGACGGTATCGAGGGGATCTGGCACGCTCACGAAGCCGAGTTAGCGCCCGCCGCACCCGCTTGTCCATAGCGCGCGGGAAAGCCACGGGAAAACGGTCAACCGAGGGGTTGAATATGCATTTTGGGCGCTAACAGCCCCAGTGACCCATGCGGCGGAATGACCGGCTGCGCGGTGGTGCACACAAAATCATTGTAAATCATTATCTTACGCTTCCGCCCGCACCCCTGCCGACGCGCTTGACTCATACGGGCCGGCACCCTAGCAACGGCTCGAACACCCAAATGGGAACGTGGCCTTGTCCGAACCCGATCCGAAGACGCGGCTGGACGACCTGGAAGCGCGGATTGCGGCGGCCAAATCCGCCAAGGAGCAGCGGCCACACCAGGAGGAACACTACTCGCAGGCGCAGGTTGCCTGGCGGATGGTGACGGAACTTGTTGCCGGTCTCGGGATCGGCTTTGGCATCGGCTACGGGCTGGACAGCCTGTTCGGGACTCTCCCGTGGCTCATGGTGCTGTTCACATTTCTGGGCCTGGCGGCCGGCGTCAACGTGATGATGCGCACCGCCAAAGAGGTTCAGGCGGCAAACCCGGCCCCCGCGGCCGGAGAGGACAAGAGGGACGACGAGGATGGCGACTGAAGCAGCGCAGCACGGTGCGGAAGCAGCAGCACAGGGCACGGAACACGCCGCCGAAACCGGCAGCCTGGTGTTTCACCCGATGGACCAGTTCCTGGTCAAGCCGCTGTTCGGCGACGGCCCGATCGGGATGCTGTCGATCACTAACGTGACGCTGTGGCTGTTCATCGCTGTTGTCGCGATCTTTGGCCTGATGGTCATCGGCACCTCGCGCCGGGCGATCATCCCGTCGCGCGGCCAGTCGATCGCCGAGCTGGCCTATGGCTTCGTGCACAAGATGGTCGAGGACGTGACCGGCAAGGACGGCCTGGTGTACTTCCCGTACATCATGACGCTGTTCATGTTCATCGTTGTCGCCAACTTCCTGGGCCTGATCCCGCTGTCGTTCACCACCACCTCGCACTTCGCCGTGACGGTGATCCTCGCGCTGGCGGTGTTCCTGACCGTGACCGTGCTTGGTTTCGTCAAGAACGGCACCCACTTCCTGGGCCTGTTCTGGGTGTCCTCGGCGCCGCTGGCGCTGCGCCCGATCCTGGCCGTGATCGAACTGATCTCGTACTTCGTGCGCCCGGTCAGCCACTCCATCCGACTTGCCGGCAACGTCATGGCAGGCCACGCGGTGATCAAGGTGTTCGCCGGCTTTGCCGCCATCGCCGCCATTTCGCCGCTGTCGGTCGTCGCGATCACCGCGATGTACGGTCTGGAAATCCTCGTGGCCTTCATCCAGGCCTACGTGTTCACGATCCTGACCTGCGTGTACCTGAAGGACGCGCTGCACCCGCATCATTGACGTGGCGGTGGGTTGAAAACCCACCCTACGCCCGAAACCACCCAAATCCAAACTTCCAATCGTAAGGAGAATTCTCATGGAAGGCGATCTCGCACACATCGGCGCAGGCCTGGCAGCAATCGGTTCCGGCGCAGCCGCAATCGGTGTGGGCAACGTGGCCGGCAACTTCCTGGCCGGCGCCCTGCGCAACCCCTCGGCCGCAGCGTCGCAGACCGCGACCCTGTTCATCGGCATCGCATTCGCAGAAGCACTGGGCATCTTCGCATTCCTGGTCGCCCTGCTGCTGATGTTCGCCGTCTAATTCGCGGAACCTGATCCTTACGCGCGGGCGGTGCCGGCCAAGCCCGGCCCGCCCGATGTAGAGACACCGTTCCGACGGAGGACACCATGGCAACCGAACCCACTGGGGCTGTCAGCTCTTGCGTCGACTCGCACGGCTCTGCCGTCGGGATGCCGCAGCTCTGCGCTGACTGGTTCCCGAACCAGATTTTCTGGCTTGTCATTGCGCTGATCGCGATCTTCCTGATCCTGTCGCGCATCGCCCTGCCGCGCATCGCCGCGGTTCTGGCGGAACGGCATGGCACCATTCTGAGCGACCTGACCGCCGCCGAAGACCTGAAGCGTCAGGCAACGGAGGCCGAAGCCGCTTACAACCTGGCACTGGCCAACGCCAAGACCGAAGCTCAGCGTATCGCGGCAGAGGCCAAGGCTGAAATCCAGGCCGAGGTCGATGTGGCCATCCAGAAGGCCGATGCCGAAATCGCTGCCAAGGCGGCGGAATCGGAAAAGGCCATCGCAGATATCCGCGCCTCTGCCGTGGACAGCATCGAAGCCGTAGCCAAGGACGCCGCGGCCGAGATCGTCAGCGTCATGGGCGGCAAGGCCGACGCCGCCGCCGTGGCAGCGGCCGTAACCAGCCGGCTGAAGGGGTAAGCGACATGCGCAAGCTGATGACCACCCTCGCCCTGACCGGCGCCGCATCCCCGGCCCTGGCCGCCAGCGGCCCGTTCTTCTCGCTGCACAACACCGACTTTGTCGTGCTGCTGGGCTTCTTGCTGTTCCTTGTCGTGCTGGCCTATTTCAAGGTCCCCGGCATGATCGGCAACCTGCTCGACAAGCGCGCCGAAGGCATCCGCAACGAGCTGGACGAAGCCCGCGCCCTGCGCGAAGAGGCGCAAAGCCTGCTGGCCAGCTACGAGCGCAAGCAGCGCGAAGTGCGCGAGCAGGCCGACCGTATCGTCGCCCATGCCCGTGACGAGGCCAAGATCGCAGCCGGTCAGGCCAAGATCGATCTCGAGAAGTCGATCGCTCGCCGCCTGGCAGCCGCGACCGACCAGATCGCCTCGGCCGAAGCCGCCGCAGTCAAGGAAGTGCGCGACCGCGCCGCAACCGTGGCTGTTCAGGCTGCCCGCGACGTGATCGCCAAGCAGATGACCAAGGCAGACGCCGCGGCCCTGATCGACAAGGCGATTGCCGAAGTCGGGCAGAAGCTGCACTAAGCCGCGCCGCTTGATCCAGAAAAACAGCCCGGGCCATTGCGCCCGGGCTTTTTTGTTGCGCGATCAGGCCACCAGTTGACGGAACAACCCATCGAGCATGGTGACGCACTGGGCCAGCTGCGCCCGTTCAAGATATTCGTCGGGCTTGTGCGCGTGGGCGATATGGCCCGGGCCGCAAACCACAACAGACAGGCCCAGTTGCTGGAACAATCCCGCCTCGGTGTTGAAGGGCACCGTTTCGGCGGTATTGCAACCGGTCAGCGCCGCAACCAGATCACGCACGGCGTTCTGCTCCATCGGTTCAAGCCCCACGACCTGGCCGATCGTCTGGGTTTCCACGGCCGCATCGGCGCAAACCGCGCGCATCTGCGGCAGCAGCGTGCCCTGGACATAGCGCGTCATCCGGTCGGTCACGAAATCGGCGTCGTCCCAAACCACCGGCCGCATTTCCCAATCCAGAACCGCGTGTTCCGGGATCACGTTATGCGCCGTACCGCCGTGCAGGGCGCCGATATTCACCGTGGTGTGCGGCGGATCGAACCGGCTGCCGCGCGGCGCGCGCGCCTTCAGCGCCTCACCCTGCTCCAACAGATGGGCCGCATAACGCACCGCCGCTGTCACCGCGTTCACCCCCTTGTCAGGGGCCGACCCGTGACCAGCCAGACCGCGAAACCGCACCGTGTATTCGCAACAGCCCTTGTGCCCGTCGATGATCTGCATGCCTGTCGGCTCGCCCACAATGGCCATGGCCGGGCGGATACCGCGCGCCTTCAACTCGGGGATCAGCGCCTGCGCACCCAGACAGCCGATCTCTTCGTCATGGGTCAGTGCCACATGCACCGGGCGGTGCAGCGCCATGCCCTTCAACGCCGGAAGCCGAGCCAAGACGGCAGCGATGAAGCCCTTCATGTCGCAGGTACCCCTGCCATACAACCGATCATCCCGTTCGGTCAGGGCGAAGGCCGGGACGGTCCAGTCCTGGCCTTCTACCGGCACCACGTCGCTGTGGCCTGACAGCACGATTCCGCCGTCGCGTTCTGGCCCCAGCGTGGCCCACAGGTTGGCCTTGGTGCCACTGGCGTCGGTCAGCACCTCGACCCGCGCGCCAGCGTTGCGCAGAAGCTCGGCCGCATGACCGATCATCTCCAGGTTGGGAAGATGCGAGACGGTCGGGAACGCCACCAGGCGCTCCAGCACCGTCTCTGTCGCGGTCAGGTCCACGCTCATGGTTTGACGAACAGCTTGCGCGGCATCGCGCAGAACGGCTCGGCCGGGCCGCTGTCGCGAATCAGGATCGATTCGGTGATCTCCAGTCCCCAATCATCCATCCACAGCCCTGGCATGAAGTGGAAGGTCATGCCCGGCTTCAGCACCGTCTCGTCCTCGTCGCGCAGCGAAATCGTGCGTTCGCCCCAGTCGGGCGGATAGGACAGGCCGATCGGATAGCCGCAGCGCGCGCCGCGTTCGATTCCCGCCCGCTCAAGCGGCGCGGCAAGGGCCCGCGCAATGTCGCAGGCGCGGTTTCCCGCCCGCGCCGCGTCCAAACCAGCCTCCAGCCCTTCCAGCAAGGCCGCTTCGGCCCGCCGCAGGGTGTCTGTCGGTTCACCCAGAAAGATGGTCCGGCTCAGCGGCGCATGGTAGCGACGATAACAGCCAGAGATTTCAAAGAACGTCGCCTCTCCTTTCTGGAAGGGGCGCCCGTCCCAGGTCAGGTGCGGCGCTGCCGCGTCCGACCCGGACGGAAGCAGCGGAACGATGGCGGCATAGTCGCCCCAATGCCCGTCGGCACCGCGAATCGCGTCTCGCTGCGCCTCGGCCACCACCTCGTTCTTGGGCAGGCCAGGTTCGACCCGCTCCATCAGCCCGTTCAGAATCGCCTCGGTGATCCGGGCGGCGCGGCGCATGAAGGCGATTTCTTCAGCCGACTTGATCCCGCGCTGCCAGTTCACCAGAGCCGTCGCATCGACCAGCGTCGCCTGCGGAAGGCTTGCGGCCAGCGTGGTGTAAGCCTTTGCCGAAAAATAGTAATTATCCATCTCTACGCCCAGCCGCGCGCCGCCCAGCCCCAGGTCGGACAGCCGCGCTGCCAGATCCTGCATCGGATGGCGCGTGGTCGACTGCACGAAATGGTCGGCATAGCCCCAGACGTTTTCGTCGGCCATCCAGACCGTGCGCCAGGCACCGTTGGCATCCTGCCTGCGGCCCCACCAAACCGGATCGCGGTCGGCAAAGACCACCACCCCCTGATGAACGTAGAACGACCAGCCGTCATAGGCCGTCAGCCAGGCCATGTTCGAAGGATCGGTGACCAGCATCACGTCGATGCCCGCCTTGTCCATTGCGGCGCGGGTCAGCGCCAGCCGGCGCTGATACTCGTCTGCCGAGAATGGCAGATCACGCGGGAAACGGTGTTGTGTCACGACTGTCCCTTCTTTGATTGTTTTTACATGTTCGCGCGCGGCAGATACGCAATTCGCTTCGGAAAGCGACTCTATTTGGTCGGTTCCCGCCCGCCGCCCGCTCTGCCTCAGGCTAACGTCCCTGCCAGCGGACAACCAGAGATTTGCCAATAATTTCCGCAACGCAGCGAAAACCGGCGTTCCAGCCCTGAGCCCGGCACGACACAGACCGAATTGCGCAATTCGGTTGCAACATGGGACCGGTCGCGGTTTATTTGGGCGTAACTGCGGGAAAACACCGCATGACACACGGGGAGCTTGGTTTGGCCGATTCAGCCCATAACGGCGCATTCGTCGCGTTCGAACGCGTGCAGAAAAGCTACGATGGCGAAACGCTCGTCGTAAAAGATCTCAACCTCACAATGCCCAAAGGCGAGTTCCTGACGATGCTCGGGCCGTCCGGTTCGGGCAAGACGACTTGCCTGATGATGCTGGCCGGGTTCGAGACCGCCACGCACGGAGAAATCCGCCTGGACGGCAAGCCGATCAACAACATCCCGCCGCACAAGCGCGGCATCGGGATGGTGTTCCAGAACTACGCGCTGTTCCCGCACATGACCGTGGCAGAAAACCTGTCCTTCCCGCTGGAAGTGCGGAAAATGGGCAAGGACGAGCGCGAGCAGAAGGTGAAGCGGGCGCTGGACATGGTGCAGATGGGCGCCTTTGGCGGCCGCCGTCCTGCCCAGCTTTCCGGTGGCCAACAGCAGCGGATTGCGCTGGCACGCGCGCTGGTTTTCGAAGCCGAGCTGGTGCTGATGGACGAACCCCTTGGCGCGCTGGACAAGCAGCTGCGCG
>JAGRMT010000154.1:32156-35446 GCA_020441125.1 Roseivivax sp.
GCAGTGTTCAACGATGGGCGCATCCAGCAGCTGGATCCGCCCGACGTTTTGTACGAATCGCCCAAGAACAGCTTCGTCGCCCAGTTCATCGGTGAAAACAACACGCTGGAAGGCATCGTGACCGAGATGCACAACACGCATTGCGTGGTGAAACTGGACGATGGCGAGTTGCTGGACGCGATGCCGGTCAACGTCTCGAAGGTGGGCGAGCGCACGCGCGTGTCGATCCGGCCCGAGCGGGTCGAGGTCAACAAGAGCCGGCTGAAGCCTGGCGCTCACACGCTGAAGGCCGAGGTGATGGAGTTCATCTACATGGGCGACATCTTCCGCACCCGGCTGAAAGTGGCGGGCAACGACAACTTCATCATCAAGACGCGCAACGCGCCCGACCAGATTCGACTTGAGCCCGGCGCGCATATCGAAATCGGCTGGCTGCCGGCGGACTGCCGCGCGCTGGACGCAACCTGACGGAATTCCGCCATCGGCGGAGCTGGCCCACGGTGGGCCACACGCCCATGGCGGCCACAAGGTTCGGCGGTGACGCCCGTACTCCGGACCTTTTTTGTTAACGGGCTGACAAGGGAGTATAATTGATGAAACTCACCAAGGTTCTGTTGGCCTCGTCGGCTCTGACCGTTTCGGCATATGCCGCGGTGGCAGAAGACATGGCCAATGCGATGACTCTGGTGTCCTGGGGCGGTGCATATCAGGCAAGCCAAACCAAGGCCTATTCCGATCCGTATGTCGCGAACAACGCTGGCGTCGCCATTTCCTGGGACGAAAGCTCGGCCGAGGCCGTGGCAAAGCTGCGCGCGATGAACGAAGCCGGCAACATCACCTGGGACCTGGTCGACGTGGAAGCCGCTGACGCGATTCGCCTGTGCGACGAAGGCCTGGCCCTCGAAGTCGACTACGACGAGATGCTGGCGCCCGCGCCCGATGGCACCTCGGCTTCGGATGACTTTGGCGATTCGATCGTGTCCGACTGCTTCATTCCGCAGATCGTGTTCTCGACCACTGTCGGCTACCGCACGGACCTGGTCGGCGCGACCCCGCCGACCTCGATCTGCGCGATCTTCGACACCACCACCTATCCGGGCAAGCGCTCGCTGAACAAGCGCCCGCTGGCCAACATGGAATGGGCTCTGCTGTGCGACGGCGTGCCGAAGGACGAGATCTACGATGTCATGGCAACCGCAGAGGGCCAGGAACGCGCTCTGGCCAAGCTGGACACCATCAAGGACCAGGTCGTGTGGTGGACCGCTGGCGCGGAAACCCCGCAGCTGCTGGCTGACGGCGAAGTCGTGATGGGTTCGACCTACAACGGTCGTCTGTTCTCGGCGATCGCCGAGCAGAACCAGCCGATCGGCATGCTGTGGGACGCACAGATGCTGGACTTCGACGGCTGGATCATCCCCAAGGGCCTGCCCGAGGATCGCCTGGCACGGGTGCTGGACTTCGTGAAGTTCGCAACCGACACCCAGCGTCTGGCAGACCAGGCCAAGTACATCTCGTACGGCCCGGCTCGTGCTTCCTCGGCTCCGCTGGTTGGCAAGCACGCCGACCTGGGTATCGAAATGGCGCCGCATATGCCGACCGACCCGGCCAACATGCAGAACGTCTTCGTCACCCAGTACGAGTTCTGGGCTGACTATCGCGACGACATCGACGCGAAGTTCCAGGCTTGGCTGGCCAAGTAAGAACCGCTGTAGGGTGGGCCTCGCGCCCACCCTACGCACCACCGGGGAGGGACGTGCCATGCCCAAGGGCTATATCATCGGCCATATCACCGTGAACGACCCCGAGGGGTACAAGGAATACGTCGAGAAGGACACACCCATCCTTCTGGGCCTTGGCGGCCGGTTCATCGTGCGCGGCGGACAATCTGAAACGCCGGAAGGCGCGACCGGACTGCGCCACGTGATCATCGAATTTCCCAGCTATCAGGCGGCTCTGGCCGCCTACAACGATCCCGAATACCAGAAGGTGGCCGACATTCGCCGGCGCACCGCAACAAGCACGATCATCGTAGTCGAGGGCGCGGCATGAGCGAGGCGAAACAGCCAATGTTGGCGGCGGACGGGCGTCCGCTGAAGCGTAGCCTGAGCCGGGCCCTGCGGATGCAGAAAATCCGCGCGTTGGCATTGATCGCCCCGCTGCTGATCTTTGTGCTGGTGACCTTCATCGCCCCCATCGCCGACATGCTGTTCCGCTCGGTCGAGAACCAGATCGTGTCGGAAACCATGCCAACCTCCACCGCGTTGCTGGCGGATTGGGATGGCCAGGGCGTGCCCGGCGAAGACGTCTTTGCCGCCGCCTACGAGGACATGGCCGTAGCCGCCCAGCGCAAGGAGCTGACCCGTCTCGGCTCTCGCCTGAACTACGAGATGACCGGCGCCTCGTCGCTGTTCCGCAAGCTGAACCGCGGGCTTGAGGATGTCGGCGAGCTGTACCTCAAGCAGTTCAAGAAACATGACAAGGCCTGGGACAAGGCAGAAACCTGGGCAAGCCTGCTGGGAGAGCCGGCATGGCTGGCAGAGCAGGAAGCCTGGAAAAAGGGCGAGTCGCAGCCTGAGTTCGTGCTGCGCGACGGCATGGCCGAGCTGCTGCCCAGAACCGTTCAGGCCTACCAGAAATTCGCCGATTTCGAACAGGGCGTCGAGGGCAAGAGCCTGGTCAAGGAAGAGCCCTGGCCGATCGTCCATACCGCGCTGTACCAGGATCTGAAGTCGCAGGATGTCAGCGGCTATACCGGCCCGCAGGCCGATATGCTGAAGGCCGCCGCGACGCTGGTCGCCAGCCCCGACTTCGAAACCACGACCTTTTCCGAGGCGTTCAAGGAAATCGACAAGGATTGGCTGAAACCGGAAATCTGGCAGACCATCCAGACGTTCAGCCCCAAGTACACCTCGGGCTACTTCCTGAACGCCGTCGACATGCAACTGACGCCGGACGGGATCGAGGTGCGGAACGAGCGGCAGCGCATCTACATGCTGCTGTTCCAGCGCACGATCATCATGTCGCTGGCGATCACCCTGTCGTGCATCCTGCTGGCCTATCCGGTGTCCTACCTGCTGTCGAACCTGCCGATGCGCAAGGCGAACCTGCTGATGATCCTGGTGCTGCTGCCGTTCTGGACCTCGCTGCTGGTGCGCACCTCGGCCTGGAAGGTGATGCTGCAACAACAGGGCGTGATCAACGACACGCTGGTCTGGCTGGGTCTGGTCGCCGATGACAACCGGCTGGTGATGATCAACAACCAGCTGGGCACGATCATCGCCATGACGCAT
>JAGRMT010000154.1:35547-40758 GCA_020441125.1 Roseivivax sp.
GCCACCAACTGGACGACCTTCTGGCGGGTATACTTCCCGCAGTCGGTGCCGGGCATCGGCGCCGGGTCCATCCTCGTGTTCATCCTGTCGATCGGCTACTACATCACGCCCGAAATCGTCGGCGGCACCACCGGCACGTTC
Source organism: Roseivivax sp. (assembly GCA_020441125.1). Classification (GTDB taxonomy): domain Bacteria; phylum Pseudomonadota; class Alphaproteobacteria; order Rhodobacterales; family Rhodobacteraceae; genus Mesobacterium_A. Next base: position 35,689 of record JAGRMT010000154.1, read on the forward strand.
ATCTCGAACCGGATCGCTTTCCACATTTCGTCTTCGCTCAACTGGGGCCTTGCGGCCGCGCTTGGGTCGATCCTGCTGACGGTGGTCCTGATCCTGTACTGGGCCTACGACCGGATCGTCGGCATCGACAACGTCAAACTCGGGGGCTGAGCCATGACCGATATGCACCTGACCCCGCCCAAGCAAATGCCGATCAGCTTCACCCTGCCCGTTGTCGCCATCGCCGGCGCACTGGCAGGGGTGTTCATCGGCACCGCGCAGGGCTCCATGCCGCTGGGCATGGTGATCGGCGCGGCCCTGGTGGCGGCGCTGGCTTATGTCGCGGTCTACGCGATGGACGAGTCGATGGAAAAACCGCTGCGCTGGGGCATCCTGGCGCTGTTCGTCATCGGCGGCTTTTTCCTGGGCCGCACTGCCGGCGTGGTGGTGGGGGTGATCTTCGGCTGGTTGTTCGGCTGGTTCATCTACTGGATCGGCTTCCGCCGCTACCGGATGAACCTGGTGCCCTACCTGACCGGCAAGCAGGTGCTGTGGCATTACACCTTTGTGGTGATCTGCGGCGCGATCTTCGTCTTCCTGATCACGCCGATCCTTGTGGTTCTGCCGCTGTCGTTCAACGCGCAGGATTTCTTCACCTTCACACCAGAGATGCTGCGCTTTGATCCGGCGGGCTACTCGCTGAAGCATTACCGCGACTTCTTCACCAACACAGAGTGGACCGGCGCCGTGGCCAACAGCCTGCGGATCGCGCCGGTGGCGACGCTGCTGTCGGTCTCGCTGGGAACGCTCGCCGCCATCGGGCTGAGCCAGAGCCACGTGCCGGGCAAGCGCGCGATCATGGCGATCCTGATTTCGCCGATGATCGTGCCGCTGATCATCTCGGCCACGGGCATGTATTTCTTCTACTCGAAGATCGGCATCGTCGGCACCTACTGGGGCGTCGTACTGGCCCATGCCGTGCTGGGCATCCCCTTCGTCATCATCACCGTGACCGCCACGCTGGTGGGCTTCGACCGATCGCTGACGCGGGCGGCCTCGAACATGGGCGCCGGACCGGTGACCACCTTCTTCCGGGTGCAGATGCCGCTGATCCTGCCCGGCGTGATCTCGGGCGCGCTGTTTGCCTTCATCACTTCGTTCGACGAGGTGGTGGTGGTGCTGTTCATCGGTTCGGCCGAGTTGCAGACCCTGCCGTGGCAGATGTTCACCGGCCTGCGCGAACAGATTTCGCCCACCATTCTGGCTGCGGCAACGGTTCTGGTGGTGATTTCCATCATGCTGCTGTCGGCGGTGGAAATGCTGCGCCGCCGGTCCGAACGGATGCGCGGGATGAGCCCGGGCTGACCCAAGGGGCGGCGCAGCGTCTGGGCAACAGCCTTCGGCAAATGCCGGGAAGCTTGAAGCGCCAAGGCGTTTCAAGCTTTCTTTTTCATCGGTTCTCTGGCTTCCTGCCCTGCAAAACAACAAACGAGCAGTTTTGAGGCAATGCCGACGGGATACTCCGGCACCTATGTTGCAGCATGGGCGCAGACGGCGCTGGACGGGCACAGCGACGCGCCAATCGCCGCGCTTTGCGCCGGTGCACAGTGGACATGGAGCGGACAGGCCAGGCGGGTCGACGGGCCGGATCATATCCTGACATTGACCGGCGCGCTGGGCCGGGCAGAATTGCACCGTCGCGCCGCAAGGTCGGTCCGGCGGCTGCTTGGAACGAATGACGGCGAAGGAAAATCGGATGCGGCAAACCAGGATGAAGTGACGTTCCAGCCTCGGCTGAACGATGACTGGTTTGTCGTAACCAACGGTGCGCAGGGTTTTCGAGTGCTCTTGGTGGAGTCAGTCAGCGGTGGCGCACCGTTGGTCGCATTCTGTGACGGGCTGCCGCCCCAGTCAGAGACGCTGTGGGTCGCGCAAGTCAACCGCAGGGCGCCCGGCCTGGCCGGGCCCATAGCCCCGCCTCTGGGCCTGGTCGAGGGCACGCCGGTGGAAACGCCCCAAGGCTCCCGCCCGATAGAGACGCTGCGCCCCTCTGACCTTGTTCTTACCGAAACCGGCAAGGCCGAGCCGGTGCTGTGGGCCGGGCACCGCCGCATGTCGGGCGCACGGTTGCTGGCCCTGCCCGCGCTGCGCCCGATCTGGTTGCGAACATCGCGCCGGAGCGGCTGGACCGGCAACACGGACATCCTGGTAGCACCTGGACTGCACCTTGCAATTTCGGGGCGGGATGCCGAAAACCTGTTTGGCCCGGGCCCGGTCCTGATGGCCGCGCGCGACGTGATGGACGATCTGATTGACCTGCCGGCGCCGCGACAGCCGGCGCTGCGCTTCTGCCACCTGTTGCTGCCGCGTCATGCGTTGATCCGCGCCGGGGGTGGCTGGGTGGAATCGCTGCATCCCTGGGATGTCACGCCGGGCAGCTATGCCCGGCCCGACCTGCTGGACTATGACCGCGCCATCTCGCGCGCCTGCGGCTGCGCGGCGCGCTATGGTCCGCCGGTGTTGCGCCGCATCGGAGCCGGAAATGCCGCCGTGCTGCGGGCACGCGCGGCCTGACTATTCGCGGATTTCGTCCGGATCGACACCCCACAGCGCAGTCTTGTGCGCCCAGCCATCGTAACCGCCGGCCTCAAGGTGGCACCAGTCGACCGTGCAATCGCCCAGCTTGGCGATCACGCCCACCTGCAACTGCGCCGCGATGGGCGCGTTGTCCTGCGGACGGTCGTGCAGCGCCAGCATGTCCTCCTCGACCAGCACTGTGCGCGCGCCGGTCAGAAGCGCGTAATGGACCCAGCCGCCGACCCCGTCGCGATCCTGCACGCGGCGCCAGTTTTCATACTCGGCGGTGATCATCAGCGGCATGTTGCGCCGTGTCAGCACCCAGTCGATGCGGTGGGTCTTGGACGGTCCGCGCCGCACGAAGGCCTCATCGACCTTCAGCGAGACATAGCGCGGCAGGGGCAGGTTGGTCACCGCCCCCCGACGCACCGCCTCCTCGGCGGCGGAAACTGGCGATACCGTGCCAAACAGGACAACCGCCGCGATTGCGGCCAGAAACCAGAAGATGCGCTGCGACATGACGTGCCCGAGTTTTTCCTGCGGGGTTCTTGTGCCCCGATCCGACTTCGGACACTGTGCCAACAAGCTGGTGACCGGAAAAGTGTGTGGAGGAACAAATGGCTTCAAAACGTCTGAGTGTTGTCGTCACGCGACGCTTGCCCGAGGCGGTTGAGACCAGATTGTCCGAACTTTTCGATGTTACGCTCCGTCAGGACGACACGCCGATGACGCGGGAAGAGCTGGTCGCCGCCCTGCAAACGGCGGATGTGCTGGTACCCACCCTGACCGACCGCATCGATTCCGGCCTGATCGGGCAGGCTGGCGACCGGCTTCGCCTGATCGCCAACTACGGCGCCGGGGTTGACCATATCGACGTCGGCACGGCACGGACCCGCGGCATTCTCGTTTCGAACACACCGGGCGTTGTCACCGAAGACACCGCCGACATGGTGATGGCGCTGATCCTGGGCGTCACCCGCCGTATCCCCGAGGGCCTGGCCGCAGTGCAGGAAGGCCGCTGGGAAGGCTGGGCGCCCACCGCCTATCTGGGTGGCCGCGTCGGAGGCAAGCGCCTGGGTATCCTGGGCATGGGCCGTATCGGTCAGGCAGTGGCGCGCCGCGCGACTGCCTTCGGGATGCAAATCCACTATCACAACCGCCGCCGCCTGCGCCCCGAGATCGAAGAGCCGCTACAGGCCACCTATTGGCCAAGCCTTGATCAGATGGTGGCACGGATGGACGTGATCTCTGTCAACTGCCCGCATACGCCTTCGACCTTTCACCTGCTGAACGCACGGCGGCTGAAGCTGCTGAAGCCCACTGCCGTGGTGATCAACACCTCGCGCGGCGAGGTGATCGACGAAAACGCCCTGACCCGGATGTTGAAGGCGGGTGAGTTGGCCGGCGCCGGTCTGGACGTGTACGAACACGGTATTCAGGGCAGCGCCGAATTGCGCAACATGCCCAACGTCGTGATGCTGCCGCACATGGGTTCGGCCACGCATGAGGGCCGCGCCGAGATGGGCGAGAAGGTGATTATCAACATCAAGACCTTCGCCGACGGGCACCGCCCGCCGGACATGGTGGTTCCGGCCATGCTATGATCCGCGTCCTGCTGATCCTGCTGGGCTTCCAGCTGATTGGCGAGACGATTTCGCGCGGCCTCGCCCTGGCCGTGCCTGGCCCGGTTCTGGGTCTTGCCGGACTGTTTGCCGCCTTTGTCATCTTCCCGTCGCTGGCCGAGCTCATGCGCGGCACGGTCACCGGGCTTCTGGGGCATCTGTCACTGCTGTTCGTGCCGGCAGGCGTTGGCGTTGTCGCCCACCTGGACGTAATCGCGCAGTACGGGCTGGGGCTGATCGTGGCACTGGTTGGCAGCACCGTTCTGGCAATCCTTGCCGGGGTTGGCACCTTCCTGCTGGTGGCGCGGCTGACAGGGGGTTCCAGCGATGGATGAGGCGCTGGCCCTGTGGTCTTACCTGGCGCGCGAGCCGCTGCTGTGGCTGACATTGACGCTGGGCGCCTATGTTGCCGCCGACAAGCTGTCCGAGGCGCTGGGCCGTCATGCGCTGGCCAACCCGGTGCTGATCGCGGTGATCCTCCTGGCCATCGTGCTGCGTGCCACGGGCACTGGCTATGATACCTATTTCGAGGGCGCGCAATTCGTGCATTTCATGCTGGGCCCGGCCACGGTGGCGCTGGCGCTTCCGCTCTATTCCAACCTCGGCCAGGTCCGCCGCGTGCTGGCACCGATGCTGGCGGCCCTGCTGGCCGGGTCGTTGGTGGCGATCCTGTCGGCACTGGGGCTGGCCTGGGCGCTGGGCGTGCGCGGGGCGGTCCTGTTGTCGCTGGCGCCCAAGTCCGCCACAGCGCCGGTGGCGCTGGGCGTATCAGAGGCGGTTGGCGGGATGCCCACGCTGACGGCGGCGCTTGTCATCCTGACGGGGATCATCGGAGCCGTTGTGTCGACCCCGATGCTGAACGCGCTGGGCATCCGCGACTGGCGCGCGCGCG
>JAGRMT010000155.1 GCA_020441125.1 Roseivivax sp.
CGGATCTGGCGCACGAAATCCAGCGCCTTGGCCACCGCGCGGTCGCCCGTCGCCTTGCCCTTGATGATCTCGACCAGCAGCATCTTCTCGACGGGCGAGAAGAAGTGGATGCCGATGAACTGCTCGGGCCGCTGCGAGGCCTTCGCCAGCCCGGTGATCGGCAGGGTCGAGGTGTTGGAGGCAAAGATGCAGTCCGGCCCGATCACCGCCTCCACCTTCGCCGTCACCTCGGCCTTGATCTTGGGATCCTCGAACACCGCCTCGATGATCAGGTCGCACCCGGCCAGGTCGGCATAATCAGCGGTGGCGGTGATCCGGCCCAGCACCTCGGCCTTCTTCTCGGGCGTCGCCTTGCGGCGGGCGATGCCCTTGTCCATGAAGGATTCGGTATAGGCCTTGCCCTTCTCGGCCGCCGCCATGTCGCGGTCCAGCAGCACCACCTCGATGCCCGCCTGCGCCGAAACCAGCGCGATCCCGGCCCCCATCATGCCTGCGCCCAGCACGCCCAGCTTGGCCACGCGTTGGTCCGGCACGCCCTTGGGCCGCACCGCGCCCTTTTCCAGCGCTTCCTTGTTGATGAACAGCGAGCGGATCATCGCGCTCGACGACGGGTGCAGCAGCACATGGGTAAACCAGCGCGCCTCGATCTTCAGCGCCGTGTCGAAGGGTACCAGCGCGCCCTCGTAGACCGCCGACAGCATCGCCTTGGCGGCAGGATAGACACCCTTTGTCTTGCCATTCACCATCGCCGAGGCACCGACGAAGGTCATGAACCCGGCCGGATGATACGGTGCGCCGCCGGGCATCTTGTATCCCTTGGCGTCCCAAGGCTTGACCAGGTCTGCGTCCTTGGCCTCCAGCACCCAGGCGCGGGCGGCGGCGACGGGATCGTCCACCACCTCGTCGATCAACCCGGCCGCCTTGGCCTTCTTCGGATCGCTCAGCTTGCCCTCCAGCAGGAACGGCGCCGCCCCCATAGCGCCCAGCTTGCGCGACAGGCGCGTGGTGCCACCGGCGCCGGGGAACAGGCCCACCAGCACCTCGGGCAGGCCGATCTTGGCCTTGGGATTGTCGGCGGCAAAGATCCGGTGGCAGGCCAGAGGGATCTCGAAGCCGATGCCCAGCGCCGTACCGGGCAGGGCGGCGGCGATCGGCTTGCCGCCCTTCAGCGTCTTGGGATCCATGCCCGCGCGCTCGATCTTGCGCAGGATGCCGTGGGTATCCATGATCCCCTTGAACACCGAGGCAGCGGGATCGTCACCGCTGTCGCGCATCTCGGCCAGGACGTTCAGGTCCATGCCGCCGGCAAAGTCGGGTTTGCCCGAGGTGATGACAATGCCTTTCACGGCGGTGTCGGCCAGCGCCTGGTCGATCAACGCGTCCAGCTGGCGGAAGCCGTCGAAGCTCATCACGTTCATCGACTTGCCGGGAACGTCCCAGGTGATGATCGCGACGCTGTCCGCGCCGGTGGCCATGGTGAAATCGGTCATAGGGTCTCTCCCTTGGAATAGGGGGTGCCGTCAGCGTGCAGATAACGCTGCGACGGCCCGTCCTTGTGGGTGATCAGGTCGTGATCGGGGTAATGAATGACATCGCGGGGCAGGCGCGTGCCCACCACCAGGTAACGGGCCGTCTTGGGCCCGGGGTTTTCCAGGTTGTGGCCAACCGGGTCGCCCGCCGGCCAGACCACGGCATCGCCAGGCCGCAGCACCGTCCGGGCGTCCTCGACCAGAACCGGGTTGCCCTCCAGCACATAAAGGAACTCGTCCTCGGCCTCGTGCCAATGCCGGAAGGACGAGCGCGAGCCCGGCGGCAGGATTTCGAGATGCGCGCCGAACTGGCTCAGCCCGCCGGCATCGCCCAGCAGCACATAGCTGTAGGCGCCCAGCCCGCCGCCCAGAACCGGGTGCACGTAGCCGTCCTCGACCACCGGCACCGCGCCGACACTGTCAACAAACCTTGTCGCCGGCTGCGCCGGATCGAACGCGGCGCCCCAGGCCGGCGCCAGGTTCAGCAACTCGGCCGGCAGCGCGCCACCGCGCAACACCGCGCCGGCCGCATCCTCCACGCGCCAGTTCCGGTCCTCGTTGACTTGCCGCTGTCCGCTCTTGGGGTAGGTGCATACATCGTGGGCGGCCCGGCTGCCGACGATCAGGTATTCTAGAGGCTCGGCGCCCGCGTTGCCCACGCAATGGGCATCCGGATCGCCATGCCGCCACAGCGCCGCCCCGCCCGGACCCAGCGCCGTAGCGCCGCCGTCCTGCAGGACAGTTGCCGTACCGGAGAGCACGAACAGCAGCTCGTCCTCGGCACTGTGCCAGTGCCGCTCGGACGCGCGCGCGCCGGGGGCCAGGCGTTGCATATGGACGCCGAACTGGGTCAGGCCGCCCGCATCGGACAGCGCCCAGCTCTCGACGCCCTGCCGCGCCTGATGCGCTGCCTGGTCCCGGGTCACGATCATGCGGCGGGTTCCTTGTAGGGGCGCCCGTCGCGGGTAGTAAAGGCGGCAGCGCCATCCTTCATCTCGACCACCAGGTCGACATCCGAATAATGCGCCCGCTCGGGGTTCATCTTCGAGCCGATGACGAGAAAGCGCGCTTCTTCGCCGGTGCGGTTGATGAAATGGTGCCCGTCCGCCGCGCCCGCCGGAAAGGCAGCACAGTCGCCCGGACGCATTTCGGTCTCGCCACCGTCCATCACAAGCGTGCAGACGCCGGTCAACACCATCACGAACTCGTCCTCGCGCTCGTGCCAATGGCGCAGCGAGGACAGCGCGCCGGGGGCCAGGATCACCTCGTTCACCCCGAACTGCGTCAATCCCCCGGCCTGACCCAGTCGCAGCGAGGACCGGCCCGCCATCATCGCCGCGTAAGGCGCGGGATAGATCGAGCCGGTCTTCACCGGAACCGAAGCCTTGTCGATGACGCCCATGGCTTACACCCGTTCGATGATGGTGGCCGCGCCCATGCCAGAGGCCACGCACAGCGTCGCCAGCCCGGTGCCCTTGCCGGTACGCTCCAGCTCGTCCAGCAGGGTTCCGATGATGATCGCCCCGGTGGCGCCCAGGGGATGCCCCATCGCGATAGAGCCGCCGTTGGGGTTCACATTGGCCGGATCGACATCGAATGCCTGCTGGAACCGCAGCACCACGCTGGCGAAGGCTTCGTTGACCTCGAACAGGTCGATATCGGAAATCGCCATGCCGGTGTCGGCCAGGATCTTCTCGGTCACCGGCACCGGGCCGGTCAGCATGATGGTCGGATCGGTGCCAATCTTGGCCGTGCCGCGAATCCGCGCCCGCGGCTTCAGGCCCCAAGCCTCGCCAAAAGCCTTGTTGCCGATCAGGATGCCGGCCGACCCATCGACGATGCCCGAGGAATTGCCGGCATGGTGGATATGGGTGATCCGTTCGATCTCGGGGTATCGCATCAGCGCCACCGCATCGAAGCCGGGCATCATCTCGCCCATGTCCTTGAAGCTGGGCTTGAGCGCACCCAGTGCCTGCATGTCGGTGCCCGGTCGCATGTACTCGTCATGGTCCAGGATCGTCAGCCCGTTGATATCACGCACAGCGACGACCGACCGGTCGAACCGCCGGTCGGCCCAGGCAGCGGCCGCGCGCTTCTGGCTCTCTACCGCCAGCGCGTCCGCGTCGTCGCGGCTGAAGCCGTACTTGGTGGCGATCAGGTCGGCCGAGATGCCCTGCGGCACGAAATAGGTTTCCATCGCGATCGACGGATCGACGGCGATCGCCGCGCCGTCCGATCCCATGGCGACCCGGCTCATCATCTCGACCCCGCCGGCAATGTAACCGGCCCCGGCGCCACCCTTGACCTGGTTCGCCGCCAGGTTCACCGCTTCCATGCCCGATGCACAGAACCGGTTGATCGACAGCCCCGGAATGCGCTGGTCCAGCTCGGACGCCAGCACAGCCGTTCGTGCCAGGCACCCGCCCTGTTCCATCACCTGGGTGGCATTGCCCCAGATCACGTCTTCAACCGCGTGGCCTTCGAGCCCGTTGCGCTCTTTCAGCGCGTTCAGAACCGTGGCGGACAGGCGCGCCGCCGTCACCTCGTGCAGGCTGCCGTCGGCGCGGCCCTTGCCGCGCGGAGTGCGTACGGCGTCATAGATATAAGCTTCGGTCATCGTTATGCCTTTGCTGTCTTGTCAGAATTGGACCCTGCCGCATGCCGCGGCCTGTCTGGCCGGGTGGCAGGGCGTGTGATGAATTGCGTCGCGCCTGCGGGGCCGGGCACCATGTCAGACCGCCCGGTCCGACGGATGGCCGGGCATCAGGTCATAGGGGTGCTTCCAGCCCGGCAGCGCCGCAATGGTATTCAGCCAGCGGTCGATATTGGGCCAGTCGGCCCGGTCGAAACCGAAAGGCTCGGGGTAGTAGAGATAGCCGCAGCACGAGAAATCGGCATTGGTCGGACCGTCGCCCACCATCCAGTCGCGCCCGCTCAGATGCTGATCGAGCACCTTGTAGGCCGCCTTCAGACGCCCTTGCATGAAGGCGATCACCGGCGCGGGGCGCTTGTCTTCGGGCAGGAAGTTCATCAGGAACCGGGTCATGCCGGCCTGGCTGGACATCTTGTGATTGTCCCAGAACATCCAGCGCATCACCTCGCGCGCCTCGGCGGGCGTCGCGCCGCCGAACTTTCCGGACTTCTCGGTGACATACATCTGGATCACGGCCGATTGAGACAGCCTGACATCGCCATCCACCATCGCCGGCGCTTCGCCCATCTCGTTGACCTGGGACAGATACTCCGGCGTGCGGGTGGCTCCGCCGAAGAAATCGACATGGACAGCCGTCCAGTCCAGCCCTGACAATTCGAGCGGCAGCGCCGCCTTGTAGGAATTGCCGGATTCGCCGAAGCAATGCAGTTTGATCGTCATCCCTGATCTCCGTTGTCGCGCATGTGGTGGCCGCAAGCCGCGGGGGGTTTCACACCCCCCGCACCCCCCGTGGAGGTATTTTTACAAAGAAGAAGCGCAAATCGGCGCGTTTGGTAACCGCCCATTTACCGCAACCGAATTCAATTCCCGCGCGGTACAGGCTGGAGAGCCGATGACCGCCAAAGGAGAAGCTCCGCCGTCCGCCTGCGTTCCGCCTGGCGGTCGGGCGCGGCGGCGGAGTGAGCGATCCTGTGCTTCTTCTTTGCACAAATACCTCCACGGGGGCTTGGGGGTGTGAAACCCCCAATCCGCAACCAGCCAGAGACGCGGTCGCCGGGCCCTTCAAAGCGCCCTCGCAATCAGTTCCTTCATGATCTCGTTGGTGCCGCCGTAGATGCGCTGCACCCGCGCGTCGGTCCACATCTCGGCCACAGCGTATTCCTGCATGTAACCGTAGCCGCCGTGCAACTGCAGGCATTCGTCCAGCACCTCGCCTTGGGTGTCGGACAGCCAGTATTTCGCCATTGCCGCCTTTTCGACCGTCAGCTCGCCGCGCAGGTGCTCTGCGATGCAGGCGTCGAGGAAGGCGCGGGCGACCGTCGTCTTGGTCTGGCACTCGGCCAGCTTGAACCGGGTGTTCTGGAACTGGGTCAGCGGGCCGCCGAAGGCCTGGCGCTCCTTGCAATAGGCCAGCGTGCGTTCGACCGCCCCCTGCATCGCACCCACCGCGCCGCAGCCGATGATCAGCCGTTCCTGCGGCAGCTGCTGCATCATCTGGTAAAAGCCGCGGCCTTCCTGCTGGCCGAGGATGTTCTCGGGCGGGATCTCGACGTTGTCGAAGAACAGCTCGGACGTGTCCGCCGCGTGGCAGCCGATCTTGTCGAGGTTGCGCCCGCGCGTGAATCCCGCCGCGCCGTCGGTTTCCACCACGACCAGCGAGGTACCCTTGGCGCCCTGCGCCGGGTCGGTCTTGGCCGCCACCACGATCAGGTTGGCGTGCTGGCCGTTGGTGATGAAGGTCTTCTGCCCCGAGAGGCGATAGGCGTTGCCGTCGCGGATCGCGCGGGTCTTGATCGCCTGCACGTCCGAGCCCGTCGACGGCTCGGTCATCGCCAGCGCGCCCACCAGCTCGCCCGTGACCATCTTGGGCAGCCAGCGGCGTTTCTGGTCCTCGGTGCCGCAGTGCAGGATGTAATGCGCCACGATGCCGGAATGGATGCCCTGGCCCCAACTGGCCAGGTTGGCGCGGCTGGCTTCCATCAGGATCACCGCCTCGTGCCCGAAATCGCCGCCCGCGCCGCCGTATTCCTCGGGGATCGAGGGGCAGAGCAGGCCCAGTTCGCCGGCCTGCTGCCAGGTTTCGCGGTCCATCTTGCCCTGCTTGCGCCAGCGCTCGAACTGTGGGGCCCATTCGTCGGTGATGAACCGGGCGGTCATCTCGGCGAGCATCACGTGCTCGTCGGTCATCCAGGTTGATCGCATGGCGGGCCTCCCTTCCCTTGATGTCGCGTCAGCGTTTTCGCAGGTCCAACTCGGCGTTGAACAGCCGCAGCCGATGCTTGAGCGTATCTTCATCCATGACGCTGTCGAAATGCTCGAAGACGAAGCTCAGCGCTTCACCCTCGTCCAGACCCGCCTCGCCGGCAAAGCGCCGCAGCCGGCGGTAGCCGTCCTCGGTCATGCCCAGGGTCAGGCGTCGGGTCAGGCGAAAGCGTTTCGGCATCGTCCCTCCGGCATTGGGTTGGCGGGACGGGCCGGGCCCGTCCCGGTCCGTCAGAAGTTCTCGGCGGAAAGCGCCATCACCGTTTCGGCCCCGGATTCGATCCGGGCCAGGTGGGTGCGCGTCATCGGCAGCTGTCGCGCCATGTAATAGCGCCCGGTCGCCAGCTTCGTCTCGTAAAACGCTGCGTCAGAGGCGCCGGCCTTCAGCGCGGCCTGCGCCGCCAGTCCCATGCGCGCCCACATCAGCCCCAGGCAGACATGGCCGAACAGGTGCATGAAGTCATAAGAGCCAGCCAGCGCGGCGTTGGGGTTCTTCATGCCCTTCTGCATGAAGTACATGCCCGCGGCCTGCAAATCCTTCGAGGCCGCCTTCAGCGGTTCCAGGAAGTCACGGTCGAACGCTTCGTCCTGTCCCTTGGACTCGCTGATGAAATCCTTGACCAGCGCGAAGAACGCCATCACGTGCTTGCCGCCGTCCATCGCCAGCTTGCGCCCGACCAGGTCCAGCGCCTGCACGCCGTTGGCGCCTTCGTAGATCATCGCGATCCGGGCGTCGCGGGCGAATTGCGACATGCCCCATTCCTCGATGTAGCCATGCCCGCCATAGACCTGCTGCGCCGCCACGGCCATTTCGAAGCCCTTGTCGGTCTGGAAGCCCTTGATCACCGGGGTCAGCAGCGAGATCAGCCCGTCGGCGGCGTTGTCGTCCAGCCGGTGCGCGCGGTCGATCATCTGTGCGCCCCAGTAGGTGAAGGCGCGCGCACCCTCGACGAAGGACTTCTGGTCCATCAGGTTGCGGCGGATGTCGGGGTGCACGATCAGCGGATCGGCCGGCCCGTCCGGGTTTTCGGCCCCGGTCACGGCGCGTCCCTGCAGCCGGTCCTTGGCATAGGCAACGGCGTTCTGATAGGCCGCTTCCGCCTGCGCGTAGCCTTGCAGCCCCACGCCCAGCCGCGCTTCGTTCATCATCGTGAACATCGCGCGCATGCCCTTGTGTTCCTCGCCCAGCAGCCAGCCGGTGGCGCCGTCGTAGTTCATCACGCAGGTGGCGTTGCCGTGGATGCCCATCTTCTCTTCCAGCTTGCCGACCGACACGCCATTGCGCGCGCCGACAGAGCCGTCGCCGTTCACCAGGAACTTGGGCACGATGAACAGCGAGACACCCTTGATCCCCTCCGGGCCGCCGGGGATCTTGGCCAGCACCAGGTGGATCACGTTCTCGGCCAGGTCATGATCGCCGGCCGAGATGAAAATCTTCTGCCCGGTCACCTTGTAGCTGCCGTCGGCCTGCGGTTCGGCCTTGGTGCGCATCAGGCCCAGGTCCGTGCCGCAATGCGGTTCGGTCAGGTTCATGGTGCCGGTCCACTGGCACGAGGCCAAGTTGGGCAGGTAGGTCTGTTTTTGCTCGTCCGAGCCATGCGCCGCGATCGCCGAATAGGCGCCGTGGGTCAGGCCCTGGTACATGTTGAAGGCCATATTGGCCGAAACGAAGGCCTCCATCGCGGCGGTGTTCATCAGGTACGGAAGACCCTGGCCACCATAGGCAGGGTCGCAATCCAGGGCGGTCCAGCCGCCATCGCGCATCTGATCGAACGCAGCCTTGAACCCGGTCGGGGTGCGCACCACGCCGTTTTCCAGAACGCAGCCTTCGGTATCGCCAACCGCGTTCAGGGGCATCAGAACTTCAGAGGCAAGCTTGCCGGCTTCTTCCAGCACCGCGGCGGTAAAGTCGCGATCCAGCTCTTCGTATCCGGGAATGCCGGATTGCGAAGCGTTCAGGACCTCATGCAGAACAAACTGCATGTCTTTCGTCGGCGCGGTATAGCTCGGCATGGATTATCCTCCCAGGCGTATGGTGCGGCCGCGGATTACTCGGCGGCGCGCTTCTGAACTTGCATCGAGGCGATCATCTTCTCGCCCCACTTCATCTGTTCCTGCAGTTCGTCGATCGCGGTGGTCAGCTCATCGCGCTGGCGCACCATGTCGGCCAGACGCTCGCGGGCCACCTCATAGGTGCGCACCAGTTGCGTCTGCTGCTGGTCGCCCATGTGATACAGGTCCAGCAGCTGGCGGATTTCCTCCAGGCTGAAACCGAAGCGCTTGCCGCGCAGGATCAGTTTCAACCGCGCGCGGTCGCGCTTGGTGAACATCCGTTTCTGGCCGTCCCGGATCGGGAACAGCAGTTCCTTGCTTTCGTAGAACCGCAAGGTGCGCGGCGTGACCTCGAACAGGTCGCACATCTCGCGGATCGTCATCGTGGTTTCATCGGTAGTCATGTCTGCAGTCCTCACTACGAACAACTATGGCTCCGAGATGTACCTCTACCCGGATCCATACAATGCTATCTTTGCCTGACGTAGATCGAACGCCACGTCACATTTACGTTGACGTAAGATCAAGAAACGTCACCTGCGGGAGTGCGTAATTTTCTTTCCAAGCGCTTTGAGCGTGGAGGTGTCCCGAGGTAAGGTTTTCCGTATCGAATTTATGATGATAAATTCAGGCGCGACTCAGCGCGGCGGTCAGCCCGGAAGCTCGTCCGCCACCTGGTCGCGCAGCGCCGTCAGCTCGTCCAGCGCCTGGTCCAGCTGCTTGCGCTGGTCTTTCAATTCGTCGATCTGCCGGTTGGCCATCACCACCCAGGCACGCATCTGCGCCTCGGTTCCCTCGTGCTCGTAGATCAGCAGCCATTGCCGGATATCCTCCAGCTGGAAGCCGAACTTGCGCCCGCGCAGGATCAGCTTCATCCGCGCAACCTCGCGCGCTCCGTAGAACCGCGACCGGCCCTCGCGCTCGGGCGCGAGCAGCTCGATATACTCGTAGTAGCGCAGCGTCCGCGGGGTCACCTCGAACCGGGCGCACATCTCTTTGAAACTCAAACGCTGGTCCGGCATTACCCTGTCCTTCGACGATTGGCGGAAATTTTAGCAGACGCTGGGTCAAGAGCAACGCCGAAGGGTTGCGGCGCATTGGACGGCTGATCATAAATGGCGAGTCGGCAGACGGAGCGCGCATGAGCCAGGACAAGATCGAAATCGCCCGCAAGTTCATCCAGGCCATTCCACATGCCCGCGCATTGTCGATGGATGTCGTCGCCATCGGCGAGGGCGAGGCGACAATCCGCATGCCCTACGACCCGCGGCTGATCGGCGATCCCGAAACCGGCGTGATTCATGGCGGCGCGGTTTCCACCCTGATGGACACATGCGGCGGCGCGGCGGCGATGAGCCATCCCAGCCTGCCGTCGACCACCGCCACGTTGGACCTGCGCATCGACTACATGCGCGGGGCGACGCCCGGCCAGGCGATCACCGCGCATGCCGTGTGCTACCACGTCACCCGCTCTGTCGCCTTTGTCCGCGCCACAGCCTTTGACGACGACCGCGAGCGGCCCGTCGCCACCGCCACCGGCGCCTTTACCGTGGGGAACTGAACCATGGCTCGTCCCGCACCGGAACCCGTCCAGAAGGTCAAGCAGCGGCGCGATGCGGCGCTGCGCGCGCTGGCGCAAAGCGTGCCCTATATCCAGTTCCTCGGCATTGCCTTCGAACGCCGCGGCGATGAGTTGACGGCCGTTCTGACCTATGATGACAAGCTGATCGGCAACCCGTTCCTGCCCGCCATCCATGGCGGTGTCACCGCCGCCTTCCTGGAGGTGACGGCGATCATGGCGCTGTCCTGGCAGCGGGTATGGGACCAGATGGAAAGCGGCGCGCTGGACGTGGCCATGCTGGAGGCGGGCAAGCTGCCGCGCACCCCCAAGACCATCGACTTTACCGTCGACTACCTGCGCACCGGCCTGCCGCGCGATGCCTACGCCCGCGCCAGTGTCACCCGCGCCGGGCGGCGCTATGCCAGCGTGCAGGCCGAGGCCTGGCAGGACAACCGCGCGCGCCCCTTCGCCCATGCCACCGCGCATTTCCTGGTGCCGCGTGACGACTGACGCCGCGCCCGCGCCCGTCACCCACGGGCGCGTTCTGAAGATCGCCCTGCCCATCGTTCTGTCCAACGCCACCGTGCCGATCCTGGGCGCGGTCGACACCGGCGTTGTCGGCCAGCTGGGCCAGGCCGCGCCTATCGGCGCGGTGGGCATCGGCGCGATCATTCTTTCGGCGGTCTACTGGATCTTCGGCTTTCTGCGCATGGGCACCGCCGGGTTCACCGCGCAGGCGACGGGGCAGAAGAACCGTGCCGAAGTCGCTGCCCTGCTGACCCGAGCGTTGATGATCGGCCTGGCCGCCGGCGCGGTGATGATCGTGGCGCAAGCGCCGATCTTCGCCGCCGCCTTCCGCATCTCTCCCGCCTCGGCCGAGGTCGAGGGGCTGGCGCGGCAATACATGGCGATCCGCGTCTGGTCCGCCCCGGCGGCCATCGCGCTTTACGGCATCACCGGCTGGCTGATCGGGCAGGAACGCACCCGCGCCGTGCTGGTGCTGCAACTGTGGATGAACGGGCTGAACATCGCGCTGGACCTGTGGTTCGTGCTGGGCCTGGGCTGGGGCGTGCCCGGCGTCGCCGCCGCCACGCTGATCGCCGAATGGACGGGGCTGGGGGTCGGCCTGTGGCTGTGCCGCGCCGCCTTCCGCGTCCCCGACTGGCGCGACTGGGCGCGCGTCTTCGACCGGGCCAAGCTGATCCGCATGGCCCGGGTGAACACCGACATCCTGATCCGCTCGCTGATGCTTCAGGCGATGTTCATCTCGTTCATGTTCCTGGGCGCTCGATTTGGCGACGTGACGCTGGCCGCCAACCAGGTGCTGCTGCAATTTCTCGAAATCACCGCCTACGCGATGGACGGCTTTGCCTTCGCGGCGGAAGCCATCGTCGGCAACGCCTTCGGCGCGGGCGCGGTGCAGCAATTGCGCCGGGGCGCGCTGCTGACGTCCTTCTGGGGGCTGGTGTCCAACATCGCGCTGGCCGGCGTCTTCTGGGTCTTCGGCCCGGCGATCATCGACGTGATGGCCGACGTGCCCAGCGTGCAAGCCGAGGCACGGATTTATCTGCCGTACATGGTCGCCGTGCCCATCATCGGCGTGCTGCCCTGGATGCTGGACGGCATCTTCATCGGCGCCACCCGCAGCGCCGACATGCGCAACATGATGATCCTCAGCCTGGGCATCTACCTTGTCGCGCTGTGGCTGCTGCTGCCGGGCCTCGGCAATCACGGGCTGTGGCTGGCGTTCCTGGTGTCCTTCGTGGCGCGGGGGGTAACGCTGCTGGCGCGCTATCCGGCGCTGGAGCGCGCGGCGGGACAGGGGGCGGTGGGGTGAAACCCCATCCTACGGGGTTGCGCGTGCCGGGCGGAAGCCCGGCCTACCGGCCAGTGTGGGGCGAAGCATGGAGTCTTGATTGGGCTCGGGGCTCCGACGAATGGGCGGCGCCACGGCCCGTTAACAGCGGTTCGAAAAAACCGCCGGGCCAGCGTCCGTCCGTCCCGCGGACGGGCGCTTACTTCACCGTCGGCGCGGCGATTGAGGTCGCCCGTAGCGAGGCAATAAAGCAGCGACCACAATTGTCACAAGCGCCCATCCACGGACGGACGCCGGCCCTTTGCTGCGCCTATCGACCGGGCTTCAGCCCGGCGTCCCCTCACAACACCGCGTCAATTGCCTCTGTTGGCCGCCCGATCACCGCTCGCGCGCCATTGAAAACCACCGGCCGCTCGATCAGCCTGGGATGTGCCGCCATCGCCGAAAGCAGCGCCGCGTCGTCCATCTCCAACGACAGCCCCAACTCGGCAAACAGCGGCTCCCCAGCCCGAACCATCGCCAGCGCCGGCACGCCAAGCGCCCGCTGCGCCGCGCGTAACTCCTCCAGCGAAGGCGCATCGACCAAATAGAGCCGCACCGAAAACGGCACGCCCGCCGCCTCCAGCCGCGCCACCGCTGCCCGCGACTTGGAACAGCGCGGGTTGTGCCAGACCACGATCATGCCCAGTCTCCGTTGCCGACGCCCACCGCCTCGGCGACGTTGTCAAACCCGTCCCGCGCCAAGAGCCTGTCCAGCCCCTCGGCAATGCCCTGCGCCAGCGACAACCCGCCATACACCAGCGCCGTATAAAGCTGCATCGCAGACGCCCCCGCCCGGATCTTGGCATAGGCGTCCGCTGCCGATCCGATCCCGCCCACGCCGATCAGCGGCAGCCGCCCGCCCGTCAGCCTGTAAAGCTCGGCCAGAACCCGGGTCGAACGCTGAAACAGCGGTGCCCCCGACAACCCGCCCGCTTCGCCCGCATGGGCGGACCGCAGCCCAGTCCGGTCCAGCGTCGTGTTGGTCGCGATCACCCCCGCCACGCCCGAAGCAAGAGCGACCTCCGCCACGTCCTTCAGCCCCGCCGCATCCAGATCCGGCGCGATCTTCAGGAACACCGGCACCGGCCGCCCCAGCCCGTCCCGCGCCGCCATTACCCCGGCCAGGAGCGCCGCCAGCGCGTCCTTGCCCTGCAGATCGCGCAGCTTCTCGGTGTTGGGAGAGCTGACGTTGACCGTCGCGAAATCCAGCCAGCGCCCGCAATGCGCCAGCACCGTTGCAAAATCCGCCGCCCGGTCCGCGCTGTCCTTGTTGGCCCCCAGATTCAGCCCGATCACCGCGTCGCGCGGCCGCAGCGCCAGCCGCGCCGCCACCGCCTCCATTCCCTCGTTGTTGAACCCGAACCGATTGATCGCTGCGCGATCCTCGGTAAGCCGGAACAGCCGGGGCCTGGGGTTGCCCGGTTGCGGCCGGGGCGTCACCGCCCCCACTTCGAAAAACCCGAACCCAGCCCGCGACAGCGCGCTCAGCGCCACCGCGTTCTTGTCGAACCCGGCCGCCAGCCCCACCGGGTTGGTCAGCCGCAGCCCCGCCACCGAACAGCGCAAGCGGTCCGACGTCACCAGCCCCGGCGCCGCCGCCAGCCCCGCCCGCAGCGCCATCAGCGCCAGCCCGTGCGCCCGCTCGGGATCCACCCGGTGCAGCAGCGCCAGCCCCGCCTGTTCGAGCAGGTTCATTCCAGCCCCGCCGGGAACTGGTGCACGCCGTCCACCAGCGGCAACGGCTGCGCCCAGAGCACGTCAGCCAGCCGCAAGGGGCCGTAAAGATGCGGAAACAGCGCCCCGCCGCGCGATGGTTCCCACTTCAGCGCGTCGCCCAGTGCGTCGGCCTCCAGCGCCAGCAGCATCAACTCGTCAACCCCGGCGAAATGCTTGGCCGCGGTTTCCGCCGCCTGTGCGGCGGTGGAAAAATGCACATAGCCGTCCGCCACGTCGATCGGGGCGCCGGCGCTCTGCTGCGCTGAACGCAGCTCGGCCCATTCGGGGCCGCGCAGGATCTTGTAGATTTGCATGCCGTCCAGATGCCGGGCTTCGCGCTCCGGGTCAATCCCCGGGGCGGTGCCACGGCGATTGCCACATCCCCGTTACGCGGGCAGCATAATCACGCAATGGGCGGGCTTGCCGCGACGCAGGTTTTGACTCAGGCTTCAGACCGTTGCAGCATCCTGCCATACAATAAAACCGACAGAGAGGATTCCCATGTCTGTTCGCCTGCTTTGCACCGCCGCCGCTCTGGCCCTGGGGGCCGGTGCCGCCAGCGCCGATTATTCGCTGACCATTCTGCACACGAATGACTTCCACGCCCGGTTCGAGCCGATCAGCAAATACGATTCGGGCTGTTCGGAAGAGGACAACGTCAAGGGCGAGTGCTTTGGTGGTTCTGCCCGCCTGATGACCGCGATCGAGGCGGCCAAGGCGCGCACCAACAATTACATCCTGGTCGACGGTGGCGACCAGTTCCAGGGCACGCTGTTCTACACCTACTACAAGGGCGCCCTGGCGGCCGAGATGATGAACAAGATGGGCTATGACGCGATGACCGTGGGCAACCACGAATTCGACGATGGCCCCGAAGTGCTGCGCGGCTTCATGGACGCGGTCAATTTCCCGGTGCTGATGTCCAACGCCGATGTCTCGGGCGAGAAGCTGCTGGCAGACGTGCTGATGAAATCGACCATCATCGAGCGCGGCGGCGAAAAGCTGGGCCTGATCGGCCTGACCCCGCAGGACACCGACGAGCTGGCCAGCCCCGGCCCCAACATCATCTTCACCGACCCGTCGGACGCGGTTCAGGCCGAGGTCGACAAGCTGACCGCCGAGGGCGTGAACAAGATCATCGTGCTGTCGCACTCGGGCCTGAACGTCGACATGGCGGTGGCCGAGAAGACAACCGGTGTCGACGTGATCGTCGGCGGGCATGACAACTCGCTTCTGTCCAACACCATCGAAGGCGCCAAGGGCCCTTATCCGGTGATGGTCGGCAACACCGCGATCGTGCAGGCCTATGCCTATGGCAAGTTCCTGGGCGAGCTGAACGTGACCTTTGACGACGCCGGCAACGTGACCGAGGCCAAGGGCGAGCCGGTCCTGATGGATGCCGCCGTGGTCGAAGACGCGCCGACCAAGGAGCGTATCGCCGAGGCGGCCAAGCCGCTGGAGGAGATCCGCAACAAGGTCGTGGCCGAAGCCGCCGCGGCCATCGAAGGCTCGCGCGAGGTGTGCCGCGCCATGGAATGCCCGATGGGCAACCTGGTGGCCGACGCCATGCTGGACCGGGTCAAGAGCCAGGGCATCCAGATCGCCATCGCCAACGGCGGCGGGCTGCGCGCCTCCATCGACGCCGGCCCTGTCACCATGGGCGAGGTGCTGACGGTTCTGCCGTTCCAGAACACGCTGTCGACCTTCCAGGTCACCGGCCAGGTGATCGTCGACGCGCTGGAGAACGGCGTCAGCCAGATCGAAGAGGGCGCAGGCCGCTTCCCGCAGGTGGCAGGCATGTCCTTCGCTGTCGACAAGGCGGCAGAGCCGGGCAAGCGCATCTCTGACGTGATGGTCGGCGGCGCGCCGATCGACCTGGCGGCGACCTATGGCGTCGTGTCCAACAACTACGTCCGCAACGGCGGCGACGGTTACAAGATGTTCCGCGATGCGATGAAAGCCTATGACTTCGGTCCCGACCTGGCCGACGTCACCGCCGAATATCTGGCCAAGACCGGGCCCTACAAGCCCTATACCGACGGCCGGATCGTCATGAAGTAACGCGCCCCAACGCGGCAAGGAAAACGCCGGGCCACAGCGCCCGGCGTTTTTTCTTGGCGGGTATCAGAAGCCCACGGTGCCCTTGCGAATGACAAAGTTGCCGTATGGCCGTTCCTCGCAGGTTCGGATGATCGCAAAACAGCTGCGCACCGCGTCGTAGAACGCGAACCGCTCGATCAGCGAAACGGCGTGCCCTTGCGCGGCGAACAGCGGCGCAGCCTCGGCCACCACCGCGGGAATGGCATCTGGATCGCCAACCACGGCCATCCCTTCGACCGGAGGAACGTCCGGTTCGAACTTGTCGATCGGAAACACGCTCAACGCGGCCTTTACCGCCGTGACCGCGTCGCAGTTGATTTGCAGCGGCTGTCGCACCACCAGCCCGCGCGCGATCGAGGCAGAGGGGAAGTTGGCATCGACGATCGCTAGCCTGTCGCCATGGCCCATGGCCGCGAGCGTGTGCAGGATGTCTGGGTGCAGCAGCGGGTTGATCCCGATCAGCATGGGCGTGCTCCTGTGTGTGACGCAGGGCCATACCACGCCCGGCCCGGCCAGGCGTCAACCGCTTTGTGTTGCGGCGCCGCCCGGCCCGACCCTGGCGCGGTCACGGGTTGGCAGTAAAGGCCAGCCCCAGCGCGACCGATGCCTGCGCCTGGTCGCCGCCGCTCAGCTCGGTGATCGTGCTGTCGGCGGTGGCGCTGGCGAAACCGGCCTGCCGCATCCGCGTCACCAGCCCGTCAGTGTCTTGTCCGGCCAGTTCGGCCACGGTGTGCAAAGGGGCCGCCTGGATCGCGCCGAACAGCTGGCGCGGGTTCGGTCCGCCCTGCTGGGACGAGGTGACGGGCACCGAGGTCAGCAGCGTGACCACCAGCCCGGTGACCATGATGCCCACCGCGAGGGGCCGCTTGAAATACGCGGTGAAGGCGCGCCAGTTCAGCGCCAGATGCGCCAGGAACACCACCATGACGGCCATGCCGATCCATTCATGCGCCACGCGCGCGGTGGTGCCGCCGGCGTGGAAGAAAAGCACGATGCCGGTCACCCCGGTGATCAGGAAGGTGGCCATGGTCAGCGGGGTCGCCCAGCGGCGCAGAGAGAGGGTCACGTCTGAAACTCCTTGTTGCGTGTCGGCTGTGATACGCGCCAGGCCCGGCGTTCCGTCGCGCCCTTGGCTCTGGTCAAGGCCCCCGCGCCGCGCCATGATCGCCACAGCCATCAACGGAGGGCCCGATGCACGGCCGATGCACCTGCGGCGCCATCGAATATCGCCTGACCGACACGCCGCTGTGCGTGCATTCGTGCCATTGCACCTGGTGCCAGCGCGAAACCGGCAGCGCTTTCGTGCTGAACGCGCTCATCGAAACGCGCAACGTCGCCCCGGTTCGCGGCACCCCGGTCGAGGTGCTGACACCGTCCGCCTCGGGCAAGGGACAGATCGTGCTGCGCTGCCCGCAGTGCCATGTCGCCTTGTGGTCGCATTACTCGGGCGCCGGTCGGGCCTTTGCCTTTGTCCGGGTCGGCACGCTGGACCGCGCGCGCGAATTGGCGCCTGACGTGTTCATCTTTACCGATACCGCCGTGCCCTGGATGCAGTTCCCTGAAGGCGTGCCGGTCTTTGCAGAGTATTACGACCGCACCCAGGTCTGGCGTCCCGAGGCGCTGGCCCGGCGCGCGGCAGAGCTGGCACGGCAGGGCGCGTGATGGATCACCCGCTGATCGACCTGATCAACGCCAAGATCGCGGCGGCCGAGGCCGAAGGCGCGTTTGACAACCTGCCCGGCGCGGGCAAGCCGCTGCCGCCCTGCGACGATCCGGAAAACGCCGTGTTCGCCCGCATCCTCAAGGAAAATGGCGCGGTACCCGAGGTGGTGGCGTTGTCGCGCGAACTGTCCCGCCTGCGCGAAGAGCTGCGTGATACCGGCGATCGCACCGCGCGTGGGCAAATCCTGCAACAGATGTCGCTGCTTCAGACCCGGATCGAGATCGCGCGCAAGCCCTAGCGCCCCGCGCCCCAGCGCCGCGCCGCTGTCTCGATCCGCGCGCCGAAGCGGCGGGCGGTCTCGGCATCGTCCGGGTCGATCAACAGTGTTTTGTCGCGTGACGCGGTGGCCGAAAGGCCAAGCCAGCATCCGTCGCGGTTGATCCCCGGCTTGTCCTTGCGCACCGGCGCGCCGATTTCCGTCTGCCCGACCCAGACCATGCCCATCTGCGCGGCATAGACGCTCAGCCGGATCAGCGCGGCCAGCTTGTCGCCCGCGGCATGGGTCGCCACGGTGAACCCCGCCGCCAGCTTGTCGGCCCAGTGCTGGGTATCCCAGCGGCTTGACGCTTCTTCCAGGAACAGGTCGAACCGCGCCGCGGTCGATCCCATGTAGGTGGGCGCGCCGAACACGATGGCGTCGGCCCGGTCCAGCGCCTGCCAGTCGGCATCGGCGACGGTTGTCACGTCCACCAGCCGGGGCACGCCCTCGCTCATCCCGTCGGCGATATGGCCGGCCAGCCGCGCGGTGTGTCCGCGGCCGGAAAAATAGGCAAGGCAAATCAGGGGTTGAGTCATGGCCCCAGCATCAGGCAAACCGGTGCCGAAGGAAAGCCACCGGAGGGCAGGCAACGCATGGTCAGCGTCACGCAGCAGTACGAGGCATATCCCTATCCCCAGCGCGATCCGGCCGACGAGAAGAAGCGGCTGATCACCGGCTCGCCGTCGCATCCGCTTGAGATTGACCACGTCTGTTTTGCCGGCCAGCGCGACTGGTCGCGCCCGCTGTCGATCCTGGTGGCCGGGGGTGGCACCGGCGATGGGCTGATCCAACTGGCGCAGGTGCTGACCAGTGCCGGCCGACCGCACAGCATCACCTACGTCGATCTGTCTGCCGCCGCGCGCGACATCGCCCAGGCACGCGCCGCCGCGCGCGGGTTGACCGGGATCACCTTCCATACCGGCAGCCTGCTGGACGCGCCCGAGCTGGGCCGGTTCGACTATATCGACTGCTGCGGCGTGTTGCATCATCTGCCCGATCCGCCCGCCGGCTTTGCCGCGCTGCGCGCCGCGCTGGCGCCGGGCGGGGCGATGGGCTTCATGGTCTACGCGCCTTATGGCCGCTCGGGGGTCTACCCGCTGCAAGAGGCCTTCGGCGCGCTGTTCGAAGGCTTGCCGCCCCAAGAGCGCCTGGCCCGTGCGCGCCCGTTGGTCGAGGCGCTTCCCGAGGGCCATCCGTTCCGGCTGAACCCGCACCTGTCGGACCACCGCGCTAGCGACGCAGGATTCTATGACCTGCTGCTGCACGGGCAAGACCGCGCCTATGATGTGTCTGCACTGTGCGGCACGCTGGACCAGGCCGGCTGGCGTCTGCTGTCCTTCGCCACGCCCGCGCTCTACGATCTGGCGCGCATCGCCCCGGTGCCTGAGGGAATGAACCCGGTCGCCGCCATGGCCGTGGCCGAGAAGCTGCGCGGCACGTTGCGGCTGCACGCTGGCTATGCCGTGGCTGCCGACGACACCCGCGGCCCGGCCCGCCACACCAATCAGGCGCTGGTGCCGCATTTGCGCGGCGTCGCGCCCCGCGCGCTGGCCCAGGCCGTGGCGCAGGGCAAGCCCGTGCCGATGACAACCGACGGCGTCAAGGCGCGGCTGACCCTGCCGCGCGAGGCCGCCCCGCTGATCGCCGGCATCGACGGGCGCCGCAGCCTGGCCGAACTGGCCGCCGCCGCCCGGATGGATCCGCTGCGCTTCGGCGCGGCCTGGGGGCCAGCCGCGCGCGAATTGGCGGATTGGGGCCTGCTGCTCTACTCCACCCTGCTGAGGCGATGATCCCATGTGCGGACGTTTCGCCATCACCCTGCCGCCCGACGCGATGGCCCAGCTGTTCGACGCCGTGCCCGCCAACGACCTGCCGGACGTGCCCAATTACAACGTCTGCCCGACCAACCGCATCCATGTCGTCCACGCACCCGAGGGGCAGCGGCGGCTGGTGGCGATGCGCTGGGGATTCCTGCCGCATTGGTACAAGGCGCCCAACGACGGGCCGCTGCTGATCAATGCGCGGGCCGAGACGATCGCCGAAAAACCCGCCTTTCGCGCCGCCTGCCGCGACCGGCGCTGCCTGATCCCGTGTTCGGGCTTTTACGAATGGCACAAGGACGAGGCCGGCAACCGCCTGCCATGGTACATCACACGCGCCGACGGCGCGCCCATGGTCTTTGCCGGGGTCTGGCAGGACTGGGAAAAGGACGGGCATGACCCGATGCGCACCTGCGCCATGGTCACCACCCAGGCCGAGGGACCGATGACCGATATCCACCACCGCGTGCCGGTGGTGCTGGAGCCGCGAGACTGGCCGCTATGGCTGGGCGAAGAAGGCAAGGGCGCCGCGCGTCTGATGTCCGCGCCGGCGCCAGAGGTGCTGCGGTTCCATCGTGTCCGGACAGAGGTCAACTCCAACCGCGCCAGCGGCCCCCAGCTGATCGAACCGCTGGAGGGCTAGTCGTGGTTGCCAATCGCTCGGTCAGCTGCCGGGTAGGGTCAACGTCGGCAGCCGGTCGGTGTAGACCGTGCTGTTGTGCGCGGCATTGACAAACGATCCGCCCGAGGATCGTTTGCCGGTCAGTGTGACAAGCCCGCCCAGCAGTACGTAGAACCGAACCTGGCTGGACGGCGACAAGGTGATCGAGCCGGTCAGACCGTTGTTATTGCCGGCACCGGCGTTGCAATCCAGGTTGCCGTCTTTCAGCCAGTTGATCTCGTTGCAGTCCGGCGTCGTCAGGGCCAGGTTGCTGGCTACGCTGATCTGCGAGTTGCTCGTGTGCATGTTGGTCACACGGATGATGTCACCGGGGGCGGCGTAGACATTAGCAGGGAAGAAGCCATTGCCCACGAAATACACGCGCTGTTCGGCCGCGTGGGCCGCGGTGACAGTCAGGAACGATACTGCGGCAAGCGCAGCGATACTGATACGATTCATGGTCTTCAGACCTTGGTATTGGGATCGCGGCACCCAAAGCGATCGGTGGCAGACAGTATATGGTTATCTTGCCACCTTGTGGCGAAACTATGGCCACAACACGTCAAACCGGTGACAAACGCCACAGCCTGACCCGCCCGGCAACGTGAATTGAAAATCCGGTTTCAATACGGCAACATGGCGACATCTGTTAGAGAAACCGCGCGGTCGTCGGCCCGCGAATAACAACATGGGGCAGACTGATGCGATGGGTAATTCTGGCGGCGCTTTGCGTTGCTCTGGTGGGCTGCGGCGGCCCCAAACGCACGACTCGGGCAGGCGTGCAGCCGGTTCGCATCGCTTCGGGCCCGATCTCGAAGGCCTGCATGGCGTCGGGCCGCGACGCGGCGAATCGTACCCTGTGCGGCTGCGTGCAGTTCGTCGCCGACCTGCAGCTTTCGGCCAGCGATCAGCGCATGGCGGCCGAGTTCTTTGCCGAACCGCACCAGGCACAGGAAATCCGCCAATCAGACAGCGGCCGTCACGAGGCATTCTGGACCCGCTACAAGGCATTCGCCGGCCAGGCTGAAGAGTTGTGCGCGGGCTACTGACCGGCATAACGGCGGGGGCGGCGCCATGCTGAAGGGCGTCACCCTGCGCGGACTCGAGGTGTTCGAGGCGCTGGCCGCCACCGGCTCTGTCGCGGGTGCGGCAGAGGCGACGGGCCTCAGTCAGCCCGCCGTCAGCCAGCAGATGCGCAACCTGGAAACCGCGCTGGGTACCGATCTGGTCGATCACGGGCGCCGCCCGATGATGCTGACCCCGGCGGGCCGGTCATTCCTGGTGCGCGCGCAGGCGGTTCTGGCGCAGTTGCGCATGGCTCAGACAGAACTGACGGTGATGGACCTGTCGCACCTGTCGGTGCTCAACCTCGGTGTGATCGACGATTTCGACAATGACCTGACGCCGCGCCTGGTCACCATGTTGGCCGAAAGCATGACCCGGTGCCGGTTCAAGCTGATCACCGCACCCAGCCACGAGATCACCGCCGCGATGCGCGATCTTAGCCTGCACCTTGCGGTGGCGGCCTCGGGCGGTGGGGTTGAGGAAGGAATCACCGAATACCCGTTGGTGCGCGATCCGTTCATCTTCGTTGCTTCGCGCGGCACGGTCGCCGCCCACGGCAGCGCCGAGGCGGTGATGCAGGCGTTGCCCTTTCTGCGCTACGACCGCGATCAGTTCATCGGCCGCCAGATCGAGGCGCACATGACGCGCCAGGGTTACAACTTCCCCGCGCGGTTCGAAATCGGCGCACACCTGTCGCTGATGACGCTGGCCGCGCGCGGCGTCGGCTGGGCGATCACCACGCCGCTGGGTTACATGCGGGCCGCCCGCCTGCACGGCGAGCTTGAGGCGCACCCGCTGCCGATGCAGCCCTTCGCCCGCACCATCGCGTTGTTCGCCGGGGCCGACTGGGCCGACGACGTGCCGCGCGACGTGGCGCGCATGGTGCGCACGCTGGTGGACGAGCTTGTCATCGCGCCGGCGCTGGTCCAGCTGCCATGGCTCGAGGGCGAACTGCGCGTGCTGCCGGTCTGACGGCGCGGCTCAGCCGTCCAGAAACACCCGGACCGAGGCTTCGAACTCGCGCGGCTTGTCGGCATGCAGCCAGTGGCCCGCGCCGGGTATCTTGGCAAAGCGCGCGCGCGGGAACAGCGTCCGGATCGTCTCGCGGTGCTCGGGCTGAACATAGGTCGACTGCGCCCCGGTCAGGAACAGCGCCGGCCCGTCGAACCGGCCCGAGACCTGCGGAAAACCCAGGATCTTGGGCATCTCGCGTTCCAGCGTGTCCAGGTTCAGCAGCCAGCGCTTGCCCGACACGTCCAGCGACTGGGTGAAAAACGCCTGCAACGTCGTGTCCTCGACCCGCTCGGCCAGCTGCGCCGAAGCGTCCGAGCGTTTGGTGACCCGGCTCAGGTCGACCGCGCGCATCGCGTCAATGAATTGCTGCTGGCTGTGCCCATAGCCCACCGGCGCGATATCGGCCACCACCAGCCGGCGCACCAGCTCGGGCCGGGTCAGCGCCAGCACCATCGCCGCCTTGCCGCCCATCGAATGGCCCACCACGTCTACCGGGCCGCCTTCGGCCTCGATCACCTTGGCCAGGTCGGCGGCCATGTCCGGATAGCTGTGCGTGTCGTACCATGGGCTGCCGCCGTGGTTGCGCTGGTCGACCGCCACCACCCGGCCCCGATCAGCCAGCCGCTTGGCGATTACGCCCCAGTTGCGCGCCGAGCCGAACAGCCCGTGCACGATCAGCACCGTCGGCGCCGCGCCCGGCGCACCATGAGATATCGTGTTCAACATGCCGCCGTCATACGGCGGCCCGTGCGACTTGGCCAGACCTTGCCCCGGCCTGCGCGCCGCCTTACCCTGCGCGCATGAGCGAAACCGGCACCCTTTCGGCCCAGTCCGACCATCTGAAATCCCTGCTGGACGAGAAATTCGGCCTGGCCAAGGGAACGTTGGCCCAGCGCCTGCGCCGCCTCGGCCGCCGCGTGCCGTCACGGGTGCGCCGCGACATCGCCGTGCTGGTCGAGGCCGAGGCCAACACCGGCCATCCCAAACTCTTGCGGATGCAGAATCATGCCGCCATCGCCGCCGCCTATGCGCGCGCCGTCGCCCATCTGGAGAGAATCGACGTCGCCGACCGCCGGCGCGGCAAGCTGCTGCACCTGACGGCCGACCTGATGATGAAGGTTCTGGTTGTGATCGCGCTGTTTCTGGCCGTGCTTTACTGGCGCGGCTTCATCGGCGGCTAAGCGTCAGCGCTTGCGCGCCACGATGAACCGGGCTGGCGGCTTTTTCGGAAACGTGCCCGTTTCGACGATCTCGAACCCGGCATCGGTGATCATCCGTTCTAGCCCGGCCACGCTGAAAACATTGACATATGGCGCCTTGCCCACCAGCTGCATCGCCGGAATCAACAGCCTGATCAACGGGTTGGCGTCTCGCAGGCAGGCCGATTTGGAAATTAGCAGCCCGCCCGGCGCCAACTGGTCGCGCAGCCCGGCCAGAACCTGCGGCAGGTCGGGCACCAGGTGGAACAGGTTGAAGCCCAGGATCGCGTCGAACGGACCTTGGGGCGGGGCGCCGGCCGACACCGTCTCGAACCGCACATTGTCGGTGCCTGCACCCTTTTCCCGCGCAATGGCGATCATGCCCGGTGCGAAATCCGTCGCCAGGATCGACCCGGCAAACGGCGCCAGCTTCAGGGCCGTGGTGCCAGTGCCGCAACCGATTTCCAGCACCCGGTCGCTGTTCGAAAGATAAGCGGCGGTGCGTGTCAGCGTGTGCTCGTACGAGGCCATGTCCTTGATCGGAGAGGCGGCATACTTGCGGGCGATACGATCCCAGAAGGCGGCGGAAATCGTGGCGGATGGCATGGCGAAAGGTCCTGGCTTGACGATGAACACACCATACACATAAATTTTTGCTGACATATTCCCGGTTTTTCTACTTGGAGCATACGGAAACGCATGAATTGGCAAGCCGTCCGCTTTGACTGGAACCAGGCCCGCGCCTTTCTGGTAACGGCCGAAACCGGCTCCTTCTCGGCGGCGGCGCGGGCGCTTCGGCTGACCCAGCCCACGCTGGGCCGGCAGGTCGCCGCGCTGGAGGCCGAGCTGGGCGTGACCCTGTTCGAACGTGTCGGCCGCGCGCTGGAACTGACCGACGCCGGGCGCAGCCTTCTGGGCCACATGCGCGAGATGGGCGAGGCGGCGATCCGCGTCTCGCTGGCCGCTTCGGGGCAGGTGCAACAGATCGCCGGCAGCGTTTCGGTCTCGGTCTCGGACATCTTCGCCCAGCGCCTGATGCCGATGGTGGCGCTGCGGTTGCAGGATGTCGCGCCGCAAATCTCGCTCGAGGTGATCGCCTCGAACGCGCTGAGCGACCTGCAACGGCGCGAGGCGGATATCGCCATCCGCCATGTCCGCCCGGTCCAGCCCGAGCTGTTCACCAAGATGGCGCGGCGCTGCACCGGCCGGCTATACGCCACGCAGGACTATGTCGCGCGCCACGGCCCGTTCGACCGCCCCGCCGATCTGGCGCGCGCCAGCTACATCGCGATGGGCGACGGCGCGGAACTGGTGGCATACCTGCAAGGCTGCGGCGTGCCGATCACCCCCGGCGCGGTGCGCCACGGCTCGGAAAACGGTGTTGTCTGCTGGGAGATGCTGCGCGCCGGGTTGGGGTTGTTCCCGATGCTGGACGACATTGCCGCAACCACACCGGGCGTGGTGCCGGTCTGGCCCGGGCTGAAACCGATTGAGGTCGAATGCTGGCTGACGGTGCACCGTGAATTGCACACCTCGCGCCGCATCCGCCTGGTGTTCGACATGCTGGCCGAAATGCTTGCCCAGCCGCGCCTGCCGCTGACCTGAGGCGCAGGACAGTGGGGCAAGGGGCCGTGGCTCTGCCC
>JAGRMT010000018.1:0-10692 GCA_020441125.1 Roseivivax sp.
TCTCGGTCATGGATGAACCCTCAAGGTGGTGGTCTGAACTCGCGGTCCGGCCCAATGGCGGACGCCCGGAACCCGCCGGGCATCGGCGGAGCCGGCACTGAACTTTCAAAGATCGAATACCGCCGGCCTGCCCGCTGCCCGCCCCGGGGTGGGGCGAGAAACGGCAGGCTGGCAGGTTCGATGCCCCTGTTGCGGGTCAATTACGTGGAAATTCCTTCCATAGGAAGGGAAACCTTCCCGGACTCCACGCCTCTGCGACCAAAGTCGGGGCCGGGCCGGACCACCTGCCGCCCCCCTGCCCGCTCTCCCCGAGGTCGCGCCCCGGCCTCAGCCGAGGGCGTAGCCGGTGCCGCGGACCGTGCGGACCGGGTTCGAGCCGCCCTGCGCCATCAGTGCCTTGCGCAGCCGGCCGACATGGACGTCGATGGTGCGCATGTCGACATAGATGTCGCGGCCCCAGACCCGGTCGAGCAGCTGCTCGCGGGTCCAGACCCGGCCGGGCTTTTCCATCAGCGTGGCGAGCAGCCGGAACTCGGTCGGGCCGAGATGCAGCGGCTGGCCGCCGCGGAAGACGCGGTGCTCGGCGGTGTCGAGGACGATGTCCTCATGGACCAGCCGCTCGCCCATGGCCGAGGGCCGGGTGCGGCGCAGCTGGTTGCGCAGACGGGCGATCAGCTCGATCACCGAATAGGGCTTGACCACGTAGTCGTCCGCCCCGGTCTCGAGGCCGCGCACGCGGTCGGCCTCGTCGCCGCGGGCCGAGAGCATGACGACCGGGATCGCCCGCGTCCCCGGATCGGCCTTGATGCGCCGGCAGATCTCGATGCCCGAGACCTCCGGCAGCATCCAGTCGAGCACGACCAGGTCCGGCGTCTCCTCGCGCAGCAGCAGCAGGGCCTCGTCGCCGCCGCCGGCCAGCAGGACGTCGAAGCCCTCGGCCTCGAGATTGTAGCGCAGCACCTCGCGCTGGGCCGGCTCGTCCTCGACGACCAGCACGCGCGGCGGCTGGCGCGGGTCCATCCTCAGCCCTCGGCCTCCGGTCCGGGCCCGGCCCCGCGCTCGTCCACGCCGACGCTCGCCACGCTGTCGCTCTTGGGTCGCGCCTCGTCCGGCAGCTCGCCCGAGACCAGGTAGATCACCTGCTCGGCGATCGAGGTGGCGTGGTCGCCCATCCGCTCGATGTTCTTGGCGATGAAGTGCAGATGCATGCACGGGGTGATGCTGCGCGTGTCCTCCAGCATGAAGGTCAGAAACTCGCGGAACATCGCATTGTACATCTGGTCCACGTCCAGATCGCGTTCGATCACGTCGCGGGCCAGCGCCTGATCGCGCTGGATATAGGCGTCCAGCGCGTCCTTCAGCATCAGCTCGACCTCGCGCGCCATCCGCTTGAGCGAAGAGCCCGTGCCGCCCACCGGCGGCATGTGCACCAGCACGCCGGTGCGCTTGGCGATGTTCTTGGTCAGATCGCCGATCCGTTCGAGGTTGGCCGCGATGCGCATGACCGACAGGACGACGCGCAGGTCCGACGCTGCCGGCGCGCGCAGCGCGATCACCCGCGCCGCCTCGTCGTTCAGCGTTTCCTCCAGCGCGTCGATGGCCTTGTCGCCGGCGCGGACGCGCTCGGCCAGGTCCTCGTCGCGGTCGGCCAGCGAGGTGATGCTGTCGCGGATCGACGCCTCGACCAGCCCGCCCATCTTCATGATCTGCGCCTGGATGCCTTCAAGGTCGCGGTCGAAAGCCGAAGCAATGTGCTGTCTCATGTGTCGCGTTCCTTAGCCGATCCGCCCGGTGATGTAGCTTTCCGTGCGCGGGTCCTCGGGATTGGTGAAAATCTTGCCGGTCTCGCCGTATTCCACCAGGTTGCCCAGGTGGAAGAAGGCCGTCTTCTGGCTGACACGTGCCGCCTGCTGCATCGAGTGGGTAACGATCACCACCGAGAAGTTGGCGCGCAGCTCGTCGATCAGTTCTTCCACCTGCGCGGTGGCAATCGGGTCCAGCGCCGAGCACGGCTCGTCCATCAGCAGCACTTCGGGTTCGGTCGCGACGGCACGGGCGATGCACAGCCGTTGCTGCTGGCCGCCCGACAGGCCGGTTCCAGGCTCGCTCAGGCGATCCTTCACCTCGTCCCAGATGGCACCCCGGCGCAACGACTTCTCGACGATCTCGTCCAGTTCGGCCTTGTTCTTGGCCAGCCCGTGAATCCGCGGACCATAGGCGATGTTGTCATAGATCGACTTGGGGAACGGGTTCGGCTTCTGGAACACCATGCCCACCTTGGCGCGCAACTGCACCGGATCGACGCGCTTGTCGTAGATATCCTCGCCGTCCAGCTCGATCTTGCCCAGCACGCGGCAGATGTCGATCGTGTCGTTCATCCGGTTCAGGCAGCGCAGAAAGGTCGACTTGCCACAGCCCGACGGACCGATGAAGGCGGTGACCGTCTTGTCCTGGATATCGACGTTGACATCCTTGATGGCGTGGTTGTCGCCGTAATAGACCTGCACGTCACGCGCAGAGATTTTGACATCCGTCACAGCCGTTGTCCTTTCCGTATACGGCGCATCATACATGGCTTTGGCCCCCTCACCACCGCCGCTCGAACTTGCGCCGCAGCACGATGGCGGCAAAGTTCATGATCAACAGGAATACCAGCAGGATGATGATCCCGCCCCAGGCACGTTCATAGAACGCCGGGTCTGCCCGCTTGGCCCATTCGTAAATCTGTGCCGGCATTGCCGAGTTCGGAGTCATGAACCCGGCAAAGAAGCCGTCCGGCAGGTTGGTGGCGACAAAGCCGACCATGCCGATCAACAGCAGCGGCGCGGTTTCACCCAGCGCCTGGCCCAGGCCGATGATCAGCCCGGTCAGGATCCCCGGTGCCGCCAAAGGCAGCACGTGGTGGAACACCGTCTGCGTGCGCGAGGCACCCACGCCCAGCGCGGCGTCACGGATCGACGGCGGCACCGCCTTCAGCGCGGCCCGCGCCGGGATGATGATCCGCGGCAGCGTCATCAGCGTGAGCACGAGACCGCCCACCAGCGGTGCCGATTGCGGCAGGCCGCCGAACTGGATGAACACCGACAGGCCCAGGATACCGAACACGATCGACGGCACGGCGGCCAGGTTCGAGATGTTCACCTCGATCAGGTCGGTGAACCAGTTCTTGGGCGCGAATTCCTCAAGATAGATCGAGGCCGCAACGCCGATCGGCAGCGACAGCGCCAGCACCACCAGCATCATGTAGAATGAGCCCAGCATCGACACGCCCATGCCCGCCTGCTCGGCCCGGCTTTCCGACGCGTCGGCGCCCAGCACGAACTCGGGGTTGAAGCTGCGCGTCAGCGTACCCGCGGCCAGCAGGGCATCGGCCGCGTCCAGATGCTCGACATTGATGTTCTTGTCGCGGACCACGTCCTCGCGCTTGACCCGGCCTTTCAGGTAACCATCCACGCGCGAGGCCGCCAGCAGACGGAACTCCACCGTCTGGCCGATCTCTTCGGGATTGGCGATGACATGGTCGCGCACGGCCGCCAGCGCCGAGGCAGAAATCAGCTGCTTGGTGTCGCCGGCCTTCTTGATCGGGGTGTCGGGCTGGGCCGCCTGCACCGCTTCCAGCAACGCGTTCTGGATCAGCGGCGCATAGCCAAAGGTCGAGACCTTCTTGATGTCCTCGATGTCGCGCGCGCCGTTCTTGTCCAGCTTGGCCGGGTCGAGAAACACCTCGACCGTGATGAAGCTTTGCCGGAACGCACCGACGCCATTGCCGACGATGGCGACCATCAGCGTGATCAGAAAGAAGAAGCCGATCACGATCGCGGTCAGCCCATAGGCGCGGAAGCGCGCCTCGGCGGCGTTGCGGCGCCGGGTGCGGGCGTCCAGCTGGACGAGCGACTTGGTTACCTTGCCGCCCTCGGGAATGCTGGCGTCGGTCATTCGTACTGCTCCCGGTATTTGCGCACGATGTAGAGCGCCAGGACATTCAGACCCAGCGTCAGGATGAACAGCGTCATGCCCAGCGCAAAGGCCACCAGCGCCTCGGGCGAGGCAAAGTCGGCGTCGCCGGTCAGCTGGCTGACGATCTTGGCGGTGACAGTGGTCATCGCCTCGAACGGGTTCAGGCTAAGGCGGGCGGCGGCCCCTGCCCCCAGCANNGCCGGCGGCCAGCACCACGATCATCGTCTCGCCGATGGCGCGGCTGGCGGCCAGCAGGATCGCACCGACGATACCCGGTAGAGCGGCGGGCAGAACCACCTGCTTGATCGTCTCGGACTGGGTTGCGCCCAGCCCGTAAGAGCCGTCGCGCAGCGACTGAGGCACGGCGTTGATGATGTCATCAGACAGCGAGCTGACAAAGGGGATCAACATGATGCCCATCACCAGGCCGGCGGTGATCACCGCGGTGCCAGCCTGCATCCAGCCCAGCCCGCCGTCGCCAAACACCCGCATCAACAGCGGGCCGACCGTCAGCAGCGCGAACAGACCGTAGACGATGGTTGGAATGCCGGCGAGGATTTCCAGCATCGGTTTGGCCGTAGCCCGGAACTTGGGCGAGGCATATTCCGACAGGTACACCGCCGCGAACAGCCCGACCGGCACGGCCACGGCCAGTGCGATCAGCGAAATATAGATCGTGCCCCACAGCAGCGGCAGGATACCCAGCTCGGACCCGCCGCCAAAGGACGGCGCCCAGGTCAGCGAGGTGAAGAACTCTGACGCCGGATATAGCCGGAAGAACTCCACCGTATTGAAAACCAGGCTAAGAACGATGCCGACCGTGGTCAGGATGGCCAGCGATGCCGCGGTGATCAGGATTGCCTTGATGCCGTGCTCGACCACGTTCCGGGCACGGAAATCGCGATGCGTGCGCATCAGCGCATAGCCAAAGCCCAACAGCGCCACGGCAAGAACGGCCACCGTCATCGCCAGCCGGCTTGCCGCCGCCTTGGCACGGTAGCTCTGCGCCGCGCCCAGCACCTCGGCCGATACCGGCGAGCCCAGCGCGACGCCGACATCGGCCAGCACCTGGCGCACGTCGGTGGTATCGGCGCGCAGCGTCTCGGCGGCCTGTGCCGTCATCGTGCCGCTGGCCACCGCACGATCAAGCCCGTCAGCCACGCGGCGCACGTCGCTCATCACCAGCCCAAGGGTAGAGCCTTGGGGCACCACGCTTGCGGGCAGGCTGGCCTGCACGCCGCGGTCGATGATCAGCGGTTGCGCCAGAAGCCACAGCACCATCACCCCAAAGGCCGGGGCCAGCGTCATCAGCAACACATGAGAGCCATAGTAGCTGGGCCGCGAATGCAGCTTGCGGATATCTCCACCGGCCGAGGATAGCGCACGGGCGCGCCCCAGCACGGTACCGGCCGCGGCCAGGCCCAGCACGATCAAGACGAGCCACCAAACAGGCATATGTTCCCACCCAGGTTCGTTAAGCAGTCAAATCAGTCTAAAAGACAAATCGGGGGCGGCGAAATATGCCGCCCCCGTCGTGTGTTCCAAGGCGTCAGTTGGCGCCCATCACTTGCTCGTCGGCAACCATCTGCTGGGTTGCGGCCAGTTCGGGGTCGGACACCAGGCCGTACTGTGCCAGCGGGCCATCGGGGCCGGCGATCTCGTCCGCGACGAAGAACTCGGCATATTCCTTCAGGCCGGGGATCACGCCGATGTGGGCCTTCTTGATGTAGAAATACAGCGGACGCGACACCGGGTAGTCACCTGCGGCGATGGTTTCGGTCGTCGGCTCGACGCCCGACATCGTGGCAACCTTCAGCTTGTCGGTGTTGTTCTCGTAGAATGCCAGGCCGAACACGCCCACGCCGTTGGGGGTGGCGTCGATGCGGGCCAGCGTCTCTAGTCGCCGTCGATGTCGACCGACTTGCCATCGGTGCGCACGGCAATGCAGCCATCCTCGATCCCGGCTGCTTCCAGGGCTTCCTTGGCGCCGGTGGCTTCGCAGCCAGCCGCCAGGACCTTCTCTTCGAACACTTCGCGCGTGCCGTGCTTGGTGCCGGGGATGAAGGCGGCGATTTCAACGTCGGGCAGCGCCGGGTTGAACTCGGACCACTTGGTGTACGGGTTGTCGACCAGCGCGCCGTCCTTCATCACCTTGGGGGCCAGGGCGTTGAAGATGTCGGCCGGCTCCAATGCCGTGAAGGCCGGGCCGTTCAGCTGGCTGGCGAAGACGATGCCGTCGTAGCCGATGCGCACTTCGATGATGTCGGTCACGCCGGCTTCGGCGCAAGCGGCGATTTCCTTGTCCTTGATCTTGCGCGAGGCATTGGCGATGTCGATGGTGTTTTCGCCCACACCTTCGCAGAAGCGCTTCAGACCTGCCGACGAGCCGCCCGATTCAACAACGGGGGTCGGGAAGTCGAAGTTTTCGCCAAAGGCTTCGGCCACGATCGAGGCATAGGGCAGAACGGTCGAGGAACCGGCAATCTGAACGTTGTCGCGGGCCACGGCAGCGGAAGCGGTTACGGCGGCAATGGCCAGAACAGAGGCGGTCAGTTTCACGGTCATGACAGGTGAACTCCTGATTGTCACGATCATCCCCACGATGATCTCCGGCGCTGATCTACGCAGGCCACGCTTAGGTTTTGTGACAGGCATGTAACAGATACATGACAAACGCCGTTTGCGCTCGCAATTTTCAAAATTGAAAAAATAATTGTTCAATATCAAAGTGTTGATTCCGCGTCGTGACGTCGCAGGCGAATGGCGCATTGGTCGGAACGGCACGGCGGAAGGGCCGGATGGCACCGAATCCCCCCTTGGCGGCGCCTGTGCCAGAGGCGCTGTCACAAAACCCGTTCGGGTTCAGTTGGCGGGCAGCAGAATCGTCACCTCGGTCCCTTTGCCCGGAGCGCTGCTGATGCGCAGCCGGCCGCGGTGCCGGTTGACGATATGCTTGACGATGGCCAGCCCCAGACCGGTGCCGCCTTTCTCGCGCGAGCGGTGCGCATCGACCCGGTAGAACCGTTCCGTTAGGCGCGGAACGTGCACAGGGTCGATGCCCGGCCCGGTGTCGCGCACCGAAATGCGGGTCGCCGCGCCGCGTAGCCGCGGCTCGTAGGCCGGAGCCGCGACGGTGACAAACACATCGGCCCCCGCGCCGCCGTATTTCACAGCGTTCTCGATCAGGTTGGTGAAAACCTGCCGCAACTGGTCGCTGTCGCCCACGATCTGGAACGGCGTTTCCGGCGCCTCCAGATACACCGTCACCCGCGCACGCTCGGCCAGCTGTGCCAGCCCGTGCAGGGTAGAACGCAGAACCGCAACCGGATCGACCAGCTGCGTCGGGCGCATGCGTTCCTCGGCCTCCACCCGGCTGAGCGACAGCAGATCCCCCACCAGCCGGTTCATCCGCCCTGCCTCGCTCTCCATGATGGTCAGGAACCGTTCGCGCGCCGGGGCGTCATTGCGGGCCGGGCCCTTCAGCGTCTCGATGAAGCCCATAAGCGCCGTCAGCGGCGTTTTCAGCTCGTGACTGACATTGGCGACAAAGTCGCGGCGCATCTGCCCGGCCTGTTCCAGGTGGGTGATATCCTCGAAACACACCAGCGCTCCATGGGTCAGCGTCAGCATCACCGGACGCACCGTGACACGGAAGGTGGTGTCCTGCCGGCCGTCGTTCGTCAGGTATTGCGCATCGCGCGGCGCGCCGTCGCGCAGCGTCGCCTCGATCGCGTCCAGCAGCCCCGGCTGGCGCAGCGCGGTGATGAAGTGACGCCCGACGATGCCGTCACCCAGCAGCGTTCGCGCGCCACTGTTGGCGGCTTCGATCCGCTCGTCCCGGCGGATCAGCACGGCCGGCATCGGCACCGCTTCGACAAAGCTGGCAGATTGCTCGGGCGTCATGGCGCAATGGGCGGAGGCAGCGGGCCAAGGGGCCGGATCGTGTCAGGCATCACAGCGGCGTCTCCGATGGGCCGGCGCGAACGGCCGGGCCGTGGCGCGGCGGGGCGGCAGCACCGTCCCGCCCGCGGATCACTGGTCCGTGCTGGGCTGCTGCGCTTCGATCTCGCGCCAGCGGCGGACGTTCTCGTTATGCTCTGCAAGCGTCGCGGCAAAGGCGTGACCGCCCGTGCCATCGGCAACAAAGAACACGAAATCGCTCTGAGCGGGATTCAGCGCTGCCTCGATCGAAGCACGGCCCGGGTTGGCGATCGGGGTCGGCGGCAGCCCGTCGATCACATAGGTGTTGTAGGGCGTCTCGCGCCGCAGTTCGCTTTGCCGCAGCCCACGGCCCAGCACGCCCTGCCCGTTGGTGATGCCATAGATCACCGTCGGGTCGGTTTGCAGCCGCATCCCCTGGATCAGCCGGTTGACAAAGACGCTGGCAACCAGCTCGCGCTCCTCGGGCACGCCGGTTTCCTTCTCGACGATCGAGGCGAGTGTCATCGCCTCTTCCGGCGTCTGGATCGGCAGACCGTCGGCACGGTTGGCCCAGGCTTCTGCCAGGATACGGGCCTGCGCGGTTTGCATCCGCTCGATCACGCTGGCCCGGCTGTCGCCGCGGGCGATTTCATAGCTGTCAGGCGCAAGGCTGCCCTCGGCAGGCAACTCGGCAACCTCGCCGCTCAGCACGTCGACCTGCTTCATCTCTTCGACGACCTGCCAGCTGGTCACGCCTTCGGCCAGGGCGATGCGGAAGCGGGTGTCGGACTGGCCCGAGATCTGGGTGTAGACCGGCGGCGTCTCTTCTTCACCCGGCACGAACTCTGCCATCTCCTCGAACCGGCCGGTGGCCGGGTCCAGCTGCCGCACCTGGATCTGGGCCGAGTTGACGCCGATCCGGTAAACGATTTCGGTACCGCAGGTGCTGGCGCCGCCGCGGGTGATGATGTCGAGGATCTCGGCCATCGTCGCGCCCTCGGGCACCAGATAGCTGCCCGCTTTCAGATCCTTGGAACGGTCGGAATATTCCGCCGCCAGCCGCAGGATCGCACCGCTGCTGACCGCCCCGTCGGATTCCAGCTTGGCTGAAACCGCGCGCATGTTTGTGCCGCGGTCGACCTTGACGCAGATCGCCTGGGCCAACGGCCCCGGCGCCTTGTACTGCGATTGCCCCCACAGCAGCAGCCCGCCAAACAGGAAGACCGCGACGATCAGCAAGGTCATCGCGTTGGACGCAATACTGCGCCACATGTCAGTCGACCTTCCCGAAGATCACGCTGGCATTGGTGCCGCCAAAGCCGAAGCTGTTGGACAGCGCGTAGCGGATCGGGCGCTCGTGCTTGGCGTTGGGCGCCAGGAACACCTTGGATTCGACCGCCGGGTTGTCGAGGTTGATGGTCGGCGGCGCAACCTGGTCGCGGATCGCCAGGATGGCAAAGATCGCCTCGATCGCGCCGGCGGCGCCCAGCAGGTGCCCGGTGGCGGACTTGGTCGAGGACATGGTGACCTTGCTCGCATGTTCGCCCAGCATCCGTTCGACAGCGGCCAGTTCGATCACGTCGGCCATGGTCGAGGTGCCATGTGCGTTGATGTAGTCGATGTCAGACGGTTGCAGGCCGGCCCGCTTCAGCGCCGCGCGCATGGAGCGCTCGCCGCCCTCGCCATCCTCGGACGGCGCGGTGATGTGATAGGCGTCGCCCGACAGGCCATAGCCGCAGACCTCGGCGTAGATTTTCGCGCCGCGGGCCTTGGCGTGCTCATATTCCTCCAGCACGACAATCCCTGCGCCCTCGCCCATGACGAAGCCGTCGCGGTCCGCGTCGTAGGGGCGGCTGGCCTTTTCGGGCTCATGCGCGCGCTTGGTGGACAGCGCCTTGCAGGCGTTGAAGCCGGCGATGCCGATCTTGCAGATCGCCGCCTCGGCCCCGCCCGCGATCATCACGTCGGCGTCGTCCAGCGCGATCAGCCGCGCCGCGTCGCCAATGGCATGGGCGCCGGTCGAGCAGGCGGTGACCACCGAATGGTTCGGTCCCTTGAAGCCGTAGCGGATCGACACCTGACCCGAGATCAGGTTGATCAGCGCGCCCGGTACGAAGAACGGCGACACGCGGCGCGGGCCCTTCTCTTCCATCATGACGGCGGTATTGGCGATCGAGTTCAGCCCGCCGATACCCGAGCCGATGAGCACGCCTGTGCGCTCCAGGTCGGCGGTTTCGGTCGGCTGCCAGCCGGCATCCTCTACCGCCTGCTGCGCGGCGGCCACGCCGAACAGGATGAAGGTATCAACCTTGCGCTGTTCCTTGGGCTCCATGTAGGCGTCGGCGTTGAAGGTGCCGTCTGTCCCGTCGCCGCGCGGCACTTCGCAGGCGTAAGTGGTCGCCAGACCCTCGGTGTCGAATTGCGTGATCGGACCGGCGCCGGACTTGCCAGCCAAAATCCGCTCCCAGCTTTTCTCGACGCCATCCGCCAGCGGAGTGACAAGACCGAGACCTGTGACAACGACACGACGCATGATCTGCCCTTTCGGATTGTCTTTCGTGCCCCCGCTCTTACCCCGCCAGCCCGCCAAGGGGCAAGAGCGCTTGGGCCGGAGCGCGGTTCAGTGGCAGCCGCCCGGTGCCGCTGCGATGCAGCAAGAGGCGACCCTCAAAAAGCAAAACGGCGCCCGACCGGACGCCGCATGCAAGATTTCGTTCCGAACCGTTACACGGCTTCGGAGATGAACTTCACCGCATCGCCGAAGGTCTGGATGGTTTCGGCTGCGTCGTCCGGGATCTCGATGCCGAACTCTTC
>JAGRMT010000018.1:10720-23801 GCA_020441125.1 Roseivivax sp.
GTGTCGAGGCTGTCGGCGCCGAGATCGTCGATGAACGATGCGTTCTCGGTCACTTTCTCTTCTTCCACGCCCAGGTGTTCGACAACGATTTTCTTCACGCGGTCTGCGACGTCGCTCATTTCCATTCCTCACAGTCTTGGGCTTTCGCCCTGTTTTGCCCGCGCCCCCGCGCGGTAAGAATCTGCCCGGCCGGGCAAGTGAAACGCCCGCAACTGCGGACCGGCCGCTGTGCGCCAAGGGCGCCCCGGCTCGAAACTGCGCCGCCTATATCACGCTTTAGCGAGATGGCAAACGCTTTCACGCGCATAACCGGACGCGTGAAAAATCCGGCTCAAAGCATGGCCATGCCGCCGTTGACGTGCAACGTCGCCCCGGTCACGTAGCCCGCTTCGGAGCTGGCCAGATAGAGCACCGCGGCGGCGATTTCCTCGGGCGTGCCCATCCGGCCCGCCGGGATGGATTTCATCAGCGCGGCCTTCTGATCATCGTTCAGCTTGTCGGTCATCGCGGTGGCGATGAAGCCCGGCGCCACGGCGTTCACCGTCACGCCGCGGCTGGCCACCTCGGCCGCCAGCGCCTTGGACATGCCGATCATCCCGGCCTTGGCGGCGGCATAGTTGCCCTGCCCCGGATTACCGGTGGCGCCGACGATGGACGAGATGTTGATGATCCGGCCCCAGCGCGCCTTCATCATGCCGCGCAGACTGGCCCGGCAAAGCCGGAAGGTGGCGGTCAGGTTGATGTCCAGCACCGTCTGCCATTCCTCGTCGCTCATCCGCATGAACAGGTTGTCCCGGGTGATGCCGGCGTTGTTGACCAGGATGTCCAGCGCGCCCATCGCCGTCGCTGCCTGCTTTGGCAGGGCATCGACCGCGGCGCTGTCGGACAGATCGCACGGCAGCACGTGCACACGGTCACCCAGCTCGGCCGCAAGCGCCGCCAGCGGTGCCTCGCGCGTACCAGAGAGCGCCACCGTGGCCCCCGCCGCGTGCAGCGCGCGGGCGATCTCGCCGCCAATTCCGCCCGATGCGCCGGTCACCAGCGCACATTTTCCTGTCAGGTCGAACATGACCGCCCCCTTCCCGAATTAGTCACAGTTCCGTTTCGCCGTTTCGCCTGTCAGCCGGCCAGGCTGGCCACGGCTGCCTTGATGTCATCGGCCGAGCCGACAGCGCGCGTTGCCGCGTTGCGGTCGATGCGCCGCACCATGCCGGTCAGCGCCTTGCCCGCGCCCAGTTCCCAGAACTCAGTCACGCCATGGGCCACCATGTATTCCACCGACTCGCGCCAGCGCACCGCGCCGGTCACCTGATCGACCAGCAGCGCGCGGATCGTGGCCGCCACGTTCACCGGCTCTGCCACCACGTTGGCGACCAGCGGCACCTTCGGGTCAAGGATATCGACCGCGTTCAGCGCCTCGGCCATCACGTCGGCGGCGGGTTCCATCAGATCGCAATGGAACGGCGCGCTGACGGGCAGCAACACCGCGCGCTTGGCGCCTGCGGCCTTGGCCAGTTCGACAGCGCGTTCCACCGCGTCCTTGTGGCCGGATACCACGACCTGCGCCGGATCGTTGTCATTCGCGGCGGCGCAGACCTGGCCTTGGGCGGCCTTGTGGGCGACTTCGCGCACTGCCTCCAGGTCCAGGCCCAGGATCGCCGCCATCGCGCCCACGCCGACCGGCACCGCATCCTGCATGGCGCGCCCGCGCGCGCGCAGCAGCCGCGCTGCATCGGTGATCGTCAGCGCGCCCGCCGCCGTCAGTGCCGAGTATTCGCCCAGCGAATGACCCGCAACATAAGAAGCCGTCTCGATCCCGACGCCCTCGGCCGCCAGGGCGCGGACCACCGCCATCGACGTGGCCATCAGCGCCGGCTGGGCGTTGGCGGTCAGGGTCAGCGTCTCGATGTCGCCGTCCCAGATCAGTGCCGACAGTTTCTCGTCCAGCGCGGCGTCGACTTCTTCGAACACGGCGCGGGCCGCGGGATAGGCCTCGGCCAGATCGCGCCCCATGCCGATGGTCTGGGCACCCTGCCCCGGAAAGAGAAACGCGCGTTTCATGGCCAACTCCTGAGTGTTCAGTTTTGCCTGACATATCCGCACCCGCCGATGCGCGCAACGTTGCACAGCCCCTGCGCGATGGCGAAGATTGCCCGCCCTGCGCGCCTGGCGCTTAGTCCGCAGCACGTAACAACGCAGGAGCGAACCGATGCTGGGCAATTCCAAGACGCGCTACGGCGCCGTGGCCAAGACGCTGCACTGGACCATGGCCGCGGGCATCCTGGCGATGATCCCGCTGGGCATCATGGCAACCGACGCGCCCTTTGCCACGGCCGACGAGCTGGCGCGCAAGGCCTGGCTGTTCTCTCTGCACAAGACGGTCGGCGTGGCGCTGTTCTTCCTGGCGCTGGCGCGGATCGGCTGGGCGCTGGGCCAGCCCCGCCCGGTGCCACTGCATCCCGAACGAAGGGCCGAGACAGCACTGGCCGAAACCGTGCACTGGCTGCTCTATGCCCTGCTGGTCCTGGTACCGCTGACGGGTTGGATCCACCACGCCGCCAGCGAAGGCTATGCGCCGATCTGGGGGCCGGTGGGCCAATCGCTGCCGCTGGT
Organism: Roseivivax sp.; assembly: GCA_020441125.1. GTDB lineage: Bacteria > Pseudomonadota > Alphaproteobacteria > Rhodobacterales > Rhodobacteraceae > Mesobacterium_A. The sequence goes on from JAGRMT010000018.1 coordinate 13,334, forward strand.
ACCCAAATCCGAAGCGGTCTCCGCTCTTTTCTCGGCGCTGCATGGCATCGGTGAGACGATGTTGATCGGCGTCCTGGTGCTGCACATCGCAGGCGCGGTCAAACACCGGCTGATCGACCGCGACGCGGTGCTGGACCGGATGCTGCCGGGCCGGACCGAAGCCGGGCGCGCCGACCTGTCGCGTTCGCACACGCTACCGGCTCTGGCTGCGGCCGGGGTTCTGGTGATGGCACTGGGCGCCGGCGCCTGGCAAAGCACGCAGAGCGATGCAGCCGCGCCCGTCGCCGCCGCGCCGCTGGCGCAGGCCGCCGGCGACTGGACAGTCACCGAAGGAACGCTGGGCATCGCCGTGTCCCAATTCGGCGCCACGGTCGAAGGCGCGTTTTCCGACTGGACCGCGGCCATCGTGTTCGACCCGTCGGTCACCGAGGGCGAAGCCGGTTCGGTGGACGTGACCGTCGCCATCGGCTCTCTCACGCTGGGCACTGTAACGGCGCAGGCGGTGGGGGCGGACATGCTGGATGCCGCCGGCTTTGCCACGGCGCGCTTTGCCGGAACGATCCTGCGCCAGGGCGCGGGTTATTCGGTGCCAGGCACGCTGTCGCTGAAAGGCGCCGAGCAGCCGCTGACCCTGACGATGCAGATCGACGCGCAGGACGGCATGGCCACCGCCACCGGACAGGCGGTGATCGACCGCCGCGCCTTTGGCATTGGCGCGGCAATGACCGATCCGGGCCAGCTGGGCTTTGAAGTGCCCATCACAATCGCCGTGACGGCGGCGCGGGGCTGAATGCAAGAAGGGCGGCCAAGCGGCCGCCCTTCTCTATTGCATGGAAATTGCCGTCAGGCGGAACGGATCACTCCGCCTTCATCGCCTCGACCGAGATCGACACGGTGACCTCGTCGCTGACATAGGGCGCGAACATGCCCAGGCCATAGTCGCTGCGCACCAGCGTCGTGGTGGCATCGAAACCGGCCCATTCCTTGTTGGCCATCGGGTGCATCCCGGTCTGGTTCAGCTTGGCGTCCAGCACCACCGATTTCGTGACGCCGTTCAAGGTCAGATCGCCGGTGATCCGCGCGGTCGTCTCGCCCGTCACTTCGATCGCGGTCGAAGCGAACGTGACCATTTCATCATCCGTAGCGTCGAAGAAGTCGGGCGACATGAAATGCTCGAACCGAGCCTGCCAGCCGGTAAGCATCGACTTGACCGGGAAGCTGACGTTGACGCTGCTGGCCGCCGGGTTTTCGGCGTCAAAGGAAATCTCGCCCTCGAAACCCGAGAACATGCCCATGCCGGTGGAATAGCCCAGATGGTTGTACTGGAACATGATCTGGCTGTGGCTGGCGTCCAGCACATAGGCCTGCGGTTCGGCCAGGGCGGGTGCGGCGGCCAGCGCCAGGACGGCGGCGAGATGGGTGAATTTCATCGAATAGCTCCTGTTCTCTCGATCTGTGCGATACTGTGCTGCAACGCGGCACCGCTCAATTATTCGAAAACAAACAGGGGCTGTGTCTGACCGAACAGAACGGCCGATCTGCCCGGACCAGGAGAGGCGGTCCGGTCCGGGCAGGCCGGTGTCAGCGGGAGATGTGCCTTCCGGCACGGATCGCCCACACCAGATCCAGAACAATGAAGACCCCAAGCGTTGCGTGCCGCTCGGCGAACTTGTCGATGCGCGAAAACGCACCGAGACGCATCAGTTCTGAAAGTGTCAGCAGGGCCAAAGCGACTCCGATCGCAAAGATCAGCATCATCGGAATCGCGTGCCGCATGGTCTCTGCCCGCTTGAGCAGAGACTCGAACGGCACAATTTCTTGTGCAGTCATCGTCGATACCAGTTCACTTGTTACTAACAATGCCGATCACAGCGGTGGACTGTGGCCGAAATTTGGAAGACCGTCGCCAAACTCGGGACAAAGCTGGAAAAACAGTCACACCGTAAACCGACGGTTGATCCCCCTGCCCGCCGGCACCCGCCGCACCTGTAACCGCCCGGTGCGCTTGCCTCTGGCGCGGATCTGTGTATACGGGGCCATCCTTTCGCATGAATACGAACCGCGCAGACTCTCGTGGGCAGGCGCGAAAGGGTTCATAGCCTGTCCTTTGAAATGCGCCTGAACATGAACGGAGTACGCATGCCGCTTTACGAGCATGTCTTTATCGCGCGTCAGGATCTGTCCAACGCGCAGGCTGAAGGCCTCATCGAACACTTCAGCGCCGTCCTGACCGACAACGGCGGGAAACTCGTCGAAAGCGAGTACTGGGGCGTCAAGACGATGGCCTACAAGATCAACAAGAACCGCAAGGGCCACTATGCCTTCCTGAAGACCGACGCCCCCGCGGACGCGGTTCAGGAAATGGAACGCCTGATGCGCCTGCACGACGACGTGATGCGCGTGCTGACCATCAAGGTCGAGGCCCACGAAGACGGCCCCTCGATCCAGATGCAGAAGCGCGACGAGCGCGGCGAGCGTGGTGACCGCGGAGACCGGGGCGACCGCCCCGAGCGCCGCGAACGCCGCAACTGAAACCCGAAGAAAGGACGCTAAATCATGGCAGCAAAACCGTTTTTCCGCCGCCGCAAGGTTTGCCCCTTCTCGGGCGAAAATGCACCCAAGATCGACTACAAGGACACCAAGCTGCTGCAGCGCTACATTTCCGAGCGCGGCAAGATCGTGCCGAGCCGCATCACGGCCGTGTCCGCCAAGAAACAGCGTGAGCTGGCCCGCGCGATCAAGCGCGCCCGCTTCCTCGCGTTGCTCCCCTACGCCGTGAAGTAAGGAGAGACAGACATGCAAGTGATCCTGTTGGAGCGCGTGGCCAAGCTGGGCCAGATGGGCGACGTTGTCGACGTCAAGGCCGGCTATGCACGCAACTTCCTTCTGCCCCAGGGCAAGGCGCTGACCGCCTCGGCCGCGAACGTCAAGGCGTTCGAGGACCAGAAGGCGCAGCTTGAGGCACGCAACCTCGAGTCGAAGAAAGACGCCGAAGCGCTGGCCGCCAAGCTGGACGGGCAGCAGTTCGTCGTGATTCGTCAGGCTTCTGACGGCGGCGCACTCTACGGTTCGGTGACCCCGCGCGACGTCGCGGAAATCGCGACCGAAGAAGGCTTCTCGATCGAGCGCAAGCAAGTCGTGATCGCCACGCCGATCAAGGAACTGGGCCTGCACGACGCCCACGTCACGCTGCACCCCGAGGTGATCGTGACCGTGTCGCTGAACGTTGCCCGTTCGATGGAAGAGGCCGAAATCCAGGCCTCCGGCAAGTCGATCCAGGACCTGGCCGCGGAAGAAGAAGCCGCAGCCGACTTCGAGATCGCCGGCCTGTTCGAAGATATCGGCGCTGCCGCATCCGACGATTCGGACGACGATCGCCCGGCTTCGAAACAATCCGACGACGACGCGAACTAAGTTCACGTTCCGTCATGCAACCTACACGGGCCGCGCTATCCATGCGCGGCCCGTTTCCTATTCTGACGTATAGTTACCTTACGTAAACGTCAGACTCGCCTTGCACGAGAAAAGTTCACATGCGAAGTTGGGCAACTGAGAGTACTTCTGCGATAGTGCTGCCACCACACTCAATCTGAACTGCAATTCAAAAGGGCAGAGTTTACGTATGTCCGATATCGACACTGTTGTCGGCCGCCGGATCAAGGCGCGTCGTCAAGCCATGCGCATGACGCAAACCCAACTGGCTGACAAGATTGGCGTTACCTTTCAACAAGTACAGAAGTACGAGAACGGTACAAACCGCGTTTCCGCCGCCCGTCTGTGGCAAATCTCGGACGTGTTCCAGGTTCCGATCACCTATTTCTTCGAAGGTGTTGCCACCACTGGCGAAGTCGCCGAACGGGCAGACATCCTGTCGGATCGCGGCGCGATGGAACTGATCCAGCTCTACACCAACCTGACCTCGGAACAGCGCAAGGCCGTGCTGTCCTTCCTGCGGTCGGTTGCGGACAAGCCCGAAGCAGCTCTGTAAAGCTGCGGCACCGTCTCAACACTGTTTTTCGACAACGCGTCCCGGCGGCATTTGCACAGCCGGGATGCATTGTGCAATATGCCCCCAAACATTCGGCTCGCGGTTTTTGGGTGCGCTGCGCGTCGATATCGGCGATCTCTTGACCCTCACCCACTGGGGGGAGTCCGGTGAAACCGGAAGACTTGCTATTCGGAGTCCAGGACGACACGGACGTGTCCGAAATGCTGCGCCGCATTCGCGACAGCTACGGGCTGGATCACGTGGCCTATGCCGGATCAAATCCGGTAACGGGGCGGGTCTTCGGCAAGATGACCTATTCCGAGGAATGGCAAAGCCATTACCTGGCGAACGCCTTCTACAATATCGACCCGACCCTGCACGAGGCGCGCCGCAGCATTGCACCGGTGGATTGGTCACGGCTGGACCGCAGCGAGAACTTCCGGACCGTCTTTCGCGCCGCGCATGATTTCGGCATCTCCGATCAGGGTTTGACGGTTCCGGTGCGCGGCCCGCTGGGCGATGTCGGCGGGCTGAGCGTGACCACCAGCCTGAACGTCAACGAATGGCAATCGCTTCGGCGCGAGATCATCAAGGATCTTCAAGCCTTTGCCGTGCATATCCATGACAAGGTGGTCACTTCGGACTCGCCGCTGAACACCATCATGGCGCCGCAGCTTTCCTCGCGCGAGATCGAGATCCTGCAATGGATCGCCGCGGGCAAGTCGCAGCAGGATATCGGCGATATCCTGTCCATCTCGCACCGCACGGTCGAGGTGCACCTGCGGTCGGCCCGAACCAAGCTGAACGCGCTGACCACCGCGCAGGCGATCGGCCGGGCCATCGCGATCGGGCTTGTCCACCCCGAATAAGCGGGCATTTTCCACCTACGGGATTCCCCCAATGGCGTCGAGACCGCTTAGGTCTACGTTGGCCCCAGACAGGTTAACACATCGGAAATTATCCGTATGTGTCTGGGGAAAAAGGGGAAACCAGAATGCTACTCGTTGTGGATGCACTCAACCGACACCGTTTCGAGGATATTCTCGAAGAAATGTTCCGATTGCGCGCCCGCGTCTTTGGCGGCCGCCTTGGGTGGGAAGTGTCGGTCGCTGACGGAATGGAGCGCGATCAGTTCGACGCGCTGGACCCGGCTTATGCCATCGGGATCGACGATGAGGGAAACGTCGTATCCTGCGTGCGCGCGCTGCAAACGACCGGGCCGCACATGCTGTCGGATGTCTTTGCCGATATCCTGGGCGGCGAGCCGCCGTTGCGTGACCCGCTGGTGTGGGAAAGCACGCGCTTTTGCGTTGACACCACACGGCTGACCGCGGCCGGCGGGATGCAGGGCGTCAGCCGCGCCACCTGCGAGCTGATGATCGCCTCTCTGGAAACCGCGCTGGAGGCAGGGATCAGCGATATTGTCACGGTCATCGACCCGGTGATGAACCGCGTGCTGAAGCGGTCGGGCAACGCGCCTTATGACTACCTGGGCAAGACCGTGCCGATGGGCAAGGTGCCCGCCATGGCCGCGCTGCTGGACGTGACGCCCGAGCGGATCAAGGCGATCCGCGACTTTGCCGGCATCGACTACAATGTCTTTCTGACCGAGGACGAGGCCCGCGACCGCTTCGCCCGCCGCGGCGCGGAGGTCGCCCCCCTGCTGGCCGCAGGCCAGCCGATGGACAAGCTTCAGACATACTGCCTGGAACAGCTGTCTGCTGCCAGCACCGAGGAAGAACGCGCCAAGGCGATCGAATTGATGGACGCCCTTACCGCCTACGCCCGCGCACACTGAAATACATCGCTGGACTCCACCACTCACACAGCGAAAAGGGGCCGGCATTCGTGCCGGCCCCTCCTTTTTGGTCTCCTGGCCTGATGGCCCGGGCTTATTCGTCGTCCAGCGCCTCGACGGCCTTCTCCAGGTCGTCCTTGCTGATGGTCTTTTCCGTCACGTTGGCCTGGGCCGCGATGTGGTCCACGACCTTGTCTTCGAACAGCGGCGCGCGCAGCTGCTGCTGCATCTGCTGGTTTTGCTGCACGAACTGGAAGAACTCGCGCTCCTGGCCCGGGTACTGACGTGCCTGGTTCATCACCGCCTGGGTGAATTCGGCGTCAGAAACCTGAACCTCGGCCTTCTGGCCGATCTCGGCCAACAGCAGGCCCAGCTTCACGCGGCGCTCGGCCAGCTTGTTGTGCTCGTCGCTCGGCTCGATCTTGTCGTGGTTGTGGTGGTGAACGTCGGGGTTCTCCTCGTGCCACAGCTGGTGCGCGATCTGGTTGGCCTCGGCCTTGACCAGCGACGGCGGCAGCTCGAAGCTGACGGTCTGATCCAGAACGTCCAGCATGCCGCGCTTCATCACCTGACGCGCAGCGCCGGCGTATTCGGCCTCAAGACGCTCGGCGATCTGCGCCTTCAGCGCCGCCAGGTCGTCCGCGCCGAACTTCTTGGCCAGCTCGTCGTCGATCTCGGCGGCAACCGGCTCCTTGACGGCCTTGACGGTGCAGTCAAAGGTCGCGGCCTTGCCGGCCAGGTTCGGGGCGCCGTATTCCTCGGGGAACGACACCTCGACCGTCTTCTCTTCGCCGGCCTTCACGCCGACCAGCTGCTCTTCGAATCCGGGAATGAACGAGCCCGAGCCCAGAACCAGCGGGTAATCCTCGGCCGAGCCGCCCTCGAAGGCCTCGCCGTCGACCTTGCCGACGAAGTCGATCACGACCTGGTCGCCGTCCTTGGCCTTGGTGCCCTTCTTGCGGTCCTTGAAGTCCTGCGCGGTCTTGGCCAGCGAAGCCAGCGCCTCGTCGACAGCGGCGTCATCGGCCTTGACCACCAGACGCTCCAGCGTCAGCGACGCCAGGTCCACTTCGGGAATCTCGGGCAGCTTTTCGTAGGACATCTCGACATGAACATCATCGCCTTCCTTCCAGTCCTCGTTGGTCATCTTGACCTCGGGCTGGAGCGCCGGACGATCGCCCGACTCCTCGAAATGCTTGGACATCGCGCCGTCGATGCTTTCCTGCATCGCTTCGCCCATCACGCGCGGGCCGAACTGTTTCTTCAGCAGGGCCATCGGCACCTTGCCCTTGCGAAAGCCCTTCATCTCGATTTCGGGACGCGCTTCCGTCAGCTTTTCATTGACCTTGGCCTCCAGCTCGTCCGCCGACAGGACAATGGCATAGGCGCGCTTGAGGCCTTCGTTCAGGGTCTCGGTGACCTGCATCTGAGTTTCCTTCTTCTCAACCTTTGGTGCGGGTGGAGGGACTTGAACCCCCACGCCTTGCGGCGCCAGAACCTAAATCTGGTGCGTCTACCAATTTCGCCACACCCGCAAAAACCGACAAGGCAGCCCACCGGGCCGCCTGATTGCGCGGTTCTGTAGCAAACTGCGCGCGGGGATGCGAGGGGAAAATCCGCCGGAATCCGGGGGACATTGACGGGCTGTTGATATAGTCTGCCTACAAAACAAGAGCAGCAATTCCCATCACAGGCTTTGCCTTCCATGGAACGATCCCTGACCCCGCTTCTTGCGGATTCCCATGTCTACTCGGCCGAGGGGCGTCTGCCGGCCTCGGTTCTTTATGTCGGCGACCGGATCGTGACCCGTGACGCAGGGATGGTGCGCGTGCGTTCGGTGGCGCGGCGCATCCACCGTTGCGCCTGCGTGGCCGTCGCCGCCGGATGCATGGGTCACAACCGCCCCGAAGAGCCGCTTACCCTGCCCGCCGACACGCCCGTGCTGGTGCGCGACTGGCGCGCCATGGCGCTTTACGGCCAGCCGCAGGTGCTGTTGCCCGCCGCGCGGCTGGTCGACGGGCAATATGTGCGCGACATCGGCATTCGGGTGGTCGAAACCGTCACGCTGGACCTGGGCGCGCCGCATATCGTCTATATCGACGGGCTTGAGGTCGCCTCGGCCGCGCAGGCCTCCGTCATCGGCTGAGCGCGCGTAGAACTCCCGGCAGCGCTTCGGGCAGATCCTCGGCGATCAGGCCGGGGCCAAAGGCGCGGGCCGCCTCGACATGCAACCAGGCCGCCGCTTCTGCCGCCTCCATCGGTTTGAGCCCCCGCGCCAGTAGACCGGTGATGAACCCCGCCAACACATCGCCGCTGCCCGCGGTCGCCAGCCAGGGCGCAGCGCGGTCATAGACTGCGGCGTTGATCGCGCAGCGTCCATCCGGCGCGGCGATAACGGTGTCGGGACCTTTGAACAGCACCACGCAGCCCGCCCGCGCCGCCGCCGCGCGCGTCGCGTCCACCTTGGAATAGGCCGGCCCCCGGTCCGCCGGCGCATTCAGTTTGCCCGCGATATCCGGAAAAAGACGCGCAAATTCGCCGGCATGGGGCGTCAGAACACAGCGGTCATGCAGCATCCCGAACAGATCCTGTGGCGCATCGGCAAAGGCCGTCAGCGCATCGGCATCCAGCACAACCGTCCGTGTAGGGTGGGTTTTCAACCCACCACAGGCCACCGTCACCAGCTCCCGCGCCCGCGCGACCCCCAGCCCAGGCCCCAGGCAAAGCGCATTGATCCGAGCATCCTCCAGCACCTCGGCCAGCCCCGCCGCATCCTCGACCCGCCGCAGCATCAGCGCGGTGATCTGGCAGGCCACCTCCTGCATCGCAGCCCCGGGCGCGCCCAGCGTCACCAGCCCCGCCCCGATCCGCAACGCCCCCCGCGCCGCCAGCCGCGCCGCGCCGGTGCGGCCAGAGCCGCCGGTCAGGATCAGCGCGTGGCCGTGGGAGTATTTGTGGCCGAAATACTTGGCGATATTGATCGGCCGAACTTCGGTAAGGTATGACGCGGGTCGTGAAGTCGGACCACTGGCAGCAGGGGAATTGTCGCAAGCAAGCCCGATGTCGACTGTCATGAGTCGGCCCGAGGCGCCCGAACCGTAGGCGAGATAGTGTCCCAGTTTGGCACGGTGGAACGTGACCGTGAGATTGGCCATTGCGCAAAGATCATACGGGTTTTCGTCGTCTACACCCAGATATCGCCCGCTGTCTGAACACAGCCCACTGGGAACATCGACGGCCACGACACGCGGTGCGTGACCGTTCCTTGACAACGCTTGCCAGCTGTTCAGTTCCATCTCGACGCGCCCGAGCCCCTTCAGAGGGCGCGTCAGTCCCGTTCCGAATAGTGCGTCAATTGCCAGTGCTGTTCCGGGGTGATCTTCGGCATAGCCGTCAATGACGTCGTTCGTCAGCGGCTTGACCGCCCCCATCCCGCACCACCGCTCGTAATTCACCCGCGCATCCGGCGGCAGCTTCGCGGGATCGCCGTAGAGGAACACCTCAACGTCCCATCCCCGCGTCTTGAGCAGCCGCGCCACCACGAACCCATCGCCGCCATTGTTGCCCGGCCCGCACAGCACCACCGCGCGGTGTGCGCCCGAGGCAAACTCCGGCCATTCCTCCAGCACCGCCTCCACCACGCCCTGCCCCGCGCGCTCCATCAGCTCCAGCCCGGTCACGGCGCCCGAGGCGATGGCGGCTTGCTCGATGGCACGCATCTGCGCGGCGGTCAGAAGTTCGGTCATGGGCGGTTCACTCCGGGAACCGCTTCAGGCTATCGCGGCGTTTCGGCGCTTACCAGCCTTGCGGCAGCGGCCGGTCGGCCAGGAAGCTGCGCGCCACCGCGGCCTGCGCGGGAGGCAGCGCCTCAAGGCTGGCGTGCACAGTATAATAGCCATAGCCCTGCCCGTTCTTGACGAAGGCCCAGTCGATCACATCGGCCATGGCCACCTGCATCGGCGCGTTTGGCAGGCCTTCCTGTCCGGCACTGGGCATGCCGCGCAGCATGTCGTTGCCAATCAGGGCGATGTTCTCGATCCAGACATCGCCGCTGCCCACGCGCACCCGCACGGCGTTCAGATCCCAGGCCTGCCCGCCCCGGGTCAGCTCGGCCACGAAGCGCGGCAGGGTGCTCTGGGCGTCGCGCTCGGCCTGGGCAATCCGATCTTGCGCCGGGTCGCCGGCCACCGCTGCATGCGCCGGGCTGCCAAGGCCAACCTGCTGCATCACCGCGCCCAGATGGCCGGTCTGCTCCAGCAGAAGCACCGCCGCGGCGGCGGCGCCCCAAACCAACGGTTTGCCAAGCAAGCTGAGAATCGACATCGGTTTTCCCCTTTTCAAATCGGACATCGCGGTGGCAGAAACAGGCGCCATCCGGGCAACCCGACCGAGCCTGATGACGATGCGGGGCGAAACTTTGTCGGGAAATGGCCCATTCCATGACAATGCACGCAATACGAGCCGCCAAAAAATGCAGCGCGAACCCCGGTTTAGCGCAGAAGTTTTCAAATCGCACTTTTTTTGTGCGCAACGCTTGGTTTTTAGGCGCTACGTGTCAAAACCATGGTTCAACGATGGCTGGTGCGCGGCTACCGGTTGCAGCACCATGGCACAAGTGATCTGAGCCGGTTCAGACGGTCTGCGAGGAGAGTGAGGATGAAGAAGATCGAAGCCATCATCAA
>JAGRMT010000156.1:0-4159 GCA_020441125.1 Roseivivax sp.
ACCCGCTTGCCGGTGCGCTTGAAATAGGCGACCTGGATGATCACCGACAGCGCCTCGACCACGAACAGCCCGCCGACGATGGCCAGCACGATCTCGTGCTTGGTCGCCACCGCGATCGCGCCCAGAGCACCGCCCAGGGCCAGGCTGCCGGTGTCGCCCATGAACACCGCCGCCGGCGGCGCGTTGTACCAAAGGAACCCGAGCCCGCCGCCGACGATCCCGGCGCAGAAGATCAGGATCTCGCCGGTGCCGGGCACGTAATGCACTTCCAGGTACTGGGTGAAGTCGATCCGCCCGACCGCATAGGCGATCACGCCCAGCGTCGACGCGGCGATCATCACCGGCATGATCGCCAGCCCGTCCAGCCCGTCGGTCAGGTTCACCGCGTTTGCGGCGCCGACGATGACCAGCACGGCGAAAGGCACGAAGAACCAGCCTAGGTTGATCAGCGTGTCCTTGAACACCGGCAATGCCAGCTGGTTGGTCAGATCGGCCGGGTGGAACACGGCCGCCCAGTAACCTGCGATCGCGGCGATGACAAAGCCCAAGAGCAGCCGCACCCGGCTCGACACGCCCTTGACGTTCTGCTTCTTCACCTTGGCGTAATCGTCGGCAAAGCCAATCATCGCGTAGGAGACAGTGACGAACATCATCATCCAGACAAACGGGTTGTCCAGCCGTGCCCATAGCAGCGTCGCGGTCATCAGCGCCCCGACGATCAGCAGCCCGCCCATCGTCGGCGTGCCGGCCTTGACGAAATGGCCCTCGGGCCCATCGCTGCGGATCGGCTGGCCCTTGCCCTGGCGGCGGCGCAGCACGTTGATCAGCGGCCGGCCGAACAGGAACCCGAACACCAACGCCGTCAGGAAGGCGCCGCCGGCGCGGAACGTGATGTAGCGAAACAGGTTGAAGACGTCACCGCCATCCGACAGTCCGGTCAGCCAGTACAACATCTGCCTAGTCCTCGTCCCCTACCGTGGTTGCGCGGCCTTGGCCCATTTTGCGGATGGCGTCAACCACGCGGGACAGGCCCAGCGAGTTGGAGCCCTTCACGAGCACGACATCGCCGGCGTCAAGATCGTGGCGTACACCCTCGGCCATCTCGGCCGCGCCGGCTTGCCAGCGGCCGCGCCGGTGATGCGGCAGCGCCTGCCACAGGTGCTGCATCAGCGGCCCGACGCAGTGCACCACGTCCACCGACTGCATGGCCGGGTGGCTGGCCAGCGCCGCGTGCAGCGCGGCCTCGCGCGTGCCCAGCTCCTTCATGTCGCCCAGGTAGGCCACGCGGCGGCCGCGAGAGAACCGGCCCACCCCGTCCTGCACCGTAGCAGCCGCCAAGACTTCCAGCGCCGCGCCGATGCTGGCGGGATTGGCGTTGTAGGCGTCGTCGATCACCTCGACGGTCAGATGCGTCTCTACCGGATCGAGCTGGATCACCTGCCGCGCGCCGCGCCCCGATCCGGGATGCCAGCGCCCCAGGTCGTTGCACACCATCGCACGGTCCAGCCGCAGCGCGTCGGCCACGGCCACGACCGACATGGCGTTCACCGCATAGTGCCGTCCCGGCGCGGGCACCTTGTAAAGTACGGGCGCGCGCCAGGCGCGGCCCTGCGCCACCGTACAGGTGTCATGCACCGTCACGCTGGTCACGCGATGATGGTTCGATCCCGCTTCACCAAAGGAAATCAAGCGCTTGGCATACCGACTTGCGGTATCGCGCAAGATACCCGAAACCGCCAGGTCGCCGTTGAAGATCGCCACCCCGCCCGGCTCCAGCCCGGAGAAGATAGACGCCTTTTCCTCGGCAATCGCCTCCAGCCCAGAGAAGGCCGCCAGATGTGCCGGGGCGACGATTGTCACGATGGCCACATGCGGGCGTGCCAGCGCCGCCAGCGGCGCGATCTCGCCCGGGTGATTCATGCCGATCTCGATCACGGCAAAATCGCTGTCCTGCGGCATCCGGGCCAGCGTCAGCGGCACACCCCAATGGTTGTTGTAGCTGGCCTCGGCGGCATGGACCTTGCCCTGCCCGCCCAGAACGGTGCGCAGCATTTCCTTGGTCGAGGTCTTGCCCACGCTGCCGGTCACCGCCACGACCTTGCCCGTGATGCGCGCCCGGCCCGCGCGGCCCAGCGCCTCCAGCCCGCCAAGCACGTCATCGACGATCAGCAGCGGCGCGTCGGGCGCCACCCCCTCGGGAATGCGGGAAACCAGCGCCGCGCCAGCGCCCTTGGCCAGGGCGTCGGCGACGAAGTCGTGCCCGTCGCGTGCCGCCTTCAACGCAACGAACAGATCGCCCGGTTTCAGGCTTCGGGTGTCGATCGAAACGCCGGTCACGCCAAAGGGCGCGGTGGCCCGTCCCCCGGTGGCCTGGGCGGCCTCGGCCGCTGTCCAAAGCACGGTCACAGCCCGGCCCCGTCCAGCGCGGCAACGGCGATGCTGGCCTGTTCGGCATCATCGAACGGATAGACCGTGTCGCCCACGGTCTGGCCGGTCTCGTGCCCCTTGCCGCAGATCAGCAGTGCATCCCCCGGCCCCAGCGCATCGACCCCGCGCAAGATCGCCTCGGCGCGGTCGCCGACCTCTGTCGCGTCCGGCGCTCCTGCCAGGACCTGCGCCCGGATCGAGGCAGGGTCCTCTGACCGCGGGTTGTCGTCGGTCACGATCACCGAATCCGCCGCCTCTTGTGCCGCCGCGCCCATCAATGGCCGCTTGCCCGCGTCGCGGTCGCCGCCGGCGCCGACAATTGCCACCAGCCGGCCCATCACATGCGGGCGCAGCGCGTGGATCGCGGTGGCCACGGCATCGGGCGTATGGGCATAATCGACGAACACCGTCGCCCCGTTGGCCCGGGTCGCGGCCAGCTGCATCCGTCCGCGCACCGTTTTCAGCTGGGCCAGCGCGTCGAACACCTGCGCCGGCTCGCCCCCGCAGGCAATCACCAGCCCTGCGGCCACCAGTGCGTTTTCCGCCTGGAACCCGCCGATCAGCCCCAGCCGCACCTGCCGCACCTGGCCCCGCCACATCAGGCGGATGTCCTGCCCGGTTGCGTCAAAACGCTGGCCCATCAGCGCCAGGTCGCCTTCGTGCCGGCCGACAGTGATCAGATCCTGCCCCCGCGCCGTGGCAATGGCCGCCATGTCGACGCCGCGCGGGTCGGTGATGTTGACAACAGCGGTTCCCTCCTCGGGCAGCACGCGGGCGAAAAGCCCTGCTTTCGCAGCAAAGTACTCTTCGAAGTTCGCGTGATAATCGAGGTGATCCTGGGTGAAGTTGGTAAAACCCGCCGCCTTGAGCGTAACCCCGTCCAGCCGTCGCTGATCCAGCCCGTGCGAGGACGCCTCCATCGCCGCATGGGTCACCCCCGCCTCGGCCGCTTCGGCCAGCACGCGGTGCAGGGTGATCGGCTCTGGCGTGGTGTGTTTCAGCGGCGCAAACCAGTCGCCCTCAACCCCGGTGGTGCCGACGTTGACCGCCGTTTCGCCCATCGCCTGCCAGATCTGCCGGGTAAAGGTCGCGACCGACGTCTTGCCGTTGGTGCCGGTCACCGCCACCATCGTTCCCGGCTGGCGCTCGAACCAAAGCGCCGCCGTGAAGGCCAGCGCCTGCCGCGGGTCGGGCAGTACCACCAGCGCCGCACCAGACGCCGCCAGCGCATCGGCGGCAATCGCAGCGCCGCGCCGGTCGGTCAGGATGGCGCTGGCGCCCATGCGCAGCGCGTATTGGATGAACTCGCCCCCATGCACCCGGCTGCCTGGCAGCGCGGCAAAGAGATGGCCCTGCCGAACGTCCCGAGAGTCGACAGAAAGACCTGTAATCATTGGATTCTTTTCACCGCGCGCAGTCAGGCCGAGCGCGGAGAGCGATTTGGGGGACACTGTCACGGACATCTGCCTCGAACTTGGGGCCGGGCGTTGTCCGCCCGGTATCATTGCGATGCCAGCGTTATACCAGCCAACTCGGCGGGTTCAAAGTCGGGTCGCATACCCAGCAGTGGCGCGACGCGGCGAATGATCTCGGCCGCGACCGGCACTGCCGTCCATCCCGCGGTGCGCCGCGGCTCGGCGCCGCTGGTCTCGACCGGTTCATCCAGCGTGACCACCAGCACATAGGCCGGATCCTTGGCCGGGAACATCGAGGCGAAGGTCGCGATCACCTT
>JAGRMT010000156.1:4225-14837 GCA_020441125.1 Roseivivax sp.
TACCCCGGCACGTCGCCCAGGTTGGCGGTTCCGTCGGGGTGGCCGACCACCAGCCGCAGCATCGCGCGCACCGTGGCGGCGGTCTTTTCAGACATCACCCGCTCGCCGTGGCGCGGCCCGTCCTGCTTGATCAGCGTCGGATCAATGCGATAGCCGCCGTTGGCCACGGCCGCATAGGCGGCAGCCAGGTGCATCGGCGTGGTCGAGAGGCCGTGACCGTAGGAAATCGTCATCGCGCTCAGCTCGGACCACTTGGACGGTTGCAACGGCCGGCCCATCTTGGCCTCTGGCATCTCGATGGTCGTGGGCACCAGCATGCCCAGCCGTTCAAGGAAATCCTTCTGCCGCGCGCCGCCGATCATCTGGGCGATGCGCGACGTGCCGATGTTGGACGATTTGACCAGAACTTCGGTCACCGTCAATTCCTTGCCCAGCCAGTGCGAGTCGCTGATGCGGAACTTGCCCCAGCGCAGCGGACCGCGGATGTCGATCACGGTCGAGGGGTTGACCAGCCCCAACTCCAGCGCCTGCGCCACCGCGAAAACCTTGAAGGTCGAGCCAAGCTCGTAAACGCCCTGCACAGCGCGGTTGAACAGCGGGCTGTCCGACGGGTCCTTGTGCGGCACAGAGGCCGGCCGGTGGTTGGGGTCGAAATCGGGCAGCGAGGTCATCGCCACGATCTCGCCGGTATGGACATCCATCAGGATGGCCGTGGCGCCCTTGGCGTTCATCAGAACCATGCCGCCATGCAGCACGCTTTCCACCGTCGACTGGATCGTCAGGTCCAGCGACAGCTGCAACGGCGCACCGCCGCGCGCGGGGTCGCGCAGCTCGTCGTCAAAGGTTTTTTCCACGCCCGCCACGCCGACGATCTCGGCTGCGCTGACACCTTCGTCGCCAAAGGTGGTGCCGCCCAGGATGTGCCCTGCCAGCGTGCCATTGGGGTAAAGCCGCATCTCGCGCGGGCCGAACAGCAGGCCCGGCTCACCGATATCATGCACCGCCTGCTTCTGCTCGGGGCTGATCTTGCGCTTGATCCACAGGAACCGGCGCTTGCCGGTAAAGTCCTTGATCAACCGCTCCTCGTCCAGATCGGGGAAGATCGCCGCCACCCCTTTGGCCGCTGCAACCGGGTCGATCAGCTGGTGCGGATGAACGTACAGCGCATGGGTTTCCATGTTGGTCGCCAAGAGTCGGCCCTTGCGATCAACGATATCGGCGCGCTGCGAAACGATCCGGCTGGCACCGCTGGCCACGCGCGGCTCTTCGGCCTCGGACGCGGCAAGCATGCTCATCCGCGCGCCGATCACCACGAAGGCGCACAGGAAGGCCAGCCCCAGCACCAACAGCCGGCTTTCGGCCCTGAGGCGAGCCCCGTCGCGCATCTGCTCGTGCCGCAGGCGGCGGTTCTCGCGTTCGATCGCGTCGGGATTCTCGCCCTTGCGGCGCGCTTCGAGGATGCGCGCCAGCGGGCGCAACGGTGTACGGATCATGGTTCACCCCCTGCGCTGGACGTTTCGGTGATGCCCGACAGCACGATATCGCGCCGATCTTCGGGCATCGGGATGTCGGCCAGCGTGCCGAATTGCTCTGCCGAGAAAGGCAGCAGGCCCAGCCGGTCGAAGTTCAGGTCGGCCAGGTCGCGCAGCCGTTCGGGGCGGTTCAGATAGGCCCACTCGGCGTTCAGCACTGCCAGTCTCTGGCGCGCCTCGCCGATCTGCCGCTGCAACCGCTCTGTCTGGTCGATCGCGCTTTGCGTGGTGTAATTTTCGCGATAGGCCCAGAACGCCAGCGACACCACGAAGGACACGGTCAGAACGAACATCAACGAGCGCATTATCGCGGTCCTTTCAAGTGGGGCATGGCGATGGCGTCGGCATCCACCGGTCCGGCGGGCGCGTCTGTCCGGGTCGCCACGCGCAGCTGCGCCGAACGCGCGCGCGGATTGGCGGCCAGTTCCTCGGCATCGGGGCCGATGGCCTTTTTCGGGGTCAGCTCGAAACGCGGTGCGTCCTGTTGCGTTTCCGGGGCATAGCGATTGGCGTTGCCAGCCTGCCCGGCCCGCAGTTGCAGGAAGCGCTTGACCATGCGGTCCTCGACCGAGTGGAAACTGACAACCGCCAGCTTGCCGCCCGGCCTGAGCACCCTTTCGGCCGCCATCAGGCCCTGGTACAGCGCGCCATATTCGTCGTTCACGGCGATGCGCAGCGCCTGGAAACTGCGGGTGGCCGGGTGCGACTGGCCCGGCTTGGCGCGTGGCAGGCAGCTTTCGACGATCTGCGCCAGCCGCAACGTGGTGGTGATCGGCGCCTCTGCCCGCGCCTTGACGATGGCCCGCGCGATCCGGCGCGAAGCGCGCTCCTCACCGTATATATAAAGAATGTCGGCCAACTCGGCCTCGTCCGCCGTATTGACCAGATCGGCGGCGCTCGGACCATACTGCGCCATGCGCATGTCCAGCGGGCCGTCCTTCATGAAGGAAAAGCCGCGTTCGGCCATGTCCAGCTGCATCGACGAAACGCCCAGGTCCAGCACGACGCCATCCACTGCCTCGGCAACGGTGTCCATATCCGCGAAATTCGCCTGAACCAGCGTGATCCGGCCTTCATAATCGCCCAGCCATGAGGCGGCCATGCGATGCGCCAGCGGATCGCGGTCGATGCCGATCACATGCTCTGCCCCGGCCTCGATCAGGCCGCGCGCATAGCCGCCGGCGCCGAAGGTTCCGTCGATCCAGGTGCCCTCGACAGGCGCAACCGCCCGCAACAGCGGGCGGAGGAGGACGGGAACATGGGGGGTATCGGTGGCAGCCGGTGACATGACGCTTTAATCCAGCAAGTCGAAGGGATCGACTTCCTCGCCGTCCTCCGTGTACAGGTCGTCGACCTGGCCGCGCACTTCCTGGTCGTACAGATCGGTCGGCCAGATTTCGAAATACTTGATCATGCCGGCGTAGGTCAGCATCCCCTCTTGCACCTGCAGCTTGTCGCGCAGCGGCTTGGGCATGACGATCCGGCCATCCTTGTCGATATCCAGCGCCTGGCTGCCAGAAGCCATCATCCGCATCATCAGCGTGCGCTGGCGCCCCGGCGGCAGCGCATCCACGGACTCTGTCAGCCGGGCGTGTTCGGTAACGGTATAGCAACGCAGCTGCCGGGCATCCGTCCTGCCGCGCACGACGATCATGCGGGCGTTGCGGCCTTCGGCATAGTCGGGATCTTCGGCCTCGATGATGCGGCGATACTCAGCAGGGACGGAAACCCGCCCCTTGCCGTCGATCTTCTGATCGAACTCGCTCGCAAAACTAGCCTTCACAATCCCGTCCGACCCTTGCCGCCCAGATGTTGAAAAAACGAAACACGGCGGGTTGATCTGCTGCCACTGATCAACCCGCCGCCCGTCCCGCATCGCGGGATAGTCCGACTGCGCGCGCCACCTGGGGGGATGTCTGCTCGCCCGCGCGCCGGATCTCTTTTGTCGTCAGAAGTGGGGGTGCCTGTACGAAACCTGCCAATTTTATTTTTTGTTCGGGTCTTGTGTTTGAGGCTCTGCGGTGCCTCGATCCCGTCCCTCTGTCGATGAAGGCGTTATGCCATGGGATCAGATGGGTCAGCAAGGATTTTTTTACCGGTTCGGCGCGATTCAGCGCTGCAATCGGGAAAGTTCGGGCACATTGACACTAACACAGACGCGGCAATTAACCAAATGCTTTGCATAGTCAAAATTTACACACAACATATAGTACAGCCATGACCCATTCCATGAATTCCCATGCAGACCATGATTTCCCAAAAAACTTCCCGCGCCCCATCAAATCCCAAGCCGTCGCTCGTCAATCCGGCATTTTGTTCTCAATTCGTTCCAAAATTTCCAGAGAATCCCGTTCAAATCGTGATTCGTATCGCTCCGCTCCATGCCGGTTCCATGGCACCCCAGACCATCCCGGCACCGCCCGCCCGCGGGGCCGCGGCCATAGCGCCCCTTGCGGCAATGCGGCACCGGCAGTATGAGGACGGCAATCTCGGTCCGGGGTAGCGCCCGGTGAAAAGGGAACGCGGTGCGGGCTTCGGCCCAACTCCGCGACTGCCCCCGCAACTGTAAGCGGCGAGCGTGTCCGGCACATGCCACTGGGGTTACCCCCGGGAAGGCCCGGCCCACGCGGCGACCCGCAAGTCAGGAGACCTGCCGAGACGATCACCCTACCCACGCACGGGGAGTGCGGCGGGTAACGGTCCTTCCGGAGTGGTGGCACCCTTTCACCGTTCGCGGGGGGCCTCTGTCCTTCCCGAATACACACATGACAAGCCCGCAAAGGGCACATCTGGGGACAGATATGTACCGTATCCTGACAACCGTTTCCGCGGCCGCGCTTTGTGCCGCCCCTGCCCTGGCACAGGACGTGATCGACCTGGGCGAGGTCACCGTTTTTGTCGGCTTCGAAGACCTGACCACGCTGGAGACCGGTGTGGCCGTCGAAGTGATCGACGAGCAAGAGCTGAGCGCCACCGGCGAAACCCGCCTGGTCGATTTCCTGGCCCGCCAGCCCGCCATCACCATCCGTTCCAACGGTCCGCTCGGCAGCCGCGTCGGCATCAGCCTGCGCGGCGTCGGCCAGAACAACGTGGCGGTGCGCGTCGATGGCATCGACGTGTCGGACCCGTCCGGCCCGCAGGTGGCCTACGACTTCGGCGGGCTGATGACCGCCGACATCAGCCGGATCGAGATCCTGCGCGGCGCGCAAAGCGCGGCGTTCGGTTCCGAGGCGGTGGGCGGCACCATCAACATCACCACCAAGAAAGGTGCGCAGGACGGGCGCACCGTCGACGCGGCCTTCGAATACGGCAGCTACAACACCTCAAAGGCGGCGCTGACATTCTACCAGTCCGGCCCGCGCTTCCAGTCGGCAATCACCATCAGCCGCATTCACTCTGACGGCTTCTCGGCCGCCGAAAGCGGTACCGAGGATGATGGCTATGATGCCCGCCGGATCAGCCTGTCGGGCAGCTACGCCGTGACCGACAACGTCAAGCTGACCTTCGCCGCCTTCGCCGAGGACAGCGAATACGACTATGACGAATCCGCCGGCCCGCTGGTGTTCGACGGCACGCCCGACGACGTGACCCACAAGAAACAGAAGGGCGCGCGCGTCGGCCTGGAATTCTCCACCGGGGCGGTCGATCACGAACTGGCACTGTCCGGCTACAAGATCGAACGCACGCTGACCGGCACCAACACCTTTGGCCCGTTCGAGTTCAACTACCGCGGCACGCGCGCCGAGCTGAGCTATCAGGCAGCCATGGATATTGGCCGCACCGGGCGTCTCAACGTCGGGCTGGGCCGCACCAAGGAAGATTACGAGGACTGGAGCGTGTTCGGCAGCCAGGCGCTGGACACCACGATCAACTCGGTCTTTGCCGAATACCGCGTCGCCCCGTCCGAGGCGATGGACCTGTCGCTGGCGGTCCGGCACGACGATCACTCGCAGTTCGGCGGCTACTGGACGGGGCGCCTGTCCGCCGTCTACCGGCTGCGCGAAGACCTGATCCTGCGCGCCAACGCCGCCACCGGTTACCGCGCCCCCTCGGCGTACGAGCTGTACGACGTGTGGTCGGGCAATGCCGCGTTGACTCCGGAAACCTCGCGCAGCTTCGATTTCGGCATCGAAAAGCGCTTTGCCAACAACGGTTACCTGCGCGCCACCGCCTTCTGGGTCGAGGCCGAGGACATCATCGACTATTCCTTCACCACCTTCACCTATGTCCAGCGCAGCGGCACCTCCACCCGCAAGGGCCTGGAACTGGCCGCCGGCATGGACCTGGGCGAACGGGTCACGCTGGACGCGGCCTATACGCTGACCGACAGCACCTCGGACGTGACGCTGGACAGCTCGGATTGGTCGACCACCGTACCGCGACATGCCCTGTCGATGACGCTGGGCGCCGATCTGACCGACCGCGCGCACCTGACTGTCACCGGCCTGTACGAGGCAGACCGCCCGGTGCTGGACAATTACGGCGTGGTCAACACCACGCTGAGCTATGATGTCACCGACACGATCGAGGGATACCTGCGGGTGGAAAACCTGTTCGACGCCGACTACCAGACGGTACCGGGCTACGCGACGCCCGAGCGGTCGATCTATGTCGGGCTGCGCGCGTCGTTCTGACCTGGCCAGAGGCCGGTTCCTCCGGCCTCGCCTTGCGCCCGGGCATCGGCTCGGGCGCCTTGCGGCCGTCACCTTTTTTCTGACGGCAGCCACCTGCGGCGCAGCGCAGACGCCGCAGCGCGTCGTTTCGCTGAATGTCTGCACCGACCAGCTTGCCCTGCTGCTCTCGCCCGAAACACTGGTTTCGGTTTCGCGCCTGGCGCGCGATCCGCGCACGTCGGCCATGGCCGAAACCGCCGCCGCCGTCCCTGCCAATTCCGGCGCCGCCGAAGAGGTGGTTCTGCTGGCCCCCGACCTGGTTCTGGCCGGCACCTACACCACCCGAGGCACGGTCGAGCTGTTGCAATCGCTGGGCTACCCGGTAGCCCTGTTCGCGCCGATCGACTCGCTGGACGACGCGCGCGCCAATATCCGCCAGATGGGCGATCTGCTGGGCAGGCCCGAGCGGGCCGAGGCAGTGATCGCCGCATTCGATGCGCGCCTGGCCAGCCTGCGCGACACACCGGCCCGCCGCCCCCGCGTGGCGCTGTACTATGCCTTTGGCAGCACCGCAGGACGCAACACCTTGCCGGGCGACATCCTTGACGCCGCCGGCATGGACAATATCGCTGAAGCGCGCGGCCTGCCCTATGGCGGCACGCTGCCGCTGGAATCGCTGATCCTTGACGATCCCGATCTTATCCTGATCGGCCGCCCCTATGCCGGCCATGCCCGCGCGACCGAGCTGCTGGAACATCCGGCCCTGCGCGGCTCGGGCAAACTGCACGTGATAGAAGGCGGGCAGGACTGGGTCTGCGAGCTGCCGCAGCTGTTGGACGCGGTGGCCGAAATGCGCACCCTGCGCCAGACCTGGGAGGCGGCGCAATGAAACTGGCGCTGGCGCTATCTGTCCTGACCGCCGCGCTGTTCGTCGCCGCGCTGTTCGTCGGCCATGCCGCGATCCCGGTGCCGCAAGGCCTGGCGGCGCTGCTGGGGCTGGGCGATGCGCTGCACGTCACCGTGATGCAGCAAATCCGCCTGCCGCGTGCCCTGCTGGCGGCGGCGATCGGCGGGTCGCTGGGCCTGTCGGGCGCGGCGATGCAGGGCTATCTGCGCAACCCGCTGGCCGAACCGGGGCTGATCGGCGTCTCCGGCTCCGCCGCGCTGGGCGCGGTGATCGCGCTACAGACCGGGCTGGCCGGGCTGTTCTTCCTGGCGCTGCCGCTGACCGCGCTGGGCTTTGCCGCGCTGGCGGTGGGGCTGATCCTGTGGCTGGCCGGGCCGCGCGGCTCGTCGCTGACGCTGATCCTGGCAGGCATCGCCATTTCGGCGCTGGCCGGGGCGCTGACCTCGCTGGCGCTGAACCTGTCGCCCAACCCCTATGCCGCGGCCGAGATCGTGTTCTGGATGCTGGGTTCGGTTGCTGACCGGTCGATGGCGCATGTCGCGCTGGCGCTGCCGGTGATGGCCGTTGGCTGGGCGCTGCTGCTGACGCTGGGCCGCGCGCTGGACGCGCTGACGCTGGGCGAAGACGTGGCCCAGGCACTGGGCCTGTCGCTGCGCACGGTGCGGCTGCGGCTGCTGCTGGGTACCGCCGCGGCGGTGGGCGCGGCCACAGCGGTGGCCGGGGCTGTCGGCTTTGTCGGGCTGGTCGTGCCGCACCTGCTGCGCCGGCTGGTCGGGGCGCGGCCCTCTGCGCTGCTGTGGTCCTCGGCGCTGGGCGGCGCGGCGCTGACGCTGGCGGCGGACCTGGCGACGCGGCTGATCCTGCCCGACCGCGATCTGAAGCTGGGCGTGATCATGGCGCTGGTCGGCGCACCGCTGTTCCTGCACCTGATCTACAAGACGCGGAGCGAGATATCATGACCCTGCGCCTGACCGATCTAACGGTGAAGCGCGGGCAATGCCCGGTGGTTGACGGCGTTTCGCTCAACGTCGGCGCGGGCGAATGCGTCGGGCTGATCGGCCCTAACGGCGCCGGCAAGACCACGCTGATGCGCGCGGCGCTGGGCCTGTTGCCGCACGACGGCACCTCGTCGCTGGCGGCGCTGCCTGCCGATGAGCGGGCGCGAACGGTGGCCTGGCTGCCGCAGGCACGGCAGATCGCCTGGCCGGTCACGGTCGAGGTGCTGGTGGCTTTGGGCCGCCTGCCCCACTTGCCCGCCGGATCCAGGCTGCAACCTGCAGACCAGGCGGCGGTGGACGCCGCGCTGGCGCGGATGGGGCTGGAGAGCCTGCGCCACCGCACCGCCACCCAGCTTTCAGGAGGCGAGCAGGCGCGCGTGCTGATCGCCCGAGCACTGGCGCAGGACACGCCGCTGCTGATGGCGGACGAACCCATTGCCGGGCTGGACCCGGCGGCGCAGCTGGCCACCCTGCAAACCTTTCGCGCCCTGGCCGACGAGGGCCGCTCGGTGTTGGTCTCGTTGCATGACCTGGGGCTTGCGGCGCGGCTGTGCACACGGCTGGTGCTGATGGACAGGGGCCGCATCGTGACCGACGGCGCACCGCAAGAGGTGCTGACCCCCGGCCGGCTGGCACAGGTGTTCCACCTGCGCGCCGAGGTGCACCAGACCGCCTCGGGCCTGCTGATCGAGCCTTTGGGGGTGCTGACATGAGCGCGCACCGCATCGTCTGCCTGACCGAGGAAACCGTCGAGACGCTGTACCTGCTGGGGCAGCAGGAGCGGATAGTCGGCGTCTCTGGCTATGCCGTCCGCCCGGCGCGGGTGCGGCGCGAAAAGCCGCGCGTGTCGGCCTTCACCTCGGCCGACATTCCCAAGATACGCGCCTTGAACCCCGACCTGGTGCTGACATTCTCTGATCTTCAGGCCGACATCGCCGCCGAGCTGATCCGCGCCGGGATCGAGGTTCACGCCTTCAATCAGCGCGACCTGGACGGCATCCTGCGGATGATCCGCACCCTGGGCAGGCTGACCGATTGCGCCGAAGCCGCCGACCGGCTGGCCGACGGCTATCGCGCCCGGCTCGACGCACTGGCCGCACAGCCCCCGGCGCAGCGCCCGCGTGTCTACTTCGAGGAATGGGACGAGCCTCAGATCGCCTCCATCGGCTGGGTGTCCGAGCTGATCGAGATCGCCGGCGGCACCGATTGCTTTGCCCCGCTGCGCTATCGCCAGGCCGCGCGCGACCGTATCGTGACCGCGCAGGACGTGCTGGACGCCCAGCCCGACATCATCGTCGCCAGCTGGTGCGGCAAGAAGGTCCGTCCCGAAAAGATCGCCGCACGTCCCGGCTGGGCCGCGATCCCTGCCGTTCGCAACGGCCGCATCCACGAAATCAAGTCGCCGCTGATCCTGCAGCCCGGTCCCGCCGCCCTGAGCGACGGGCTGGACGCGCTGCGGGCCATCGTCGCGCCGCAACTGGCCGAGGGTTCCCGATGACCAAGTTGACCGCATTCCTGAACATGGGCGGGCCCGCGATGTGGGTGATCGCCGGTCTTTCGGTCGCCACGCTGGCGCTGATCCTGTGGAAGCTTTGGCGTTTGTGGCGCATGGGCGTCTGGCGCCGCCAACACGCCGTCCGGGCTGTCCAGCTTTGGCAGAACGGCGAAAGCGACGGTGCGCTGGGCATGGTCAAGTCGCGCCGCGGCGCCCGCGGCCGGGTGGTACGCGCGGCGATGAAGGCACTGACAGAGCATCCGCAGCACACCGCACGTGAAGAAACCGCACGCGTTGCCCGCGGCGTGATGGGCGAAGCGCGCGAAGGGCTGCGCGCGCTGGAACTGATCATGACCATCGCGCCACTGGTCGGGCTGCTGGGCACGGTGCTGGGCATGATCGACGCCTTCCAGGCGCTGCAGGACAGCGGCAACCAGGCCGATCCCGCCGCGCTGGCCGGCGGCATCTGGGAAGCATTGCTGACCACCGCCGCAGGCATGGCCGTGGCCATCCCGGCGGGGATCGCGCTGTCGTGGTTTGACAGCATCTGTGACCGGCTGGCGCTGGACCTCGAAGACTTGACCACACGGCTGTTCGTGGCGGGGCGGTGATGCTGGGCATATCCGCTCCCACGCGGCGGCGCCGCGCCAGCCTGACACCCATGATTGACGTGGTGTTCCTGTTGCTGGTGTTTTTCATGCTGGCCGCCCGCTTTGGCATGCCGCAGGTGCTGCCTGTCACGTTGGGCGGTGGCGGCGGCGCGGCTTATGACGGCCCGCCCCGGCTGGTGACGGTGTTGCCCCAGGGGCTGCTGCTGAACGGCACACCGGTCGCCGCGGCCGAGCTGCTGGACCGGTTGGCGCCGCTAATGGCCACGCCAGCCGACATGGTGGTCTTGCGTGCCGGCGATGAAGCCGAGGTCCAGCGCCTGGTCGAGACGATGGCGGCGTTGCGCGCCGCCGGGCTGACAAACCTGGCGGTGCTGCCATGAGCCTGCACCTGCCCCCCCGCCGCAAGATGCCGTTCGAGCCGATCGTGCCGATGATCAACGTGGTGTTCCTGCTGCT
>JAGRMT010000157.1 GCA_020441125.1 Roseivivax sp.
AGCAGCGCGGCGGCCTGCATGATCTGGCCCGACTGGCAATAGCCGCATTGCGCCACCTGGTGGTCGACCCAGGCCTGTTGCAGGACGGCGAGCGCATCGGGCGTGCCCAGACCTTCGATCGTGGTGATCTCGCCGGTCACGTCCTCAAGCGCCACCTGGCATGAACGGACGGCTTCGCCATCCATCTGCACGGTGCAGGCGCCGCAGGCGGCAACGCCGCACCCATACTTGGTGCCGGTCAGGTTCAGCGCGTCGCGCAGCACCCACAACAGGGGCACCTCTCCGGGTAAATCGACGGTGTGAACCGTGCCGTTGACTGTGATCTGGGTTGGCATGGCACGCTCCCTGCCGGTTATGAGTCCTGACGTTGTGACAAAAGTAGTATAAAATGTCAGAACGTCAATTGACAGTTTTGCGAGTTTCCGCCACTCGTACCAATGTGAGCGCACTCGACCCGACAGACACGCCCGGCCCTGATGCCGAGGCTGAGAAACATCACCGCATCCTGGCGGCGGCGGTGCAGGTGTTGGCGCGCTACGGTTTCCGGCGGACTTCGATGGAGGACATAGCGTCGGCGGCGGGAATGTCGCGCCCGGCGCTGTACCAGCACTTCCGCAACAAGGA
The DNA here is from genome assembly GCA_020441125.1 of Roseivivax sp. Lineage (GTDB taxonomy): Bacteria > Pseudomonadota > Alphaproteobacteria > Rhodobacterales > Rhodobacteraceae > Mesobacterium_A. The sequence goes on from JAGRMT010000157.1 coordinate 625, forward strand.
AGACATCCTGCGTTCGCTTTTGCAGGCCTATTACGACACCTGCGCCACCGATCTGCAGGCGGCATTGGCCGATGGCGGTCCGGTGGGCAGGGTGCTGCCCCTGGCCTTTGCCGCGGTCAGCGGGCCTATGGTGGCAACGCTGCTGGAATCGCCGCACGGGCCCGAATTGCTGGATTCCAGCCTGGCGCTGGCGGCGGACATCAAGGAAGCGGGCGAAGCGCGGCTGGCCATGGCGCTGTCTGGTTGGCTGGCGGCACAGGCGCAGGCGGGACAGGTGCGCCTGCCCGGGCCGGCGGATGATACCGCTGCGCTGATGATGCGGGCGCTGAAGGGGATCAAGCAGCCGCCCTATGCCGACTATGCGGCCAACCGCGACCGGCTGGCCGAGTTGATGGCGCGAGGCCTGGCGCCCTGACGGACACGATGTGCGGGTTGCAGTGGCAAATCCTGCCGAATCCGGTTCAATACCCTTCAGCAATCCGCAGGGAGGGATAGCCCGTGACCCAAGATACCGACGCCACTGTGCAAAGCGCCGACGTGGCGCAGATCAAGGATTGGCTGGACCGCAACGAAATCCTGCTGGTCGATGTGCGCGAGACCAAGGAATACGAGAAGGAGCATATCGCAGGCTCCTTGCTGCTGCCGCTGTCAAATTTCGACCCAGAAGTGTTTCCGACCCTGCCCAACAAGAAGATCGTCTTGCACTGCGCCGTGGGCAAGCGGTCAGAGGCGGCGGGCAAGATGCTGCTGAACGAGGGCCACTCGGACCTGGTGCACATGACTGGCGGGATCGAGGCGTGGAAAGACGCGGGTTATGCCACCGAGATTCAGATCGCCCCGCCCGCCGCCGAGGCGCCCAAACCGGTGTTCCTGTGTCCGACGCCGGGCGAGGTGCTGCAGGAAGAGTACCTTAAACCGCTGAAGATCACGCCGCAGGCACTGGCGCGTGCCACCGGCCTGCTGGAAGGGCGGGTGGCCGATGTCTTGGCGGGCAAATCGCCTGTGGGCGTGGAAATGTCGCTTCGGCTGGCGCGCTATTTCAGCACTGCTAGCGACTTCTGGGTGCGCCTGCAACTGGAGCATGACCTGGAACGGGCCAAGGTTTCGATGGGAGAGCAGATCCGGCAGGATGTGCAGCCGCGCATCGCCGGGTTTTAGGCCCGGCTTGCGGGCTCAGAACTCGCCCCCCGCGATCTGGATCGCCTGCCCGTTGACGCTGCCCGACCGGGTGGAGCACAGCCACAACGCGGCCTCGGCCACTTCCTCGACCGAGATCAGCCGCCCGTGCGGGTTGGCGCCCACCATCACCTGACGCGCGTCATCCGCGCTCATCCCGGTGCGGGCCGCGATGCTGGCGGTGTTGCGGGTGACGATGTCGGTATCGACATAGGCGGGGCACAGCGCGTTGAACGTGTAGGGCTTGCCCAGGTAATCGGCCGCCAGCGCCCGGATCAGCCCGATCACCCCGTGTTTGGAGGCGCTGTAGCACGGCGCGCCCTTCAGCCCACGCAGCCCGGCGATGGAAGATACGGCGATCACCCGCCCCCAATCGGTCTGCCGCATCGAATTGAGGCATTCGCGGATGGTCAGGAAGGTGCCGTCAAGATTGGTGGCCATCATCGCGCGCCAGAAGTCCATGTCGGTCTTGTGCAGCGCCCGGCCCTCTGCCACGCCGGCGTTGGGCACACAGATCTGCACCGGCCCGCGTGCCTGGACCGCCGCCGCGATCCCGTCGACCACGGCGGCCTCGTCGGTGACATCCATCACCTGCGCGAACAGACCGCCGCCCGCAGCCTCTTGCAGGGGGGCAGCCCGCCGCCCGGTGATGGTGACCACTGCGCCCTCGGCTGCCAGCGCCCGCGCGATGCCCAGCCCGATGCCGGTGCCGCCGCCGGTCACCAGCGCGTGTTTTCCCTTCAGTGTCATGGCAATCCTCCCGGCTTGCAGCATGGCACGGCCGCCGCGCCCCATGCCATCCCCAATCGCGCCACCGGATTGCGGCACGCGCGTCTTGCAAGACGAATTCAAGTATGTGAATAAGTGATCGGCGCGCTTTGGGAGGATACCATGGACAAGCTGACACTGGCCGCGATCGCGGCATTGATGGCGCAGGCGGCTCTCGCCAGCGAGGATATCGCCGACAAGTACCCGCAGTCAGAGCTTTACGACAAGCCGGTCGAGGTGATCCCGCATGTGTTCACCGCGATCGGCGCCACGGCGCCGCCCACTTATGAAAACGCCGGCCACAACAACAACCTGTCCTTCGTCGTAACCGGCGACGGGGTGGTGGTGGTCAACGGTGGCGCTTCGGCCCGGCTGGCCAGGGCCCTGCATGACGAGATCAAGGCCGTCACCGATCAGCCGGTCAAGCTGGTGATCAACGAAAACGCACAGGGCCACGCGATGCTGGGCAACAGCTACTGGCGCGACCAGGGCGTCGACATCCTGGCCCATGCCGATTCCATTGCCGAGGTCCAGGCGCATGGCGATTCCATCCTCGCCGGGATGCAGGTCTACAACCGCGACAAGGCAGAAGGCACGTATGTCGCCGTGCCCAACCTGTCGTTCGACGACGAACAGGTGGTGGAGATGGGAGAGGTGACGCTGCACGTGCTGCACCTGGGACCGGCGCACAGCCCGGGCGATACACAGGTGTGGATCCCGCAATGGGGCTTCATGATCGCCGGTGACATCGCGTTCCATGAACGCATGCCGCCGATTTTCCAGGACACCTGCACCAGCTGCTGGATCGAGACCTGGGAAACCGGCCTTGTCCCGCTGAATCCGACCTACATCATTCCCGGCCATGGCCATCCGACGAACCTGGCCCAGGTCACCCGCTACACCCACGATTACCTGGTCGACCTGCGCACCAAGATTCGCGCCCATATCGACGAAGGCGGCGACCTGGCCGGCGCCTATTACGTCGATCAGTCGCAATGGGCGCATCTCGACACGTTCGAGGAACTGGCGACCAAGAACGCCGGCCGCGTGTTCGAGGAAATGGAATGGGAATGACCCCTGTGCATCGCGCCGCACAGGGGCGTGCCAAAGCAGTGGTTGACGGCACCGCCCGACTTGCCCCTATAGGCACATGACGTAGCGTCGGGTGGGCTGACCATGAAACTGATCGACATTCCGCCGGTGTGGCTGCTGGCAGCGCTGGTGATTGCCTGGGTGCAGAAGACGCATTACGGCTACGGGCTGTCCTTCGGCCCGGTCTGGGCGGATCTGCTTGGGGGTATTCTGGTTGGTGGCGGGTTGATCCTGGCTGCATTGGCCGTGTTCGAAATGCGCCGGATGCGCACCACGATCATGCCGCACCAGACCGCTGCGCGGCTGGTGACCAGCGGCATCTTCAAGCGCACGCGCAACCCGATCTACCTCGGCGACGCGCTGTTTCTGACCGGTATGATCCTGTACTGGGACGCGGTGCTGGCGCTGCCGCTGATCCCGATATTCGTCTGGATCATCGAGAAACGCTTTATCGAGCCCGAAGAGGCCCGGTTGCGACGCAAGTTTGTTGCGGAGTTTACACGCTATGCGCAACAAACTAGAAGGTGGGTCTAATCACGCGGGCCACCAAGGCTGCCGCCGCCGGAATGGATTGTCATCGGGGAATGGTGACTCTATGCCGCAATTCAACTTTCGCCTGAAGACCAGGGCACTCTGACGACGAAGAGGACAGAAAACGTGAAAATCGGAACGCCAAAAGAGGT
>JAGRMT010000158.1 GCA_020441125.1 Roseivivax sp.
GCGTCGGCACCTGGCCGCAGATCACCTCGCGCGAGCGGTTCATCCGCGGCACCCAGGTAACCGCGCCATCGACACCTGCGCGCACATAGACACAGCCGCGGCTATCGACATACTGCATCCCGGTGTAGGAGGCCGGCGGCACCTCGGCCGGCCCCTCGATCGCGCGGGGGGTTTGCGCCGGCGCGGCGCCGGGCAACCACAGGGGGGCCAGCGCCCAAGCGGCCAATACTACAATTCGTGTTGGTTTCATGCCTGCCCCCACAGATGTAGTAAAAACATGCCCGATTGCGCCTGCGGTGTAAAGCAGACCCGGGCGCTATTTCGTGCCGAACATCCGGTCGNNNNCCCAGGCCCGGCACGATATAGCCCTTTTCGTTCAGGTGGCTATCGACCGCCGCCGTCACGATGGGCACGTCCGGATGCGCCTCCTTCATCCGCGCGATGCCCTCGGGCGCGGCCAGAAGGCACATGAATCGGATGTTGGTCGCGCCGGCCTTTTTCAGCAGATCGACCGCCGCGGCAGAGCTGTTGCCGGTGGCCAGCATCGGATCGACCGCGATCACCAGACGGTCAGACAGGTCCTCGGGAACCTTGAAGTAGTATTGCACCGGTTGCAGCGTCTTTTCATCGCGGTACAGCCCGACAAAGCCGACGCGGGCCGAGGGGATCAGCTCCAGCACCCCGTCCAGCAAACCGTTGCCGGCGCGCAGAATCGAAATCAGCGCCAGCTTCTTGCCCGCCAGCACCGGCGCGTCCATCGGCGTCAGGGGCGTCTCGATGGCGCGGGTGGTCATCGGCAATTCGCGCGTGATCTCGTAGGCCAGCAGCTGGCTTATCTCGCGCAGCAGCTGCCGGAAGGAAGCGGTCGAGGTTTCCTTGTCCCGCATCAGCGTCAGCTTGTGCTGTACCAGCGGGTGATGGACGACGGTCAGGTGCTCGGTCATGCGGTCTCCAGGCGTTTGAGCAGCGATTCCTTGGTGGCCGCGTCGCAGAAAGCGGCCTCGGCTGCCGTGCGCGTGATATCCGACAGCGTCTCGGCATCCCAGCCAAAGGTTTGTGCCAGGTCGGTATATTCCTTTTTCATCGTGGTATGGAAGAAGGGCGGATCGTCGGTTGAGACGGTCACCTTTACTCCCGCATCGCGCAGCCGCGCGATCGGGTGCCGCGCCAGCGTCGGGTAAATGCCCAGGAACACGTTCGAGCCGGGACAGACCTCCAGCACGATGCCATCCTCGGCGATGCGCTCGACCAGCGCCGGATCCTCGATCGCACGTACGCCGTGGCCGATCCGTTCGACCCCGAGATCGGCGATCGCATCGCGCACCGAGTCGGGCCCGCCCCATTCACCGGCATGGGCCGTCAGCCGCAGACCGGCCTCGCGCGCCATGTCAAAGCAATAGGCGAAGTCCCTGGGCTTGCACTGCTTTTCGTCACCGGCAAGGCCGAGGCCCACCAGCCAGTCATCGGCTGTTTCAGCCGCGCACAGGGCCGAGCGCTTGGCCCGCTCGGGGCCGAAGTGGCGGATCGGCGTGACGATGCCGCGCAGCACGATGCCCAGGTCCCGTTCGGCGGCGTCGGCCGCCTCGCGGATGGCGTGCAGGTACTCGCGCCAGGCAGCCACGTCACCGCCGCCACAGAACTCGGGTGACAGGAAAGTTTCACTGTAGATAACGCCGCTTGCCGCACTTTCCTCCAGCACGGCGCGGGTCAGGCGGGCGAAATCCTCTGGTGTTTGCAGCACCTGCGTGGCGGCCTCGTAGACCGACAGGAAATGCCAGAAATCGCGGTAGGCATAGCTGCCGTCAGCGTTGAAAATACCGCTTAGATCGACATGTTTTTCCTTGGCCAGGCCACGGATGAAAGCCGGCGGCGCGCCACCTTCGAAGTGCAGGTGCAGTTCGACCTTGGGCAGCGCGGCTGCCCGTTCCATCAGTTCTTCTTTCACAAAAACGATCTCCCTGGGCCCTGAGCGGGCACGTTCAGGTGTTTTGCTATGGATGTTGCAACATCGGCAAAGGCGATCTGCCCGGCCGAACCGGTTCCGGCGCCGGCGACCAGAACGGGCACCCGTTCACGCGTGTGATCGGTGCCGACCCAGGTGGGATCGTTGCCGTGATCGGCGCTGATCACCAGCAGATCGCCCTGCCCCATCGCGGCCAGTACCCGGCCCACGACCGTGTCGAACCATTCCAGCGCGGCGGCATAGCCAGACACGTTGCGGCGGTGGCCGTAAAGGCTGTCGAACTCGACGAAGTTGGCAAACACCAAGGCCCCTTGCGGCGCGGTGGCGACCCAATCCAGAAGGTGTTCGGCGAGCTCGGCGTCGGTGCCCTTGCGCACCTCGTCGATGCCCTGCATCGAGAAGATGTCGCCGATCTTGCCGACCGCATAAACCGGATTGCCGGCGTCCTGCACCCAGTTGGTCAGCACCGGCGCGGGCGGGGTGATGGCGTAATCGTGCCGGTTCTTGGTGCGGGCAAAGCTGCCGGGCTGGCCGACGAAGGGCCGTGCGATCACCCGACCGACACGCATCGCATGCAGCGTGGGGGCAATTGCCGCGCATAGATCCAGCAGGCGCTGAAGGCCAAAGCTGTCTTCATGCGCGGCGATCTGGAACACGCTATCTGCCGAAGTGTAACAAATCGGCTTGCCGGTCTTAATGTGTTCTTCACCAAATCGCTCGATCATCACGGTACCGGAGCTGTGGCAATTCCCCAGAATGCCGTCGGTTCCGGCCAGGTCGCAGACTTTTGCCACCAGTTCGGCGGGAAAGGCAGGTGTGGTGTCCGGGAAATATGTCCAATCCCACGGTACGGGCAGACCGGCCAGTTCCCAATGGCCTGACGGGGTATCCTTGCCCGGGGATGTCTCTGTCGCCGCTGCCCAGCGCCCGGTAACCTGCGCTTCCCCTCGCAGGTCGACGCCGGAGGCAAGATAAAGCGCCTCGAAGACCCCCAGCCTTTCCAGGTTGGGTATCGACAGCGGACCGCTGCGCCCCTCTTCGGCACGGCCCGCGGCACAGGCCTGTGCGATATGGCCCAACGTGTTCGCGCCGGTATCCGGCGTGGCACCGTTGAAGAACCGGTCGGCATCTGGCGCTCCGCCGATGCCGACCGAATCCATCACCACGAGGAAGGCTCTCATGTGCCCATCCTTTCATGCACCAGCGGGGGCAGGTCCGGCGCGGCGCCGATGGCAATGGCCGCCTGCACTTCCTTGACCGCGGCGTCGGCTTGGGCCTCGCGCGCGGCGTGGACACGGGCCAGCGGCTGGCCCTTGGTGACGGCGGTCCCCAGCGGCAGAACGTCTGACAGCCCTACGGCGGGATCGACACGATCGCTTTCCACCTGTCGTCCGCCGCCCAGGCGCACAACGGTCAGGCCCAGCGCCTCGCCCTCCATCGCGCGGATGTGCCCGCTTTCGGGTGCGGGCACTTCGCGGATCACCGGGGCCTCTGGCAGAAACCGGGCCCAATCCTCGACAAAACCATGCGGGCCGCCCTGGGCATAGACCATGGCGCCGAACCGTTCGGCTGCCCGGCCATCACGGATTGCCGCGGCCACTGCCTTGCACCCCTCGGCGGCGCTGCGTGCCAGCCCGGCCTGTGCCAGCAACGGGCCGCCCAGCTCGGCGCTCAGTTCCAGCAGCGGGCCTTCGGCGGCGCCGGTCAGAACGCGCATCACCTCTCGCACCTCCAGCGCATTGCCCAGCGCGGGGGCCAGCGGCTGGTTCATGTCGGTGATCAGCGCGCAGGTGCGGCAGCCGGCGGCATTGGCGGTATCGACCAGCGCCTGCGCCAGTTCGCGCGCCTCGTCCGCCGTTTTCATGAAGGCGCCGGTGCCGACCTTGACGTCCAGCACCAGCCCTTCGAGCCCCGCCGCCAGTTTCTTGGACAGGATCGAGGCTGTGATCAGGTCCAGGCTTTCCACCGTGGCGGTGACATCGCGAATGGCGTATAGCCGCCGGTCCGCCGGGGCCATGTTGGGCCCGGCGCTGACGATGGCGGCGCCGACCTCTTCCACGATGGCGCGAAAGCGTGCTTCGTCCAGGCCGGTGGTAAAGCCGGGGATCGCTTCGAGCTTGTCCAGCGTGCCGCCGGTATGGCCCAGCCCGCGGCCCGAGATCATCGGCACCCGCGCGCCCAGAACGGCCAGCGCCGGCGCCAGCACCAGCGAGACGCTGTCGCCAACCCCGCCGGTAGAGTGCTTGTCCAGCACAGGGGCGCCCTTGCCCCAGTCCAGCACATCGCCGGAATCGCGCATCGCCAGGGTCAGGGCCGTCCGCCCCTCCTCGCCCAGGCCGCGCAGGCACACGCCCATGGCAAAGGCCCCGGCCTGGGCCGCGGTGACGGTTCCATCGGCAAGGCCCCGGGCGAACCAGGCCAGGCTTTCGGCATCGGCGGGCTCGCCCCGGCGCAGGCGGGCGATGACAGTACGGGCGTCCATTCAGCTGCGCTCCATATGGCCGGCGTCGAAGGCGCCGGGCAACAGTGCGCCCACCGTCGTACGCATCTCGGTTCCGTCGAGGTTGGCCAAGGTCACCGTCACGCCAGGCGCAGCGAATTCGGCCAGTTTCTGCCGGCAGCCGCCGCAGGGCGGCACCGGAGTGGGGCTGTCAGCGATAACGTAAACCTCTGTGATCACCCGTGCGCCGGCGGCGCACATGGCGGCAATCGCGCCGGCCTCGGCGCAGGTGCNNAGGTGCCTTCGGGATAGGCGACGTTCTCGACGTTGCAGCCGGAATAGACCGTGCCGTCCTCGGTCTGAAGGGCCGCGCCCACCTTGAACCGGGAATAGGGCGCATAGGCATTTTCCCGAACGGCCAGAGCGCATTCGCGCAGGGACATGGCGGACCTCACTCTTGCGTTATGGGGCCATGTTGCGAAGCGGGGCCGGCAAATGCAAGAGGGGCCTTCGCGGCAGAGGTCAGCTCTGCGCCCGCAGCCTGGACAGACTTCCAAGCACCGCGAACAGCACCGCCGCGACACAGACGATGGTGGGCCCCGTTGGCGTGTCCAAACGGTAAGACACCGCCAGCCCGCCCAATGCCGCCGTTACCCCCAAGGCCGCGGCCAAGATGGCCATTTGCTCGGGTGTGCGGGCAAAGCCGCGGGCGGTGACTGCCGGAATCACCAGAAGCGCCGAGATCAAGAGCGCGCCCACGACCTGGATCGCCACCGCGACCACCAGCGCCAGCGCCAGCGTCAGCCACAGCGACTCGCGCCGGGGGTTGAAGCCGGCGGCGGCGGCCAGGTCAGCGTTCAGCGTTGCGGTCAGCAGCGCAGACCAGCGCGCCCAGACCAGCGTCAGCACCAGCGCGGCGCCGATCCAGATCACCGCCAGGTCGCCCTTGCCGACCGACAGGATGTCGCCGAACAGGTAGGCCATCGGGTCGATCCGCGGCGGCGGCAGCGCGGCCACGGCGACAAGGCCGAAAGCCAGGCCGGAATAGGCCATCACCCCCAGAAGCGAGTCGGCGGCCAGGGTGCGGCCCGACAGACGTGCGACGCCCAGCGCCACCGCAACGGCGACGATCAGCGTGCCGGCGATCACCGGCAGGTTCAATGCCAGCGACAGCGCCACGCCGAGGATCGCGGCATGGGCGGTGGCATCGCCCAGGTAGGCCATGCGCCGCCAGACGACGAAGCAGCCCAGCGGCGCGGCAGCCAGCGCCACACCGACGCCGGCCAGCGCCGCGCGGACCAGGAAACTGTCAAGCAAGGTCATGCCGCCGGCCCGTGGTTGTGTGCATGGTCATGATGATGCCCGTGGCCATGGCCGTGGTCGTGATCATGATCGTGGGCATGATCGTGTTCATGCCGGTACAGCGCCAGCGCGCCGCGCGTGCCGGTGCCGAACAGCGCGCGGTATTCGGGGGCCGAGGCCACCTGCTCTGGCGCCCCATGACAGCAGACATGACCATTAAGGCAGATCACCCGGTCCGAGGCGGCCATGACCACGTGAAGTTCGTGGCTGACCATCAGAACGGCGCAGCCCAGGTCGGCGCGCACCCGCTCGATCTGCAGGTAGAATTCGGCCGAGCCGGGCTGGTCCAGGCCCTGCGTCGCCTCGTCCAGGATCAAGAGCTGCGGCTTGCCCAGCAGGGCGCGGGCCAGCAGCACGCGCTGGAACTGGCCGCCCGACAAGTCGGCCATCTGGCGGGCCGCAAGCCCCTCGGCCCCGGCCTCGGCCAGCGCTTCGGCCGCGGCGGCCTCGGTGACCCGCACGGGCAGGTCAAGAAAGCGCCGAACCGTCATGGGCAGGGTTGGGTCGATATGCAGCTTTTGCGGAACATAGCCGACGCGCAGCCCCGGCGCGCGGATGACCTGTCCCTGCGACGGAGCCACCGCGCCGATGATGGTGCGCAGCAGTGTCGTCTTGCCAGAACCGTTGGGCCCGACAATGGTGACGATCTCGCCCGGCTCGATCGACAGGTCGACATGCGACAGGACCGTCTGGCCGGACAGGCGCACGGTGACGCCGGAAACGTCGAGCAGGCTCATGCGTCGGCATCCTGACGGCAGTTGGGGCAGACGCCCTCGGCCTCCAGCACGGCGCGTTCGATCCTGAAGCCAGCCTCGCGCGCGGTGACGCCCAGCCGCCCTGCGGCCGGCTCGGTGGCGGCTTCGGCGACATGGTCGCAGACCCGGCAGATCAGGAAGGCGGCGGCGTGATCCTCGCCCGGGGTGGCGCAGGCGACAAAGGCGTTGAGCCGCTCGATCCGGTGGGCAAAGCCATGTGCCGTCAGAAACTCGAGCGCCCGGTAAGCCACCGGCGGCTGCGAGCCCAACCCCTCGGCCCGCAGGATGTCGAGGATCTCGTAGGCGCCCAGCGCGCGATGCTCCTGCAACAGGATCTCAAGCACGCGGCGGCGCACCGGGGTCAGTTGCAGCTTCTGCGCCGCGCAGGCGGCCTCGACCGTGGCAACGCTGCCGGCAATGCAACGAGCGTGGTTGTGGCTGGAAAATCCAAGAGGATCGGTCATGGGCGGACTCCGCAAGTCGGTGCTTGATATGTTATATTGTAACCCTTATCAAGGCCTGACAATGTTATATCATAACAACGCGAAAGCCCCGCCATGCGCTTGCTGCCCACCTTGTCCGCCCTGATCCTGTCCGCCGGTGCCGCCTGGTCCGAACCGCCGCGGGTGGTGACCGACATCCTGCCGGTGCAAGGGCTGGTGGCACAGGTTCTGGGCGACCTCGGCAGCCCGGCGGTGATTGTCTCGCCCGGTGCCTCGCCGCATGGCTATGCGCTGCGCCCGACCGATGCGCGGGCGCTGGAACAGGCCGAGCTGGTGGTGTGGATGGGCCCGGCGCTGGCACCGTGGCTGGCGGGCAGTCTCGACACGCTGGCGCCGGACGCGCCGCGTGTCGTGCTGATGGACCTGCCGGGCACCACCCTGTTTGAGGCCCGCGACTGGGGCCATGAAGAGGACGGCGAACACGGCCACGGCGGCACCGATGCCCATGCCTGGCTGGACCCGGAAAACGCCAAGCTGTGGCTGGGCGTGCTGGCCGAAACGCTGGCCAAGGCCGACCCTGAGCACGCCGCCGAGTACCGCGCCAATGCCGACGCCGGCCGGGCCGGGATCGACGCCGCCGCGGCCGAGGTGCAGGCCGCCGTGCGCGCGCTGGGGCCGGCGCCGGTATTGGTCTACCACGACGCGTTCCAATACCTGGAGCACAGTTTCGGACTGGAGGTTCTGGGCGCGATTTCGGGTGAGGACGGCGCCGAGACCGGCCCTGCACAGCTGGAGGCGCTGCGCGACGCGGCAGAGGCGCGCGGCGCGCATTGCGTGCTGATCGAGCCGCAGTTCAGCACCCGGCGGATCGACGCCGTGTTCGGCGCCGGGCGGTTCGACGTGGCGGTGATCGACCCGCTGGGAACCAGCGATGCGGGCGCGCCGGGGCAGTATGCACAGATGCTGCGCGGCGTCGCGGCGGCTCTGGCCGATTGCCTTTAAGGCGCGGCGCGCGGGCGGAAAGGCTGCATTGAGGGGGCTGTCTGCCCCCTCAAGCTCCCCCGAGGGGTATTTGAAGCAAGAAGAAGGAGGGGGTGCGGTAGAAGGATGCCTGGCACAGACGGTGTCCGAACGGCAAAGGACGGCGCCTTCGGCCCTGAGTCAGGCGATCTGCATCTCGGATAGCAGCGGGCCCCAGGCGGCGCCGTGCATGTCGCGGTCAGCCACGCCGCCCTGGATCACCGGGCGCGGCAGGCTGATCTTGACCACGTTCAGATCGGCGATGTCGAAGCGCTTGACCGTATCCGGCGCGGCGCCGAACAGCGCGGCGACAGCGGCGGTGTCGAGGCCGTGGCAGACGCGGGCGAAGGTTTGCGCGTCGCCGCAGAAGATATCGAGCGTGACCCAGAACGGGCCGGCGTTCTTGGAGCGCACCTTGTGAACCAGTGAGCCGAGATCAGGCATGGGAAGGCTCTCGCAGGGTCAGGGTGAAGGCCTCCATCGGGTCTGCCAGGGTCATCACGTGGTTGAGGCAGAATTCATAGATCGCGCCGCGGTCCATCTCGGGCGGAGAGAAGGGGAAGGCGAAGGTGGGCATTTCCTCTTCCGCCGTCAGCGGGTGGTGCAGCAGGTAGGGGTTGAGCAGCTTGGCGATCTCGGCCGCCTGGGCCTGGGTGGGGGCGGTGACGATGGCGAGCGCGCCCAGTTCCGCCGCGGTGGCGGGGCGGGTTTCGAGCGCGCCGAGGGTGGCATCGTGGCCGATCAGGCGGATCTCGATCCGGTAGGCGTCGGGCGCCAGGCCAAGACGGTCTGCCACCTTGTCGCGGCATTGTGCGATGATGTCTGCTGCCCAATGCGCGGCGTTCTCGACATAGCGGGCGTCGCGAAGGAGCGCGATCGAGACGGTCTGGAAGCCGGTGGCGCGGGCGGCTTCGAGCTTGACGGTGTAGGTCTCGGACGGTGTCCAGACCGAGCCTTCGACGCGGACGGACTTGCCATCGGGCAGCGCGGTGTAGCGCGCGGCGGTGACATCGAGGTGGCCGCCGGGCTCGAACAGAACGAAGGGGTCGGAGTTTTCGTACAGCATGTGCGCCGAGACGGTGTGCGGCGTGGCGCGCGCGCCTTCGGCAAGCGGGGTCACGGTGAAGCCTGTGCTGTCGAAGTCGATCTGGATGACGCCGGACATCGGGTTGGTCGAGCACAGCGCGCCGCATTCGCCGATCTTGGCGCCGTGCCAGGCGCCGCCGGAATGGCAGCCCCGGGCCAGCGGCAGCGCGGCGATGATGGCGGTGTCGGTGGTGCGGCCGGCGATGACGATGTCGGCGCCGGTGGCGAGGGCGGCGTTGATCTGCTCGGCCCCGGCCAGGGCGACGATGTTGGTGCAACTGCCGAGGATCTCGGCCGAGATCGGCGGCGCCGGGTGCAGCGGTGCGATGCGGCCCTCAGCCAGCGCGGCGGCGACGCGGGCGGCGGGCTGGTCGGATTTCAGCACGGCGATGCGGGCGGTGCGGCCGGTTTCGCGCAGGATCTCTTCGGTGATCTCGACCAGCCAGTCCACCGCACTGCCGGCGCCGCAGGTGCCCGCCGTGCCGATGACCAGGGGCACGCCGGCCGCCTCGCGCGCCTCGATCAGGCCGGCCCATTCGCGTTTGGTCGAGGCGCGGGAGTATTTCGACACGCCGCGGCCCAGGTAGCTGGGCCCGCTGTCGGTGCTGCCGCCGTCGATGGCGATCAGGTCGGGCTTGTTGGCGATCCCGCGGGCCAGGGCGGCCTTGTCATAGCCAAGGCCCAGGGCGCCCGCGGGGATCAGGATGCGCACCATCAGTCGGTGACCGCTGGCGGTTTGCGCAGGTAGCGGCGCAGGAAGATCGGTGCGACGAAACCGAGGATGGCCATGACCCACAGGACAACCGCGATCGGCGAGGAGAACAGGTACAGCGGATCGCCCCCCGACAGCGTCATGGCGCGGCGCAGGTTGTCCTCCATGCTGCCGCCCAGCAGGATGCCGAGGATGATCGGCACGGTCGGAATGTCCATCTTGCGGAAGAGCCAGCCCATGATGCCGAACAGGATCATCAGCAGCAGGTCGAAGCTGGAGCCCGACAGCGAGTAGATACCGACGAAGGAAATCATCGTCACGCCCGGCAGAAGGATCGCCGGGGGCACCATCAGGATGCGCACGAAGATCTTCACCATCGGCACGTTCATCGCCAGCAGCACGAAGTTGGCGATCAGCAGCGTGGCGATCAGGCCCCAGACAACTTCGGGCCGGTCGGTGAACAGGGTCGGGCCGGGGGTGATGTTCAGCGTCATCAGCAGCGCCAGCAACACGGCCGTGGTGCCGGAGCCGGGCACGCCCAGCGTCAGCATCGGCACCAGGGCGCCGCCGGCGGCGGCGTTGTTGCCGGCCTCGGGCGCGGCCACGCCGCGCGGGTCGCCCTTGCCGAAATTGCCCTTCTCGCCGATGTAGGATTTTTCCGCCATGTACGCCATGAAGGAACCCAGCGAGGCACCCGCACCGGGCAGCACCCCGGCGACGAAACCGATGATCGAGCCTCGGATCATCGTCCAGAAGGTTGCTGCCAGTTCCTTGACCGGCACGGTGACCTTTTCCAGCTTGACGCCGATCGAGCTTTCCTTGCCGTGACTTTCGAGGAAGACGAACACCTCGGATACCGCGAACAGGCCGACGATGGCCACCAGGAAGTCGATGCCGTCCATCAGGTGCAGGTTGCCATGAACGAAGCGTGGCGTGCCGGACTGGCCCTGCCCGATCATCGCCAGGCCAAGCCCGATCAGTGAAGCCATGGCTGCCTTGGCCTGGTTGTTCGACGCCATGCCGCCCAGCGTCGAAAAGGCCAGCAGGTACAGTGCGAAATACTCGGCCGGGCCAAACTTGTAAGCCAGCCGCGCGATGTAGGGCGCAAGGAGCATCAGCGCGATCGTCGCCAGGAAGGCGCCGACAAAGCTGGCCACGCCAGAGATCACCAGCGCGTCGCCCGCCTTGCCTTGCTTGGCCATCGGATAACCGTCAAGCGTGGTCATCAGGGCCGGTTCGTCGCCCGGGATGTTCAGCAGGATGGAACTGATCCGGCCGCCGTACATCGCGCCGTAATAGACCGATGTCATCAGCACCAGCGCCGAAGTGGCATCAAAACCAAGCGAGAAGGTGATCGGGATCAGGATCGCGACGCCGTTCGACGGGCCCAATCCCGGCAATGCGCCAATGATCGTGCCCAGAAAGCAGCCGATCACGGCCAGCATCAATGTAAACGGAGACAGCGCGATCGAAAAACCGAGCGCGAGATTCGACAGCAGGTCCATCGCTCAGAGCCATCCTCTGGGGAAGGGTTGGAGCCCAAGATCGAGCCCATAGCGGAATAGAACGAACAGGCCGACAGCAAGGCCGACACCGGTCAGGATGGCCGCGACGGGTCGCGGCGACAGCTGATAGCTGAGAATGCCGGCAGCCAGCGCGGTGGGTATCAGGAACCCCAGCGGCTTGAGCGTGTAGGTGTAGCCGATCATCACGATCGTTGCGATCACCAGAGACAACAGGGACCGCAAAGGCGGCCAGTCGGCCTCGGGATCGGGGCGGAACATCATGTACAGCGCACAGACGATCACGCCGCCGCCGATCATGAAGGGAAAGGTTTTTGGCCCCACGGGGTCAGGAAACAGCGGGACCTGTATCGTTGTGGCGCTGAGGATGTACCCCAGCGCCACCACGATCATCACCGCACCAAAGATGCGGTCGCCAGCCATTACTGGAGGACCCCGATTTCCTTGGACAATTCGACGGTCTGTGCGACCACGCCGTTGACCCAGTTCTGGAAGTCGTCACCCACCTTGGTGAAGGGGGCCAGGCCGTTGGCGGCCATTGCCTCTTTCCACTCGGCGCTGTCAGCCACGGCTTGCAGCTTTTCTGCCCATGCCTTGAACTGATCGTCGGTGATGTCCTTGGGCACGTAGAGGCCGCGCCAGTTCACCGCAACCACGTCGAGGCCCTGCTCGCGTGCGGTCGGGATGTCTTCGAAGCCAGGCACGCGATCTTCGGTCAGGACTGCCAGCGCACGGACTTCGCCGGACTTCAGGAAGCCGACGATTTCCGACATGTCGCCGGTCATGCCCTGGGTGAAGCCGCCCACGGTCTGGGTCACGGCATCCGCGCCGCCGTCGACGCCGATGTACTTGACCGAGCGGATGTCGTCGAAGCCGGCAGCCTTCAGCACCTGAAGCACCTTCAGGTGGTCGAAGCCGCCCGCGGCGGAACCGCCGGCAAAGGCAACGGAGCCGGGATCGGCCTTGATCGCCTCAACCATGTCGTTAAGCGACTGGAACGGGCTGTCCTTGGCAACCACGATCACGCCCGGATCGGCGCCGATCGCACCGACAAAGCGCACCTGGTCGGCGGTCATGCCGGCAAAGGCGTTCTGCGCCAGACGGGTGGTGGTGGCCGAAGAGGCCGCGACGATCAGGTCGGGATCCGAGCCGCGCTCGTTCACAACATGGGCATAGGCCAGGCCGCCGCCGCCGCCCGACATGTTGGTCACCTGGACCGGCGCATCGACCTGCTTGATGTCAAACAGGATCTTGCCAATCTGACGGCAGGTGAAGTCCCAGCCGCCGCCCGGGTTTGCCGGGGCGATGCACTCGGTCGCCAGCGCCGAGGTGCCCATTGCGAATGCAAAGAACGCGCCAAGGCCGAAGCCTTTGATATGCTTTTTCATATGTTTCCTCCCAAGATCGGACCGCGGCCCGTTGGGGCCGCGGCGTGCCCCATTTTTCGGGACATCTGGTATACCATGCGGGGGCTACCGGGCTTTGTCCAGTCCAAGCTATGCGCAAAATCCCAGTTTTCGCGCACGGGTCCTGTCAGGCCGTCGGCTCGCCGGTGTAGGTCCAGCGATAGGCGGGCGGGGTTGGCCCCTTGTTGCGGCCGCCTTGCTGCTTCTGCTCCCAGGCATGGGCCAGAATCCCGACAGAGCGCGACAGGCAGAACAGCCCGCGCGCCAAGGGCGCGGCGAAGCCGAGCTCGGCGTAGATCACCGCCGTGGCGCCGTCGATGTTCATCGGCACGGCCTTGCCCGCGGTTTGCGCCAAGTGCCGCTCGATCCCCTCGCCGATATCGGCAAAACGGCCAGAGCACACGCCCTGGGCGGCGGCCTCGCGCACCAGCGCCATCAGACGCGGCGCGCGCGGGTCGACCGGCTTGTGAAAGCGGTGCCCGAAGCCGGGGATGTACTTGCCATGCTCGGCCCGCCAGCGCGCCACCTCGCCCGCGGTGTCGCCGCTGGCGTCTATGCGGCTGTAAAGCTCTACCGCCTGTTCTCCGGCGCCGCCGTGCACGTCGTCGAGGAAATTGACCGCGCTGGCCATTGCCCCGTTCAGCGGCAGCCCGCAGGTGACGGCCATCCGCGCCGCGGCAATCGAGGGCGCTTGCGGGCCGTGATCGACCGCCGAAACCAGCGCCGCCTCAAGCAGCCGCGCCTGGCCTTCGGTGGGCAGATCGCCGCGCAGCAACAGCCAGATCATCTGCGGAAAGCTGACGTTGCCGATCAGGTCCTGCACGGGGTGGCCGCGAAAGGCGATGCGCCCCGGCTCCATGTCGATGATGGCGGTACTCCACCAGTCTGAAACGTCGCTCATATCACTCCTTCCGCCCGCAGCCGGGCGATTTCCTCGGCCGGCAGGCCGATGTCCCGCAGGACTGCTTCGGTATCGGCGCCCAGCGCCGGCGGGCCTTCGGCCACGCTCGGCGGCACGCCGTCGATCTTCATCCCGGTGCGCACCACGCGCACCGGACGGTCGACGCCGGGCGCCGTCATCTGTGCCAGGAACCCGCGATCGGCGACCTGCGGATGATCGAGTATCTGCGGCACGGTCAGAACCGGCCCGGTTGGAACGCCCAGCGCATTCAGCGCCTCGACCCAGGTTTCAGAGTCCTGCGTCGTCAGCACGCTCTCGATCTCGGCCGCCAGCGCCAGACGATGCGCCTTGCGGTCCTCGCGCGTGCGATAGTCGGGGTGGTCCAGCAGGTCGGCGCGGCCGATGTGGCGGGCCAGCAGAACCCACTGGTCATCCTTGTTGGCGGCGATGTTCACGAAACCGTCGCGGGTGCGGAACATGCCCGAGGGTGCCGAGGTGGGGTTCTCGTTGCCATTCTGCTGCGGCGCCACCCCGGCGATGAGGTGGTTCGATACGGTCCAGGCCATCGTGGCCAGCGTCGCCTCCAGCATCGACACGTCGATGACGCAGCCACGCACGGGCGCGTTCAGCGCCGCAGTGATCGCCAGCGCAGCGGTAAGACCGCCCACCGTGTCGGATACCGGATAACCGGCCCGCATCGGCCCCTGTCCCGGTGCGCCGGTCACCGACATCACGCCCGAAACGCCCTGAACGATCTGGTCATAGGCCGGCCGGTCGCGCCAAGGTCCGTCCTGGCCGAAACCGGAGATGGCGCAGTAGATCAGCGCCGGGTTTTCTGCCCGCAGCACCTCGGGCCCCACGCTCAACCGCGCCATCACGCCGGGGCGGAAGTTTTCCACCAGAACGTCGGCGCGGCGTACCAGCGCCTTGAGCAGGTCGCGGCCCCGCGCGGATTTCAGGTTCAGCGTCATCGACCGCTTGCCGGCGTTCTGCGCCAGGAAGGAAACGCCCATGTCGGCCGCGTTCAGCGCCGGGTCAGCCCCCAACTGGCGTGCAAGATCGCCCCGGCCCGGCACCTCGACCTTGATCACCTCGGCGCCCAGGTGGGCCAGCTGGTGACAGGCAAAGGGCCCGGCCAGCACGTTGGTCAGGTCAAGCACGCGAATCCCGGCGAGCGGCCTGGTGCTGTCGGTCATCGCGGCATCCCCTGCCCGGCTGCGCCTGCGGTTCGCTTCATCGGCCTGTCCCATTGTTGTGCCGCGCCAGCTTGTCGCCGGGGCGGCCGAGGCGCAAGACCGTCAGTTGACCGATACCATCTTGCCCGGGTTCATGATGTTCAACGGATCGACTGCCTTCTTGATCGTGCCCATCAGCGCATAGGCTGCGCCGTGTTCCAGCGCCATGTACTTCATCTTGCCGGTACCGACGCCATGCTCGCCCGTGACGGTACCGCCGAAATCCAGCGCGGCGCGGTTGACCGCGCCGGCCAGCGCATTGGCGCGGCGCATTTCGTCCTCGTTGCCCGGCTCGACCAGGATCAGCAGGTGAAAATTGCCGTCGCCGACGTGGCCGACCAGCGGCGCGATCAGGCCGGACTCTGCGATCAGCTCCTTGGTTCGGGCAATGCAGCCCGCAAGCGCCGAGATCGGCACGCAGCAATCGGTGACCACACCGGCGCAGCCCGGGCGCAGGCTCTT
Source organism: Roseivivax sp. (assembly GCA_020441125.1). Taxonomy (GTDB): domain Bacteria; phylum Pseudomonadota; class Alphaproteobacteria; order Rhodobacterales; family Rhodobacteraceae; genus Mesobacterium_A. Next base: position 15,309 of record JAGRMT010000158.1, read on the forward strand.
GCCCGCGTAATAGGCGTTGTGCCGCGCCTGCCACAGCCGGTTGCGATCCTCGGCACGGTTGGCCCAGGCAAAGCCCGATGCGCCGTGATCCTCGCAGATCGCGCCGAACATCTCGATCTGTTCGGCCACGCCCGCTTCGGTGCCGTGGAATTCCAGGAACAGGTGCGGCTTTTCCGGCAGGCCCAGGTCGGGGTTGTAGATCGCCATCCCGCGCATCTGTACCTCGTCCAGCAGCTCGATCCGGGCCATCGGGATACCCAGCTGGATCGCCTCGATCACCGTGTCGACCGCGTCGGCAATGGTGTCGAAGGCACAGGTGGCGGCCGATATCGCCTCGGGCACGCCGAACAAGCGCACCGTCAGCCGGGTGATCACACCCAGCGTGCCCTCGGCGCCGACGAACAGCCGCGTCAGATCGTAACCGGCCGAGGACTTGCGCGCCCGCGTGCCGGTTTCGATCACCTGCCCGTCCGGCAGCACCACCTCAAGCGCCAGCACCGTGTCGCGCATCGTGCCGTAACGCACCGTGTTGGTGCCCGAGGCGCGGGTAGAGGCCATGCCGCCAAGCGTGGCATCGGCACCGGGATCGACGGTGAACATCAATCCTGTGGCGCGCAGCGCCTCGTTCAGCTGGGTGCGGGTGACACCGGGCTGCACCACCGCGTCAAGATCGCTTTCGTGGATCTCCAGCACCTTGTTCATGCGGCTCATGTCCAGGCTGATCCCGCCGTGGATCGGGATCACGTGCCCTTCAAGCGAGGTGCCGATACCGAAAGGCACCACCGGGCAGGCATGGGCCGTGCAGATGCGCATGATCTGCGAGACCTCTTCGGTGCTTTCGGGAAAAGCCACCGCATCGGGCAGCGCCGGGGTGCTGTAAGCCTCGTCGCGGCCGTGCATCTCGCGCAGCGAGGCGCCGGTCGACAGACGCTCGCCCAGCAGGGACTTGAGCGCGGCAATCGCGCCGGGAATATCGGTCTGGGTCATGGCAGGCCTCCTTGCCCGGGCTTGGTGCGCCCCGGCGGCCGGGATGTCAATTCGCCGGGCGGGCCGCGGCCAGGGCGGCGCGCAGCACTTCGGGATCGCCGACGTGATTGGCCAGGATCAGGATCAGCCGCGCATTCAGCGCGGCGCTCTGCTCCTCGCTCAGCCCGTCATGCGCGGCGATCAGCGCGGCATAGAACCCGTCAGGATCGGCGATGTTGGGATTTGTGTTCAGCATCGGCTCACTCCTTGCCGCAGGCCCGGCGCAGTGCGGCGCGCACGGCGGTTTCGTCGAACGACGCCCAGCGCCCGGCCACGTGCTGGTCGGGGCGGATCAGGTAGATGGCTGCGGGTGCCTCGCCCAGATAGCGTGCGGCCAGCGCGCCAGTCGGATCGTCGGCACCAGTCAGCGCCAGAATGTTGGCGGCGACGCCATCATCGGCCGGTATGCCGGGCGTCTCGGCGTTCAGCGCCAGCAACGTGAAACCCCCGCCCAGCCGGTTCAGCAGGAAGCCATCGCCCAGCGGCGCGTCGGGGCACGGGCTGCCGGGCCGGGTACGGGCCGGACCGCCGGGCAGCGCGTCAGGCGTGTTCAGGGCCGATCCGTCATAGGTGCAGGGCACCGACAGCCGGCCCGAGTTCACCAGCGGCCGGGCAAAGGGATAGCGCTCGGCCAGGTCTAGAACGGCATTGCGGAAGATGTGGCTGATCTTCGACTTGGGCGTGATGAAGTCGGTCGAGCGGGTCGAGTTCAGGATGTTCTCATCGGCGCCGTGGCGCCGCTCGGCGTCATAGCTGTCAAGCAGGCCTTCGGGCGCCTGCCCGCGCAGCACCATACCCAGTTTCCAACCCAGGTTGTCGACATCCTGCATGCCGGAATTGGCCCCGCGCGCGCCGAACGGGCTGACCTGATGCGCCGCGTCGCCGGCAAAGATCACCCGGCCGTGGCGGAATTTCTTCATCCGCCGGCACTGGAAGGTATAGATCGAGGTCCAGACGATATCGTATTCCACGTCCGGCCCCAGCATCGCGGTCAGGCGGCGGCGAACGTTCTCTTCCTTCAGTTCCTCGGCGCGGTTGACGTCCCAGCCGATCTGGAAGTCGACACGCCAGACCCCGTCGGGCTGCTTGTGCAACAGCGTCGAGGCGCCGGCCTTGTGGCTTGGCTCGAACCAGAACCAGCGCTCGGTCGGAAAGGCCGCCTGCATGGTGATGTCGGCGATCAGGAAACTGTCCTGGAACACCCTGCCTTCGAAATCGAGACCCATCATCTTGCGAAGCGGCGAAGAGGCGCCATCGCAGCCGATCAGCCAGTCGGCCTCAAGCACATAGGCGCCTTCGGGCGTGTCGATCTGCAGGGTAACGTGATCCTCGGCGACATCGACGCCAAAGACAGCGTTGCGGCCGCGGATCTCGATCGGCGCGCCTTCGGCCTGGGCCTGCCTTACGCGGTCGATCAGGAACTTCTCGAAATAGGGCTGTTGCAGGTTAATGAAGGCGGGAAACTTGTGCCCGGCCTCGGGCAGCAGGTTGAACTCGAAGACCTTGCGGTCCTCGTGGAACACCTTGCCAAGGTTCCAGACCACCCCCTTGTCCAGCATCGGCGCCGCGGCGCCATAGCGGTCGGCGATTTCAAGGCAACGCTTGGCAAAACAGATCGCCCGGCTGCCCTGGCCGATGCCTTCGTGATCGTCCAGCACCACGACCGGGATGCCCTGCAACCCCAGGTCCAGCGCCGTGGCCACACCGATCGGCCCGCCCCCCATGACAACCACCGGGCGGCGCACCGGGTCGACCGCGTCCTGGTCGGGCGAGCGGGTATAGGGATAGAGCTTGAAGGCGAGGTTATAGCGGTCCTGCATCGGCTTGTGCGTCATTCCCGGCCTCCTCCTCCGGTGTCAGATCGAAGCGCTTCCGACGAAGCTCTTCCGGTGGCGAATGATCTTCGTCGCAGACCATTCACCCCTGCAGCGCCGCCCACATCTCCTTGTCGCGCTGGGCCGTCCAGACGCGCGGCGTGTCGATACCACGCGCCTCGTCGTAGGCGCGGGCGACGTTGAACGGCAGGCAATGTTCATAGATCGCGTACTCGGCGAACTTCGGGTCGCATTCGGCGCGCACCGCGTCCCAGGCCTCTTTCAGCGTGCCGCCGCGCGCCGCCACCCGTGCTGCCGGCCGGTAGGTCGAATTGACGAAATCGGCGGTGCTGGCGATGGCCCGGGCGACCATCTCCTCGCCCACCAGTGCGTCGCCCCGCCCCGGCGCAATGGCCTTCGGCTCGTAGGCGGCGATGTTCATCAGCGTGTCTTCCCAATCGCCGAAATGCCCGTCGCCACAGTAACAGGCCGAGTGGTATTCGACGATATCGCCGGTGAACATAACCTCCTGGTCGGGCACCCAGACCACCGCGTCCCCCGCCGTGTGGGCACGGCCCAGATGCATGATGTCAACGCGCCGCTTGCCCAGGTAGACGGTCATCGCGTCCGAGAATGTCGTGGTCGGCCATGTCAGGCCGGGGATTTCCTCATGCCCCTGGAACAGGCGCGGGAAACGGTCGAACTCGCTGTCCCAATCCTCCTGCCCCCGCTCGGCCACCATGGCGCGGGCGGTATCGGACATGATGATCTCGCGCGCTCCGTAAGCCGAAGCGCCCAGCACGCGCACGGCGTGGTAATGGGTCAGCACCAGGTGGCTGATCGGCTTGTCGGTGACGCCGCGCACGCAGTCGATCACCTTGCGCGCCAGGCGCGGCGTGGCCTGCGCCTCGACGATCATCACGCTCTCGTCGCCGATGATCACCCCGGTGTTGGGGTCGCCCTCGGCAGTGAAGGCATAAAGCCCTTCGCCAACTTGCGTGAAGCTGGTCTTCTTTTCCGCCATGTCGCCGGCAGAGGCAAAGGCCTTGCTCATTCCGTCTCTCCTTTTGCCCAGCCGGGCATCTCGCGCGCCGGCAGCAGTTGCCCGGTGCATTCGCCAAAGCCGATGCGGTACCCCGCCCCCTGCGCATGCCCGCGCAGCGTGACCGTATCGCCATCTTCCAGGAAGCGCCGTTCGCCGCCACCGGTCAGCGCAACCGGCTCCTTGCCGCCCCAGCTCAATTCCAGCATCGATCCGCGCGCGCCTTTTTCCGGCCCCGAAATGGTGCCCGATCCCAGCAGATCGCCCACCCGCATCGGACAGCCCGAAGTGGCGTGATGGCACAGTTGCTGGGCCGAGGAATAGTACATCTCGCCGTAGTTTGTGCGCGCGATCACCGTCTCGCCGCCGCCGTCCGGCGCCAGCGCAACCTCCAGCGCGATGTCATACAGCATCGGGCCCGGCTCGCGCAGGTAAGGCAGCAAGTCCCGCTCGCGCGCCGGGGTCGGGCGCCGGAAAGGCGCCAGCGCCGCCGCCGGCACGATCCACGGGCTGATCGTGGTCGCCGTCGCTTTCGCCTGGAACGGGCCCAGCGGCTGATACTCCCAGGCCTGGATGTCGCGCGCCGACCAGTCGTTCAAGAGCACATAGCCGAAGATCATCGCATCCGCCTGGGCCACCGACACCATGCCCTCGGACGGCACGCCCACCACCGCGCCCAGCTCCAACTCGAAATCGAACCGGGCCGAAGGCGCAAACCGCGGCAGCTCCGCATCCGGCGCCTTGACCTGGCCCCAGGGCCGCACCACCGGCGTGCCCGACACCACCACCGAGGACGCCCGGCCATTATAACCGATGGGGATCGACAGCCAGTTCGGCGGCAATGCGTTCTCCGGCCCGCGGAACATCGTACCCACGTTGGTGGCGTGATGCTTGCCGGCATAGAAATCGGTGTATTCGCTGATCCGGAACGGCAGGTGCAGCGTCGCCCGCGCCAGCGGCACCGAATAGGTGGTCACCGCGTCGCGCGCCGCCTCGCCCGCATCCTCGGCCAGCAAGGCCGTCAGCCCGGCGCGGAATCGCGCCCAGGCCGCCGGCCCCAGTTCCATGAAATCGTTCCAAGCCGGCGCGTCCAGCACATCCGCCTCCGGGTCGGCGCGCAAAACCCCTGCCGCCTCCAGCCCGGTCACGTCGACGATCCGGTCGCCGATCGCCACGCCGCAGCGCAGATCGCCCTCCCCCACCGAGAAAACCCCGTACGGCAGGTTGTTCAATGGAAACGGCGTTTCGGCCGTGTTCGCGCTGTCGATCCAGGACCGGAGCAATGCCATCCCGCACACCCTTTGCTGCTTCTTCTTTGCCGAAATACTCCGGGGGTTTGGGGGCAGCGCCCCCAATCCTCACTTCTTGCCGGGCGTGCCGTCGAACTTCTTTTCCAGGCTTGCCCAGCAGTCGATGTAATCGTCCTGCAGCGGCGCTTCGCGCGCGGCGAAGGCGGTCAGGTGCTGGGGAAAGCGGGTCTCGAACATGAATGACATGGTGTTGTCCAGCTTGTGCGGCTTCAACTCGACGTTGGAGGCGCCCTCGAAGGCGTCGCGGTCCGGTCCGTGCGGCAACATCATGTTATGAAGCGACATGCCCCCCGGCACAAAGCCCTGCGGCTTGGCGTCGTACTTGCCGTAGATGTTGCCCATCAGTTCGGACATGACGTTCTTGTGGTACCACCGCCGACTTAAGGTGTTCTCGGCCACCATCCAGCGCTCGCGGAACAGCACGCAGTCGATATT